>JAQBPY010000218.1 GCA_028287285.1 Gemmatimonadota bacterium
GTCATCAACCTCGTGTCGAACGCCACGAAGTTCACGGCGCCCGGCGGCCGGATCCGCATCATGTGCGAGCGGCGCGACGACGGACGCGTGGCACTTTCGGTGCACGACACGGGCAGCGGCATACCGGGGGCGTCACTCGAGTCCATCTTCGAGCCGTTCGTGCAGGTAGGGCGTTCCCTCACCGCCACGCATCAGGGCACGGGTCTGGGCCTGGCGATCAGCCGTGACCTTGCGCGTGCGATGCACGGCGACCTCGAAGTGGAGAGCGAAGTGGGCGTGGGATCGACCTTCACGCTCACGCTTCCACGCGACCCGGACCAGCGCGAGACCGCCGAGCAGGGAGACCGATAACGCGACGGCGCCGACCGCATCTTTTCACCCTCCTCATCCGTCTTCCTTGTATGACCACTCTACAGGGCAGAACCGCGCTGCTTGCCGGAAACAGCTCCGAGCCGCATCCATGAGCGATCTCCTCGCTGCCATGGCCGAGTCGCGCCAGCGCTTTATGGAGCTCGTTGGAGAGGTGCGTCCGGAGCTGCACCGATACTGCACCCGAATGACCGGCTCGGTATTCGATGGTGAGGACATCGTGCAGGACACGCTCGCCAAGGCGTGGTACGCGCTGGCACAGATGGAGGCGGCACCGCCGCTGCGCCCGTGGCTGTTTCGCATCGCGCACTACACCGCGATGGATTTCCTGCGGCGGTACGAGCACCGGAACGTCGATTCAGCCTCGGACCTGCAAGGAGTGGCGGACATGATGGAATCGCGCGAACACCAGGAGCACGGTCCGGATGGCGAGCGCGTGGAAGCCGCGCTCAAGGTATTCGCGACGCTGCCTCCGGTGCAGCGCAGCGCATTCGCGCTCAAGGACGTGCTCGGCCTCTCGCTCGAGGAAACGGCCGCTACCATGGACACGAGTGTCGCGGCGGTAAAAGGTGCACTGGTTCGCGCACGCGCAAATGTTGCGGCGGCCAATGTGCAGGGCGCAAACAGGGCCGACATCGTGGACGGGGAGCGACTACGCCGCTATGCGCTGCTGTTCAACGCACACGACTGGGAAGCCCTGCGCGCGCTCTTTGGCGAGGAGACCCGGCTCGACCTTGTCTCGCGTTACCAGAGGAGTGGCCAGTCGGCGGCGAACTACTACACGAACTATGCGGCAATAGCTCCGCGCGAGGAACTGCGCGCGGAAGCGGGATCGGTAGACGGCGTGCCGGCAATCGCCGTCTACCGGCCGGCGTCGAGCGCCCGGCCCGCCTATTTCATCCGGCTCGAGTGGCAAGGCGACCTTCTCGCGCGCGTTCGGGACTTCAGGTACGTGCCCTATATCGCAGGCGAGGCGACCTTTACGGCCGCGTAAGAGATTGAACGGCAGGACGTTGTTCGCTTCGGAGTATTTCTCTTCATCCACATCCACCGGGATCAAACACATGACTTCAGAACAGCAATTCGTCGACGCGGCACTCCGCGCATGGAAGTTCAACGTCGACCGGGTCGAGGCTTCCTTCGGCAAGCTCTCGGACGAGCAGTTGCAGGCGCAGGTCGCGCCCGGCCGCAATCGCCTGCTCTACCTGCTTGGCCACCTCGCCGCCGTCCACGATCGCATGCTCCCGTTGCTCGGCATCGGACCTCGGCAGCATCCGGAACTGGATTCGATGTTCCTGGAGAACGCCGATAGCGGCGCGCCGGCGCCGGTTGCGAGCGCCGCGCTGAAGGATGCGCTGATCGACGCCGACCACGCCCTCTGGAATGCGTTCAGCCAATGGTCGCCCGCGGACTGGCTGTCGAAGCATACCGCCGTTTCAGACGAGGACTTTGCGAAGGAACCCCACCGGAACCGGCTGAGTGTGCTGCTCAGCAGGAACTCGCACCTGGCATTTCATCACGGGCAGATCGTGCTCACCGAGCCGCGACGCTAACCTCAACACGACAGAGCGCTATTACGACGTTCTAACACCCGCTCCTGGCAATGCCGTCTACTTGGTTGCCATCCCGCCAGGAGCGACCATAGCGGCCGTTGTCATCACCCGGGCGGCCCCGCCGGATGCTTCTGGCATGCCGGCGGCTGCTCGATGGTGTAGATGAGCGAAGCCACGCGCCACCGTCCGTCACTTTTCATGAGAGTGAACGTGTCGACGCCGCAGTGCGACCACTTGTCGCCCGTGTAGAGATCGTACGGCATCCACACCTGGGCCACGCGATCCTGCACGTGCGCCGAGGCGCCGAAGCCGCGCTCGGTGAATGTGGACGGACCCTTCCGATTGACGTAGAGCGCCCACGATCGCAGCGACAGGCGCTCGACGCCGTCGCGTAGGCCAACACCGCCAACGACCGCGGAGTCGAGGACCAGCCGCGCGAGCACCGCGGTGTTGCCGCTCGAGAGCGCACCGAGCACGGAGTCGGCGACAGCCATGGCCGCCTTGCTTTCGGCGTCGACGGACGGTGCCTGCGCCGCTGCAGCGTGCGCCAGCACGAGGGCCACGAGAAACGATTGGATGGCGTTGCGCAAGAAAGCATCTCCACTATGCGGTGTGCCGAAAGATAGCCAGGGTTCCTCACGGCTCACCGTCGGTGCGCTGACGAGCCTGGCACTTGGCCCGTCGCTCGTGGTTGCCTTTGCGGCATTCCGCGCGCTTTTGGCTTGGCACGGCCGATCCAGGCATCGTGAGGTCGAGGTACGCGGGTGACATCCGACCACGCGCAGTTGACTCCCCGTGTATAGCCATACTAATATGGCTATAGACAGCATTCATGGCCGGCACGCGTTTGCACCGCCCTGCCGGATAATGGTTATGCACTCCCGAATCACCGAGGCCATCATGTCACCGTCACGGAAGGGTGCGGCCGCCGCCCCCGCCCCATCGAGCGCGCTCGATGCACCAACCACCATTGAAATAAAGGCCAGCGTGTTCAAGAATACGTGTCTCGAGCTCATGGACGACGTGCACGATCACCGCAAGCAGGTCGTCATCACCAAACACGGTGCCGCCGTGGCCAAGCTCGTCGCGCCGGATGCCAATCCACCAAGCGCATTTGGATTCATGCGCGGAACACTGCTCGCGCACGGGGACCTCGTCGCTCCGGACTTCGAGCCGTGGGGCGAGCTCGGCAAATGATGCAGGCCCAATCGGTCTGGGCGCCCGCCGAGCTGGCGCGGTATGAAGGTGCGCTGCTGCTGGACACGCACATCTGGATCTGGCATCTCGAGGGTAATACCTCGCACATGGCACCGGCGGTCACGCAGCTCCTCGACCGTGCGGGTGCCAGATCCGGACTCCACATCTGCGACATCTCGGCATGGGAGGTGGCGGTCAAGGCGCGCAAGGGAAAGCTGCAGTTCTCCATCGATCCCATGATCTGGCTCCGGCGCGCCGAGCGTGCGCCCGGCACCCGGAGCCTTGCGCTGGATCGCGAGATTCTGCTGGCGAGCACCATGCTCCCCGGGAACGTGCACAATGATCCCGCCGACCGGATGCTGCTCGCCGCCGCCAAGTTGAATAACCTGCCCCTCGTCACGGCCGATGCGTTGATCGTCGAGTACGCGATGGCCAATCGTGGAACGCCGGTCATTGATGCAAGGCCGGGCGCCAGGCCACAGCGTCGTCGGTAAAAGGAGAGGTCCACCGCAGCGGGCACATCGATTGCCGGAGCATCGCACGCGCGCATTTTTGCTCGAGACCAATTCGCACGGTTACCATTCACTCATGACACACCGCATAGCCGAGACCCGAACGGACGACGGCGTCTGCCCGACGCATGTCTTCGCCCCTGACGATGCCGGCGAGCTCCCCGGCGTCATCATGTTCATGGACGGACTTGGCATCCGTCCCGCATTATTCGAGATGGGAGAGCGGCTCGCCAACGGAGGGTATCACGTGCTGCTCCCCGATCTCTACTACCGCAGCGGCTTCGTTGTAAAAGATGGCTCAACCCTCTTTACGGACAAGGTGTCCCGCGAATACTGGATGCAGCACGTGCTGCCCACGGTGAGCATCGCGAACATCATGCGCGACATGCCGGCCTTTCTCGCACACTTCGACAGGCGCGCGCAGCTCCGCGCCACGCACATCGGCGTGACGGGATATTGCATGGGCGGCAAGCTTTCACTCGCGGCGGCGGGTCATTTCCCCGAGCGCATCGCCGCCGCCGCGTCGTATCATGGCGGTGGTCTTGCCACCGACGCGCCGGACAGTCCGCACCGCCTCGCACCGATGATGACGGCACGTGTATACGTGGGTGGCGCCACCGAGGACGCAGGGTTCGACGACGCACAAAAGCAGAGGCTGGAAGACGCGCTTTCGGCGGCCAACGTGGATCATCAGATCGAGACGTACAATGCGCGTCATGGCTGGGTGCCTTCGGACACCCCCGTTCACGATCCGGCGGCTGCCGAGCAGCACTGGAATACGCTGTTCAGCCTGCTTTCAAATACGCTGGAGTAACGTGACTCTAAAGGGCCGATTTTGCATGGTCCACGGCGCCTTGGTCCCCTCCACTCGAAACCCGACCGGGAAGCCCCGCATTGCCGTTGTCTCTTGAATGACGCATGATGGCAGGCTCGTCATTCCACGAGTCTTCCGTCATTCAGCATGGTACGCGGCCGAAGCTCTAAGGAGCGCGCAATATCGTACGACGTCTTCGATCGGGTGTCTTGCGCGCAGGGCGTTCGTTGCTGCTAGACGACATCTCGCGGTTGCCGGGACGCCATGCGCTAATTTCAGAGATGATCCCGCCCGCCATGCACTGCGAACAACCGCGCACGTGACGCATCCCCTCGGCCCCACGGACGCGCAGGGACTGCTGCGCATGGTAACGGAGAAGGCGCGCATCGGGCTCGCAATCCACAGCGCCGATCGGCAGTACATCTATGCCAACAGCACATACGCCGAGCTGCTCGGCCTGCCCCTGATTGCGCTGACGGGGCAACGCATCCAGGATGTGCTGCCGGATGTCTATGAAACCCAGGTGCGTCCCCGCCTCGACCGGGCCTTTGCCGGGGAACGCATCGCGTACCGGCTGCAGACCACGACGGCCGCCGGCGAGCGGCACTACGCCGTCAGCTACGAGCCGATGGACGTGGATGGCACGATCGCATCCGTCGCCGTGGTCATCACCGACATCACCGAATACCGGCAGACGCAGGAGGATTCCAGCCGGTTCGGTGCAATCGTGGAGTCGTCTGTCGACGCGATCATCAGCAAGGATTTGAACGGCGTCGTGACGAGCTGGAACGCCGGCGCGGAAAGAATGTTCGGCTATTCCGCCACGGAAATGATCGGCGCTCCGATCAACCGGCTCATTCCGGACGATCGCTTGGACGAAGAAGCGCACATCCTCGCACGGATTCGCCGGTGCGAACGTGTACCGCATTTCGAGACGGTGCGGCGGACCAGGTCGGGACGACTGATCACGGTGTCGATCGCGATCTCGCCCATCAAGGATGCCGACGGAATCGTCGTCGGCGCGTCCAAGGTCGCGCGCGACGTGAGCGAGCAGAAGCGCGCCGACGCCGCCCTCCGCACCGAGCGGGACAGCGCGCAGCGGTATCTCGACATCGCCGGAGTCATCCTGCTCGCCCTCGACATGCAGGGACGGGTGACGCTCGTGAATGCATACGCCTGCTCCACGTTCGGATGGAGTGCGGACGAGCTCATTGGTCGTGACTTCATTGATACGTGCGTGCCGGCACGCCTGCGGCCGGAAACGCGAGACCGGCATCGCACCGTGCAGCGCGGCGATGATTCCATCGTGGCCAGCGAGATCGTCACCAGCTCCGGCGAGGAGCGCCTGATCGAGTGGCGTACCACTTTCATTCGGGACGACGCCGGTGAGATCACGGGCACCTTGAGCTCCGGAGCCGACATCACCGACCGGATGCGCGCGGAGCAGGCATTGCGCGCCGAACGCGATCGTGCACAGCGATATCTGGACACCGCGGACGTGATCATGCTGGCACTCGACACGGACGGACGCATCACGTCCATCAACCGCAAGGGATGCGAGCTCCTGGGCTGGTCCGAAGCGGAGCTGCTGGGCCGCGATTGGGTGGAGATGTGCCTTCCCTTCAGGACGCGGCCGGTGACCGGGCAGAAGTTTCGCAATCTCCTGGGCGGCGATCAGTCGACCATCAACAACGCGGTCGTGACGAAGGATGGATACGAGCGGCTGATCGAATGGCGCAACAGAGTGCTGCGAGATGACGCGGGACACGTTGTGGGCACGTTCAGTTCCGGCACGGACATCACGGAACGGCACGAGGCGGTGGAGGCGCTGCGTGCTGCGGAGGAGCGCATGCGGTTCGCGCTCCGGAATGCCGACGTGGGCATCTGGGACATGGACTACACCACGGGTGTGGTGCGTGTGTCCGAGATTCTCGAGTCGCAGTTCGGCCTGAAAACCGGCAAGTTTGGCGGGACCTTTGACGCGTACCTGGAAGGTGTTCATCCTGACGACCGGCCGCTCGTGATGGACGCGGTGGATCAGGCCACTCACTCCGGCATTGACTTCTCGGTCCAGCACCGGGCGCTGTGGTCCAATGGCACCGTGCGATGGTTGAGCACGGCCGGACGCATTCAGCTCGACGCCAACGGCGCGCCGGTGCGCGGCGTGGGGATCTCCCTCGACGTGACCAGCCGACGCATGCTCGAGGCGCAGTACTACCAGGCGCAGAAGATGGAGGCCGTGGGGCGCCTTGCTGGCGGCGTCGCCCATGATTTCAACAACCTGCTCACGGTGATTCTCGCCTATTGCCAGCTGCTCATGGCCGATCTCGACCCCGAGGGGCCGCACGTGGCCGACGTCAGGGAAATTCATCGTGCGGGTGAAAGCGCGGCCGGACTCACCCGACAGCTGCTGGCGTTCAGCCGCAAGCAGGTCATCGAGCCTCGGCTGCTCGACCTGAATGACGTGGTGGGCAACGTCCGCAAGATCCTGGAGCGCCTCATCGGGGAAGACGTGCAGATCATGCTCGAGCTCGATGCCGGCCTTGGCTGCGTGAAGGCGGACGTCGCGCAGGTGGAGCAGATCATCGTGAACCTTGCCGTGAATGCGCGCGACGCCATGCCCGATGGCGGCACCCTGACCATCGCCACGGCGAACGTGGAGCTGGAGGAGCACCACGGCGACATCCACATCTCCGTGACACCAGGGTCCTATGTCGTGCTGTCGGTGACCGACACCGGCACCGGCATACCACCGGACGTGCAGACGCGGCTGTTCGAGCCGTTCTTCACCACGAAGCCGCTGGGCAAGGGCACGGGGCTTGGCCTGGCCACGGTGCATGGAATCGTCACCCAGAACGGCGGAGGCATCGGCGTCTATAGCGAGGTCGGCCAGGGCGCGTCATTCAAGGTGTACCTGCCGCGTGTCGAGGAGACCAGTGCCAACGCCGTCTCTTTCCGGCCCGCCGTCAAGCCGCGCGCCGAGGCGGAGACCGTCCTCGTCGTGGAAGATGCGGAGGTGCTTCGCGCGCTCACCAGGCGCATCCTGGAGCTGCAGGGCTACAGCGTGTTGCTGGCGGCGGATGCGAGCGAAGCACAGCGGTTGTTCGAGCAGCACGATTCCATCGACGTGATTCTCACCGACGTGGTGATGCCTGGTGGAAGCGGGCCGGACCTCATGAGACGCCTTGCCCTGCAGCGGCCGGGCCTCAAGGTCATCTACATGTCGGGCTATACCGAGGATGCCATCACCCATCACGGCGTTCTCGATCCGGGAATCGCATTCCTGCACAAGCCATTCACGTCGGAGACACTCGGACGCAAACTGCGTGAGGTCCTTGATCGCTAGGTGGCGGCTCATGGCGCTCATGGCTCGGATGGACGAAGTTACACCCGGACATTTCCTGCTTCGCTGGAACCTCCGGACCGAACGCACCACTCATGTCCCTCACCCGACGCGAAGCGCTCCGTGACCTGAGCGCACTGTTCGCCATTTCGTTTGTCCGGTGGCCCGAGCGCCTCGCCGACCCGCTCGCCGGCACCATCGTCGAGTATCAGGCCGGCCGTGCGCGCGGTGATTGGACTGCCGTACAGGTCACGAAGCAGGCGCTCGATCGTGCCACGGCGTGGAATGGCCGGCTGCACGCCATCGACGCGCTCTCCGCCACCGCGCTGGATGACGCTCGTGCATCAGACGCGCGAGCGCAACGTGGCGCGCTGTACGGCCCCCTGGACGGGGTTCCGCTGTTCGCCAAGGCCATCTACGACATGAGCGGCCTCCCGACAACCGCGTCGAGCGCGGAGTGGGCACGATTGTTTCCCGGCCTCATGCACAGGGATGCGCTCGAGATCACGCGCATGCGAGCGGCGGGAGCCGTAATCCTGGGCAAGACGGCCGCCGACGACTTTGCATATCATGGCAACGGCACGAGCACGTTGACTGGGCAGGTCCGTAATCCGTATGATCCAGCTGG
>JAQBPY010000225.1 GCA_028287285.1 Gemmatimonadota bacterium
GCTCTGGTGACTTCGTCTCAACCGCGGGGGAATTAATCCACGCGAAGAGCGGAGGCCAGCCCAGTCATAACTTCTAGACAACGACCGACCTTCCATTTGGAGTTGACAATGAGACCATACACGTCGCTCCGCCCTTACCCGTTCGCATTCGTCGTCCTTCTCTTGTGTCTCGTGCCGGGTACTAGCAGGGGCCAGATTGCATTCGACTCACCGAAGGGACGCGTTGAGGTTCTTGGTTTGCGCCGCTGGACCATCCACATGCTCCAAGATTCGATCCGACACTACGTGCACGGTCAGGAGTTGTACGATGCGGCATGCATGGTCACCCTCCGCGATTCACTTCACTTTGTCGAAGCGAGCGTGGACCACTTCAACATGTCTCCGCCGGGCGCGCTGTCCCGCTCATTCTTGACTATTAAGGTCGTTGAGCCTGGCCAGGCGAGCACCGTCCAGTGGGATGAACGGCCGCGCAACCAGTTCACGTCCGTATTGCCGGACTATGCTCCGCTGGTCCTTTCCATCACGGACTCCACCGGAGCCGTGTGGCGGGGCCGCATGCTGCATTGGCTCCAATTTGCGGATAGTGCCGCTCGTTCGGCCGCTCTATCTCGAGCACCCGCAGCGGCACAGGAAGACGCAAACAGGGTGTTCGCGTTTCTTCGCTCGCGTCAAAGCGATGCCGACCGGGCGCGCGCGATGCGGACTCTCAAGCGCGATGGACTCTGGGTGAATCGTATGGTTGCAGTGTCCGTTTTGTCCAACTTCCCGTCGAGAGACTCTACATGGTGGACTCTGGTCAGCGCACTTCGGGATCCGCATGAAGCCGTTCGCGAGGCTGCGGCCTCTGTTCTTATGAGCTTACCAGCACGCCCCATTGATTGGCGGGTGTCAACCCGTGATCTGCGGCTGCTCCTTGGCGGGACAAATCTTCCGGCCATCCAGACGGTCTTTGCACTTCTCGCCAATACGAGTGTCGCACCGGCTCTTGCCCAACCCCTTCTGCGCGAGAATAGCGAGTGGATATTGGACCATGTCGCCGCTGAAACGCCCATGGCCGGGGATGCCGCACATCGTCTGCTGGTCCGGTTGAATGACGGGCGCGACCTTGGGCGCACACGATCGGCTTGGGCAGCTTGGACATCTGCCCTATGATGATTCATACGGTTGAATGAACAAGGACATAGCTAACAAATTAGTCTTGAGACATAGGCAACACTTACGGGAGCGGGAGGACGGGCGCGCTGCGTCGGCGCGTGCGAGCGAGATCGCCGTTCGCATCTCAGTGCGCAGCAATCGCTCGTGAAACCGTCCGCGGAAGCGCACTCCGCGCGCCATTTATTTGATACCCTGCAGGTGAGCTGGTGTTTTACACCGCAGGGTCTGATACGTACGAACTAGCCCCGCTCCGGTCGTCCGCATGCCGGAAGTAGAGCTGCGGCAGTGCTCCGGCGCGATGATCGCCACGGGATTGACCTTCGCTGCAGGTGTCGGCGCGGTCTCGTCGATTGTCGGCACGATCATGGTGCTGGCTCGGGAAGGCTCGGTTCGCGAGCTGTTCGAGATGACCGGCAAACTCTCCGTCGTCGCATTCATAGTGGGCGTCGCCTTCGCCGGTACTCTGGCCATCACCGCCCGCCGTCGTCGATTTGCCGAGTTTCCATTCCTCGCTTCGCATCGCTGGGGGCTGGCGCCGGTCTTCTCTACTTCCTCATCATTGCCGCGAATGCCGCCGGTCGGTGGTCCGTTGCCGACGCAATCGCCAACCTGCTGGCCCTGACATTCCTTGGTGGTGGGGCCGCTGCAGGAACGCTCATGCTCGCGCGGAGGGGCTCACGTCCATCGACGAAACGCCTTTCCTGAGCGAGGGAGATACGGTTCCCGGCAACGTTGCCGAGCAGCGAGTTCGCTCGAAACCCAGGATGGGTTGACCCATGCCGAGTGCGGCCGGAAGAGTTTTACCGCGTCCTGAATGCGCTCACCACATAGGTGCTCTCGTCGTCTGCCACCGTCGCCTGATAGTCCAGCGAGAGCTGAAGCAGATAGCCGGCCACACCATCGTAGACAGCATCCGCCCGCGCGGCATTGCGGCGCTTTGCGTCGTCGAGCAGGTCAAACAGCCCATCAATTGACGGAAAGGCCCCCGCGAATTGCGTCGCAAGCGGCGTTCCGTCATCCACGTAGGTGCGGCTCGTCACCGTAGTGCCCGTAACCGTGATGAGCACGGGACGTCTGACCTCCGGGCCGCAAAAGCAGTTCAGCGTCAGGATGAAGTCGTACGACGCCGGGCGATTGGCCGTCCAGCGGGCGCGCGCGACAACTGAGTCCGCGCTGGTGTGTGGTGTCTCGCAGGCAAGGCCCTGCGCACTGGCCGTGGAGTGTTCGCACGCCGCCAGGGCCGCCGTGGTCTGTTCACCGCAGCCGGCGAGCAAGACTGCCGTCGCCAAGGATAGAATCGAAATACGTACGCGCTTCGTCATGTTCGCTCCGGCATTGATGGCGCGCGTTACTCTTGGTACGGCGCAGGTCAGGCGTATACCCACCAGACGCAATACGGTTCACTTTACACTGTCATCCCGCAAGAGCAAAGCAACTGCCTGGTACGAAGAGTACATCCCGACCCTCGGCGTCCGCTCGGGTGAGCTCGGACATTGGGCCATACCGCAAACACCGGAGTGTATGATGACGCAGCCACCCATTCCGCACAACCATTCCATTCCCGAGAGCGCCGTCATGCCTGTGCTCGCCTATGCAGACGTCCGCGCTGCGGTTGCGTGGCTGGTTAGTGCGTTCGGCTGCACCGAGCGACTGCGTATCGGCGAGCACCGTGCGCAACTTGCGCTCGCCGGTGGACATCTCGTCGCGGCTGAGTTGCTGCCGGGAACGCCCGCGGGCCCGGGCATGGTCCTCGTGCGGGTCGCTGACGTTGACGCACACCATCGTCGTGCCGTGGCAGCCGGCGCCCGCATCGTGGCTCCGCCAGTCGACCAGCCTTACGGCGAGCGCCAATACAGCGCGGAGGACCTCGGTGGCCACCGCTGGACGTTCTCGCAAACCATTGCCGACGTCGACCCGGCGAGTTGGGGTGGCGTGCTTACTCTTGAAGCGCAGTGATACTCTCGATCACTTCACGGTCCACACTGTAAATCGGGACTGTAAATCGGGATCGCCCACGAAGGACCTGCTCGTCCGCCAATGGAAGTGGATTGCTTAGAACGACAATATTTATTCCTGGTACGTGAGGCCAAAACCGAATGGAAAGAGCGGATCACGGCCCGCCGCGCTTCGCACCGTCTGATCGACAGAACGCGGCCATGTGAACGAGAGCTTTCCCGTAGGGCGATAATCGCCAAACAGAACGTCGGCGACACCACCGCCCTCGGTGCCAGGGAGCCACGCGGCGAGCACCGCGCTCGCATCGGCGAGCACGGGTGCGATGTCGAGTGGACGGCCGGAGATGACGACGACGACGACCGGACTGTTCGCGGCGCGTGCATTGGCCAGTGCCTGCCTGTCACTCGCGTCCAGTGCAAGCTCCAGCCGGTCACCTTTCATCTCTGCGTAAGGACCCTCGCCCACCACGACGACGACGACATCGGCGCCAGCTGCGCCACTGCCGTCGGCGGAATAGGTCACCTGCGTTCCACGACCCGCACCGGCGCGGATGGCAGAGAGCACGGTTGTTCCGCCGGTGGTGATGTTGCCGGCTTTTCCCTGCCAGAAAATGGTCCAGCCGCCGGACTGGATGCCGATGTCGTCGGCGCTCCTGCCCACGACGTGGATGCGTCGCGCGCTTCGTGACAGCGGCAGCGCACCACGCTCGTTCTTGAGCAGCACGGCGGATTCACGCACGGCCTGACGCGCGACGGCTCGATGCTCTGCGGAGCCGAAGCGCTGTTCGAGCGCATGATCGGCATGCGGGTCGTAGCCGGGCTCCATGAGCCCCATCGCAAACTTGACACGGAGGATTCGCGTGACAGCATCGTCGATGCGCGACATTGGCACGCGTCCTTCCTGCACGAGCTCCGTGAGCAGCGCTATGAATTCCTGATAGTGCTCGGGCACCATCACCATGTCCATGCCGGCGTTGATCGAGATACCGATGGCGGTCTTGTAATCGGAGTGAACCTGATTCACGGCCTTGTAGTCCGAGATCAGGAATCCGTTGAAGTTGAGCTCACCCTTGAGCACATCCGTAAGCAGGTGGCGGTCGCCGGAAACCTTCACGCCATTCCAGCTGTTGTACGAGGGCATGATGGTCGCCACGCCGGCCGCGATGGCGTCGATGTACGGACGAATGTGGATCCTGCGAAGGGTGGCCGAGTCGACGCGGGTATCGCCCTGGTCGAGCCGCTTGTCGATGCCGCTGCCGAGCGAGGTGCCGCCGTCGCCGGCGAAGTGTTTTGCCGTGGCGGCCACGTGCGTCCTGTCAATGGGATTCGCGCCCTGCAGACCACGCACGGCTGCGGCGCCGAGCATGGCGACGAGTGCGGGGTCTTCGCTGAACCCTTCGTATGAACGTCCCCAGCGGATGTCCTGCGGAACGCAGATGCAGGGCGCAAACGCCCAATTCGCACCCACGGCCCGCGTCTCCTCGGCGGTGATCTCGGCGATGCGGCGCACGAGCGCGGAGTCGCGTGTGGCGCCGAGGCCGATGTTGTGCGGAAAGACCACTGCGCCGATGACGTTATTGTTGCCATGCACGGCGTCGACGCCATAGATGAGCGGAATATGCAATCGTGTTCGAATCGCTCGGCCCTGGTACATCTCGTACATCGCGCGCCACGCCTGGAGCGAATTACCGGCGACGGGATCCGAATCGCCGCCGTTCAGGATGGAGCCGAGTGCGTAGCGTTCGATGTCGGCGGTGTCCTTGAGGAACAGCTGGTCGACCTGGGTCATCTGGCCGATCTTTTCCGCCAGCGTCATGCGGCCCACGAGCGCACGTGCCTTCGTGTCGAAGGCCAGCGGCGCGAAGGGCGTTGCGCGCTGTGCGGAGGATGTGGAGCATGCCGCGGCAATGAGCGCCACCAGTGCGAGAGCGATCGCGCGGCATCGCACCCATGGCAGGGGGGCGGGCAGGAGTGGCGTCACCAGAGCTCCGAATTTCACGTGGGTGGTTAAGGGCGGTGCTGCGTGGCTACAATCGTAGGTCCGCGCGGCCGGTTTCTCCAGTGATCTCATGCCGGTGTCCGCCCAGGGTCCGGGCTCGCGGTTCCAATAACTATGAACTACGTGGACGTGGTCGAGCCCAGGCAACGGAGAGGACCCCATGCTTTGCATTCTCTATGCGATTGCCGATACCGGCGTGTTCGGCGTCGCGGGCGTGTTGTTCGAGCGATTGCTGCCTTCGGCGTGGGCGCGCCGATGGATGTGGTGCATCATCATGCCGCTGCCGCTCGGCTACGTTGGCTATTCCCGGCTGCACCATGCCATCTCCGTTGGCGAGATGTTCCGTGACACGCCGCCCATTGCCCTGGACGACTGCATCTGGGCGCGAATCTACTCGCTGGGTGGAATGGGGAGTCTCGAACAGCGGCTCACCGTGCTGCTGTCGCCGGCGCCGCTTCGCTTCGCGCAGCGGGTGATGTTGGCCGCGGTTGCGTGTGCATTGCTGTTCGCCGTGCCGGCAACGCCTCACCCGGTCATCGACAAATCACACCTGCGTGTCCGGGCGAAATCCCTCGACATGGAAGTACATGATTTACAAGGACTTACGAACGCCGCGGCTACTCGGCCAATTCGGCGCTATCCGGCAGCTCCATTGAGTTCTTACACTCTCCGTTCAGATGGAGACGCCAGGGGTTGACTATGTTTCCTCGGTCCCCAACCCGTCGCGACGGCTGCCAATGACTGCTTCGGAGACGGCGCACAATTGCCGCGGGAGGTGGGGCGCAGACCGTTCGTCATTCACCAGACCCGCTGAGCAATGAAGCCCTTACTACTCGTGATGTGTATTGCCGTCGCGACCGTTGCGTGCGCAACGCGGCAGCTCGCGCCGGAGCCCGGGAGTGGCACCTACGAACTTCGCAACGCCCACTGGCTTGGACCCTCGGGCTTCACGCAAGGCACCCGGTACGTCGTGAATGGCCGCTTCGCCACCGCGCGCCCAGCCCGCGTGGACTCGTCACTCGACTTGTCAGGCGGTTGGGTCGTTTCGCCATTCGGGGAAGCCCACAATCACAATCTGGGCTATACAAGCGCCACACGAACGGACTCCGTGATCGCGCGCTACCTCCACGATGGCGTGATGTACGTGCAGAATCCGGGCGATCTTCCACGCTCGCGAGACTCGCTGAATGGGCGGGTCAATCGAGGTGGCCAGCTCAGTGTGGCATTCGCCAACGGCCTGCTGACTGCCACGGGAGGGCATCCCACGGGCCTCTATCTCCGGAACCTGTCACGCGGGACGATGACCAAGGCGGATGGCGACGGCGGGTTCCTGTGGCTGATCGACAGCCTGCCCGATCTGGAGCGCAAATGGCCGCGAATTCTCGACGGGCATCCAGACATCATCAAGACCGTCCTCGTCCACTCGGAAGAGTACGCGCGACGGCGGAACGATACGGCGTTTTTCAACTGGCGTGGCCTGAACCCCTCCCTGCTCCCCGCCATCGTGTCACGTGCGCATGCTGCCGGGCTGCGGGTAATGAGTCACGTGGAGACAGCTGCCGATTTCCACGCGGCGGTCGTCGCTGGCGTGGATGTGATTGGCCACATACCGGGCTTTCGAGGAGACGAAAACGTCCAGTTACCGAGCGCTGAGCCGTACCAGATTCTGCGCGAGGACGCGCAGCTGGCGGCGGAGCGCCACACGTGGGTCGTCACCACCGTCGGAGGTATTCAGACCGTCGACCGACAAGGGCCCGATAGTGCGCGTCGGCGCGCGTTCGATCTGCTGGCCACACATAATCTCCGCGTGTTGAAGAATGCCGGAGTGCGGCTCGCCATCGGCAGCGATGAGTACCGTGATGATTCTGTAAATGAGGTTCGGTATCTCGCTTCGCTGAACGTGTTCGACCCACTGTCTCTCCTGCGGCTTTGGAGTGAGAACACTCCCCGTGCCATCTTTCCCTCCCGCAGGGTAGGCTGCCTCGAGGATGGCTGCGAAGCGTCATTCCTGGTGTTACGCATGGACCCATCGGTAGATATTGCACGGACCGACAGCATCCTCCTTCGCATGAAGGATGGCCGACTGCTACGGTAGCATGTGCCGGCGGCCCGATGCAGGACCGAACAACCAGACCGACCCAAGACGGCAGAGCGAATGACGATTGGTGGCGAACGTGTTGCCCGGTGCAGTATCTTCCGACACTCGTTCGCTCCGCTCACTCCTGCGGATGACAGCCATAGCCAAACAGGTAGCCGCTACTCCAGATCAATCAGGAAGCCCTGTTGAGTACGGCGGCAGCGTAAGGCGCCTGAACTGGCGCAAAGAGCTCTGCGCAGCATCCGCACCGCAAGTCATGGCGGGCCAACCGCTGTTCGTGCCCTGAATGCGGCATGTCGTGTCGTGCACATTGCCGGTCGTGTGCCGCTGTGGCGCCATGGAGGGCGTCTCATTGCGTGAACCTCTCCCTCCACACTGATGCTTTCCGCTGTACAGCAGGACCTTACGCAGGAAACGTTCATTCGCGCGTTTCGCCGGTTGTCGCGCTTTCGAGGCGACGCATCGCTCAATACCTGGCTGTATTCCGTGGCCATCAATGTGTGTCTCAACGGCATGCGCGCGGCAGGCGTTCAGAGCGCGGCGGCGACGCACCGCGGAGACGACACGAGCTGACCGTCAGCACTGGCTTGATGCGCATCACGTGTCCATCATTGATCGATGCGTGCCGCCACCACGATTCTCCTGCTCGTCTGCCTGAGTGCGACCCCCTCGGCGCACCCCGATCGCCGTATCGTGGACCGCATCACCATTGGTGACGTCCGCAGTGAGCAGGACCACGCCTACGCAGGCGACGATGTCACGGCCGGCGTTACCCGGGGCCACGCGTTTCGGCAGGCGCGCGGGTGGATGCGCTATGCGCTCACGGTGTTCGACGACACCGAAGTCACCGTGGCCTGCACGTTCGCCGGCAGCGACGCGCCGCAGACGTTCGACGTAGTCGTCGAAAACCATCTCGTCACCACGTACACGTTCACGTCGGCCGATCGGGCCGCCATCGAGTTCCGTGTGCCCCTGGAGCTCACCCGGGGCCGCACGAACATCCTCGTGATGCTGCGCGCCGCGAGTGGAAGCACGACGCCGGCACTGCTCGAGCTGCGCAGCGTGCAGGATCACAACGAGTAGTGCAACCACCCCATATTCCGCGCATTCCCCGCGGACGACAACTTTGAACAGGACATCGGACATGAAATTTCGTGTGACACTCCTCGCGGCACTCTTCGCTGGCACGCTGTCGTATGGCAGCCTCGCCGCGCAGGCGCCGGTGTCCCCCACCGCGGCCGCCATCCAGAAGCACTGGCCGTTGACGCGCCCCGAGCTCACGGGCTTCGCCGAAACGAGCCGGTACGACGAAGTGGTGGCCTACATGAAATCGATGGCGGCCCTCTCGCCAAAAATTCACCTCACGACCTACGGCTATACGTACGAGGGACGTCCGCTGCCGCTCGCCGTCATCGGGGCGGCCGGCGCAACGCCGGAGCAGGTCTTCGCGACCAAGAAGACACGCATCTACATCCAGGGCAACATCCACGCAGGCGAAGTGGAAGGAAAGGAGGCGCTGCTCTGGCTGCTGCGCTCCATCGCGAAGGGTGAGCGCAACAAGTGGCTCGACTCGGTGGTGCTGCTCATCAACCCCATCTACAACGCCGACGGCAACGAGCGTATCACGGTCGCGAACCGCGGCAGCCAGAATGGCCCCGTTGGCGGCATGGGCACGCGCGAGAATGCCCAGGGCCTCGATCTCAACCGCGATCTCACGAAGCTCGAGACGGCGGAGGCACGCTCGCTCGTTCGGCTGCTGACCCAGTACGACCCGCAGGTGGCGATGGACTTGCACACCACGGACGGCAGTTCGAACAGCGGCTTCAACATGACGTATGAAACGTCGCTCAACCCGAACGATTCGAAGGCCACGTCGGGCCTGTTGCGTGACGTGCTGCTGCCGACGATCACGAAAGCGGTGAAGCAGAAGTACGGCGAGAACTGGTGGTACTACGGCGGTGTGTCGGGCACGGGTGACGAGCGCAGCTGGCGCTCCGACGCCGAGTTGGCGAAGCCGAGGTATACGTCGACGTACTTTGGTGTGCGCAACAAGCTTGGCCTGCTCACGGAAACGTATTCGTACGCGTCGTTCCAGGACCGCATCAACAACACGTACTATTTTCTCGAGGAGTCGCTCGACTTTGTGGTGAAGAATGGAGCGATCGTGCGTAAAGCCGTTGCGACCGCCGACGCGGAGTCCATCATAGGCCAGCAGCTCTCGGTGCGGCAGGAGCTGGTCAAGGCGCCGGACCTCAAGGCCATCGTGTTTGCGCCCACGACATCGGAGCGCAACCCGTATGTGGCTGACCGCCCGTATCGTGCGCGCGCGAAGGGTGGCGAGACAACGGAGATGCTGCCGTTTTACGGGACCACGGTTTCTACCGAGAGCAGCATGGCGCCGCGGGCGTGGATCA
>JAQBPY010000244.1 GCA_028287285.1 Gemmatimonadota bacterium
TGCCCACGGTCTGGCCAAGCGTATTCGCATCGGCCAATGCGCGCTCGAAGTCCGGATTCTGCAGCCCGCGTGCATTCCGCACGGGAATGACGATGCGCACGAGCGCCTCTTCCGTGTGTCCTTCAAGCGCCGCATCGCGAAGCAGGTTCCACTTTACCGCGTACTCATTGGCCACGATGCGCCCTCGACCCTGATACCAGTAGAAGACGACGGACTGCGCCACACCGTTCTTGAGCAGGTAGCGATTCACGACGTGTGATCCACCCTCGCCCATGACGGTCCCTGTTTCGGCACGCAGCACTTCCCAACCCGCCCCCGGAAGACAATTACGCGGAGAGTGAATTGTCTTACCCTGCGTCTGGCGATCGTAGTACCCCACGTAGACGCTGAACGCCATGGTGGAATCAGGACGCCAGTATGCGCGCGCCACGTAGTCGGACATACCGGCAACACGACGCTCATCGTCCGCGATGACCTGATTGGTCACGCGGTAGCCGTCGTACGCGGGCAGCACCTCCGAGAGGGAGCTCGCGAGGGGTACGGCACGCTGCGACCGCGCCGAGAGAATCAGGCCGAAGCCCACGAGCAGCACCAGCGCCGGCAGGTATTTCCCGAACATCGTTTTATCCATCGCCTTATCCACTGTACGCGGGCTCGTAGGCGGATTTCACGAAGAGCCGGCGCTCGATGGCTGAGGCACCCCAGCTCACCAATCCAATGCACGACAGTGATACCAGGAACAACAGCCACCCCTCCGTGATGTGCATGAAGCCCTTACCGAGGGCCGGATCCACGAAATAGACGAGAAAACCCGTGAAAAAGACCCGGATGCCGTTGATGATGACTGCGACGGCGACGGCAATGACGACGAGCAACAGGCGAAAGAGAGGTTTCTGCAGCACCAGGCCGCCGAGCAGCACCGCGAGGCTGATCAGCGCCGTAAGGGACCGCAGTCCGCTGCATGCTTCGGTCACGAACAGCTCATTGCCCGGGATGCGAATGACATTGCCTGTGAGGCGCACCGGGATCTCACGCATACGCAGCAGCGCGGCTCCCATTTGCGAGGCCTTGAACTGCAGCGGCAGCGCAAGCGCACCCGTGACCAGTTCGGGAAGTGGAATGGAAAGGGAGCCAAGCAGAAAGGGCATCCACCAGTGAATGAGCTGCCGGAAGCCGTAGTAGTAGACGGTAAGGCCGCCCAGCGCCATGATCATGGAGGCGCGCATGGTGAAGAGCTCTGCCGCAAGCCCCGACATGTAGCGCAGCAGCACGGCTGCTACGAGTATTGCGGCGCCGAGGCCCACGTTTGGCGCAGCGTTGGCGCGAATACCGGCCTTCCATGCGAGCCAGATGGCCACCGGAGCGAGCAGGAGCCCGTGTCCGGCTTCGGGAAGCGTCCACCAGTCGCGAAGCAGCAGCGTGAACGGCTGCGAGAAGAGCAGAGCAAAGACGACGGCCGTGACCAGGGCCGGCAGCAGGCGGATCGTTTCCGCGCGCGGATCCTCACGGAGTGCGCCAACGGTGTTCGTCATCAGGTTCCGGAGATCCTCGTACATGCCGGTCTCCGCAACCGCGTCTGCTTCTGTCACGATGTGCCTTCCGAAGGAACGCCTTGTGGAAAAACTGAAAACCTCTATACCGCTACACCGCGAGCGTGTACTCGGCTCGGTTGCGGTCCACCATGGAGGGACGCGCAGGCTGCCGCTCCAGTCACGCGGAAAACCGGCGGGTCGATATGCGCGATAACGAGATGCAGGATAGAGACTTGCAGAACGACATGGAGCTATGCGAGAGAGGTCGTGCGGGAGCTCGACAACGACACGACGGTCGCCTTTCCCTTCTTCGTGGCAGCTGTCGCATTGCGGGTGTCCACGACCACGGCTGCGTGGTCCACGATTTCCTGGTAGTCCACGGAGCGATGATCGGTGACGATGACGACCACGTCGTACGACTCGAGTGCGGCCGGGCTGAGCTCCACGCTCTTGCGAATGCGTGGCGGCTCATGACTGTCGCCGCCATGCCCGTCATCGTCGCGGATGGACGCCACGTACGGATCATGGAAGGATACGACGGCCCCCTGCGCCTCGAGCAGGCGGATGACATCCAATGCGGGACTCTCGCGCACGTCATCGATATCGCGCTTGTAGGCCACGCCGAGGATCAGGACGCTGCTGCCGTTGAGCGGCTTGCGGACTGAATTCAATGCCTGCGAGACCTTCTCGACAACGAAGGCGGGCATGGCCGTATTGACTTCGCCGGCCAGCTCGATGAAGCGCGTGCGGTAGTTCAGCGTGCGCATCTTCCACGCGAGGTAGTGCGGATCGAGCGGGATGCAATGGCCGCCGATGCCGGGGCCCGGCGTGAACTTCATGAACCCGAACGGCTTGGTGGCGGCAGCATCGATGACTTCCCACACGTCGACGCCGAGCTTGTCGCACACGATGGCCATTTCATTCGCCATCGCGATGTTCACGGAGCGGAACGTGTTCTCCAGCAGCTTCACCAGCTCCGCCACTTCCGTGGAGCTCACCGGCACGATGGTTTCGATGCACGAGCTGTACAGCGCCGTGGCGAGCTCCGTGCAGGCGGGCGTGATGCCGCCCACGACCTTGGGGGTATTGCGCGTGTTGTAGACCGGGTTGCCCGGATCGACCCGCTCGGGGCTGAAGGCGATGAAGATGTCCGTGCCGACGGTGTAGCCCGCGCCCGTGAGCAGCGGCATGACGACTTCGCGGGTAGTGCCCGGATACGTGGTGCTCTCGAGCACCACGAGCAGGCCGGGATGCGCCACGTGGGCCACCGTGGCCGCCGCCGCCTGCACATAGCTCATGTCGGGATCGTGCGTCTTGCCGAGGGGCGTGGGCACGGCGATGGAGAGCGCGTCGGCCGGCTTGAGCTCATTCGCGTCCGTGGTGGCGCGGAAATGCCCGCTCTTCACGAAGGCAGCCACTTCGGCCGCGGGGACGTCCTGGATGTGCGATGCGCCCGAGTTGAGCAGGTCGCACACACGCTGGCTCACGTCGAAGCCGATGACCGTGAACCCCGCGCGGGCGAATTCGACGGCGAGGGGAAGGCCCACATAGCCCAATCCGATGATGCCGACGGTTGCGGTGCGGTTTTCGATACGGGCGAGAACTTGCTCTTTCATCATGGTGTACAAGTGTCGGCAGATTGGGTGCACCGCAGCAGTCGCGGGCCAATTTCGGTCTCAGCCACGAAAGTTAACCGAATGGGAAGGCTGTACCCAGTCCGGCACCTGTTCGGCCCGTGGATATATTGCAATACCATCTTGAACGCGGGCTCGAAATGATCCGGAATGACAAGGAATTGATCGTGGTTGGCGACCGAGTGCTGGTCAAGGTCGACGAGGGTGAGGAACGAACCCACGTCGGGTTGTATTTACCCTCCACGGCCATTGACAGCCAGGCGGTGCAGGGAGGGACGATCATGGCCACGGGACCGGGGCAGCCCATGCCGAGTCTGGATGCGGCGGCGAGTGACGAGCCGTGGAAGGAGCCGGCCCGCGAGACCCGGTTCGTGCCCATGCAGGCGCGGCGGGGCGATTACGCGCTGTTCTTCCGGAAGGCGTCGGTGGAGATCACGTTCGAGAACGAACGGTTTCTCGTCGTGCCGCAGTCGGCCATCCTGGCCCTCGTCCGCGAATAAGGCACCCTCGAGTCACTCGGCAACTTTCTTCACTGAGGCGGAAAACATGATGTACGACGAACGATTCATCGCTCCCATGCGGCAGGAGCTCACGCGATTGGGTGTGGAGGAGCTGCGCACGGCTGAAGAGGTCGATGCAAAGCTCGCCAATGCCAAAGGCACCACGCTGGTCGTCGTCAACTCGATGTGCGGCTGTGCGGCCCGGAATGCCCGGCCCGCGGTTGCATCGGCGCTGGAGAATGCCGCAAAGCCCGACACTCTCACCACGGTGTTTGCCGGCCAGGATCCCGAGGCGACAGCGCGGGCGCGCAGTTTCCTTGCGGGCTATGCCCCCAGCTCGCCGTCCATTGGCCTGTTGAAGGATGGAAAGCTCGTCTTCATGCTCGAGCGGTATCAGATCGAGGGCCGCAATGCCACGGACATCGCCAGTGACCTCACGCGTGCATTCGACCAGTACTGCTCAGCGTGAGTGCCTGAACGCTCACTGAAAGGCGTAGATGGAGATGCCTTGCAGCGAGGTGGCGAGACGCAGCGGTGTCGGAAGAGCGCGGCACGCAGTGATCGTCCTGCTCGCAGCGGCAGACGTCGCACTGGTCGCGCTTCGGCCAGGCCACACACCGCTACGCAAAGCGCCCACACGACCGCTGCTCCCAGTGCCTGGAGGGCTCGCGGAGATATTCCAGCATCAGTACACCGCTTTCGAGCGTCGCCACCGCGCCAAGCATACGTCGAAGGGCCAATGGCCGAGCGCTCGCGAGTGCGGCCAACGCACCCCACCCATGGAGACCGAGCACGCATTTCAGTACTGCGGCAGTCGGGGCGTAAACGATGGATGTAGGCGGTCGCATCAGCGTCGAATGGAAAGGTGCGTTGTGCCAGCCCCCGCGTAGACCAGCAGTCCAAGCGTGCGAATCCATGGATGTCTCAAGACTCGTGCGCCAGTCCGTCACCCCGCATACCGTACCCACCGGGCAAGCTCACTGAACGACGGACGCTTGCCGTACATGAGGAGTCCCACCCGATAGATGCGTGCCGATACCCAGATGGCGGCCACGCATGCCAGCATGACGCCACCCAGCGATATCGCCAGCTCGTACCAGGGCACACTCACGAGCGACATTCGCAGTGGCATCAGGATTGGCGCGGAGAAGGGCAGGAGCGTCATCACGCGCGCAAGCGGGCTGTCGGGCTTGGTGAGGATGGGCGCCATGAAAATCACCGAGAACACGAGCATGAGCATGACCGGCATGGCCGCCTGCTGTACGTCTTCCTGGCTGCTGATCATCGCGCCCACGGCCGCGAACAATGACGCGTAGAATATGAACCCGACCACGAAGTAGGCGAGGATCATCACTGCGGTTCCAAGGGTGGGCAGCGCGTTGAGGACCGTGTCGCTCGGAAGACCGCGCGACGAGGCGATGGCGGCTCCCGCCACCGGTGTCATGTTGCCGAACAGAATGGGCGCGATGTAGATCAGCATGCCAATAGTGAGCACGACCCATGACAGCACCTGCGTGATGGCCACGAGGCCCACGCCCAGGACCTTGCCCGCAAGCAGGGTATCCGTTGAAACGCTCGAGACGACGACTTCTGCCACGCGCGTGGTTTTTTCGTCCATGACGCCCCGCAGGATCTGCTGCCCATAAAGCACGATCATGAAGTACAGCAGGAACGCGACGATGTAGCCGAACGCGAGATTTCCAACGCCACTGCCCGTCTCGCGGCCCTTGTTGCCGATTTTTTCGGTCTTCGTTTCGAGCTTCTCACCCGTGAGCGCGGTCACGCGATCGGGATTCAACCCTTCTTTCTCGAGGCGCTGCGCCAGCACCTGCTGCCTGACATTCGTCATCAGCGACTGCACGTCGCTCAGCGAGTTGGCGTTGCGGCCCACATAGCGTGCGTACTTGCCGGCAATGGTGTTCGAGTCGAGGACGATGAAGCCATTGATCGTTTTATCGACCACTTCTACCACCGCTGCCGAGTCCGCTTTGATGAGCGCCTCTGGTGCGACCACGGTCACACGTGGAGGGACGCCCTTGGGAAAGCTTTTCGCGATGGAGCGTTGCACGCGTGCACCCAGCCCCGTGCCGCTGGCGTCGAGGATCCGGATATTGGTGAGATCCTTGCTCGGCCCCTGGCTCATGGAAATCCAGGTGGGTGCGATGGTGATCGTGCCGAAAAAGACCGGACCAAGCAAGGTGCCGATCAGAAACCACTTGGAGCGAACACGCTCGAGGTATTCGCGACGAAACACGACACCGAGCTTTCGCATGTCAACCTTGGCCACTCATGCCCTCCTCGACGCCAGTGGCGCCGACCTTTGCAAGAAAGATCTGGTGCAGCGACGGCTGCACGAGCTCGAACCGTTGAATGAGCGCGCCCGTCTCGACGACACGCCTGAGCAGCACCTGCGCGTCGGCACCAGGCGCGAGCTCGATTTCATAGTATCGATTCTGGTCGTCAGCGCGCGCGACGAGCGAACGATCGGACAGAATGTGCGAGATGGCTGAGCGTGAGTCGCCGGCGACAGAGAGCGCCACGACACGTGTGCCGTGCTCCGTCTTGACGTCCGATACGGCACCGTCGAGCACTTTCTCACCGTGCGCAATGATGCAGACCGAATCGCACAGGCGCTCGGCGTTGTCCATGAGGTGCGTGCTGAAGATCACCGTCTTGCCACGTGCCTTG
The DNA here is from genome assembly GCA_028287285.1 of Gemmatimonadota bacterium. Lineage (GTDB taxonomy): Bacteria > Gemmatimonadota > Gemmatimonadetes > Gemmatimonadales > Gemmatimonadaceae > AG11. The sequence continues at coordinate 6,355 of JAQBPY010000244.1, forward strand.
AGCTCGACGACGGTATCCTTGAGCGCCTGTGCATTGATCGGGTCGAGGCCCGAGAACGGCTCGTCGAGGATGATGAGGTCGGGGTCGTGCAGCAGCGTGCCGATGAACTGGACCTTCTGCTGCATTCCGCGGGACAGCTCGTCGATCTTGGAGAGTCCCCAGTCCTTGTCCGCCGTCTTGAGGTCGAAGCGCTCCAGCCATTCGTCGATGCGCTTTTCCGCGACGGAGCCGTCCACGCCCTTGAGCTCCGCGAGGAATTTGAGCACGCGGCGGACCTGCATTTTCTTGTAGAGACCGCGCTCCTCCGGCAGGTAGCCGATGCGGTCCGTGATACCGGCGGACATGTGCGGTTGGCCGAGCAGCGAGATGGTTCCGCTGTCGGGAATGATGATGTTGAGGATCATGCGGATGGTGGTCGTCTTGCCTGCACCGTTGGGACCAAGCAGACCGTAGACGGCTCCCCGCGGAACGGCGAGCGACAAATCGCGCACGGCGAGATGCTCGGCGTATCTCTTGACCACGTTGCGGATATCGATAGCGAGATCAGACATGATTTTGAATTTGGTGGACTGGGCTACCCGACACTACGGCGCGGAGCCGCCGGCGTTTCGAACCGTGACGAGCCAGACGCTGTCTTTCTTGGCCAGGCCCAGGAACTGGTGCGTGAATGCGGCAGTGTCGGCCTCGATCCGGTTCTGGAACCAACGACCGGGCCGCGAGTCCACCACGACGAAGCGGGGGTGCATACGGTAGAACTCAGCGGCGCGGAAGACATTGGCTCCGGGGCGATAGCCAAAATCGCGGTATACCTGCATCAACTGTCCATAGTAGACCGACGCTTCGAGTTCGGCGACTGGATCGAACCTGTACGTGGAATCCGTGAGGAACACGTAGTTAACCCTTGGCGCCGGCGATGGATAGAAGTCCAACTGAAGAAACGCCAATCGCGATTCGACCGCCACGGGGAGGGAACGGAGATCACCCGTGAGCAGCGGTTCGATAGTCGCACCGGGGCGATCATAGAGATCGGACTTCATGAGCCACAGGAACGGGCCGCCGGCGAGTGCGAGCAGGAAGGCGGCACCGACAGCAATGCCCAGCGGCTTCCGGTAGCCCGGTACGGCCATGGACGTATGCGAATCAGTCGCCAGGTGAGCGCGAATGCTTCGCTCCCCCGTATCGACGATCCATGCAAAAACGACGGCGAGTCCGAGGGTGCCTGGAATGAAGTACCGGTCGTAGAAGATGATGACGACCGTATGCGAGATCACGAACGAGATGAGCGGGATGAGCAGGGCGCACCCGGCGAGCAGCAGAAGCTGTTGCGTCGCGCGCGCCTCACTGCCGGGCGTGCGCGATGTACCTCCACGTCGTCCCTGCCAGGATACCGGAAAGACGATGGGCAGGAGCACCGCAGCGAACAGCGAGAGTGGAAGCGACGTCATGCCGAATTCGTACGACTCGATCAGATCGGCGGCGCCCGGCATCATCATCCACGAATACGGTGTGACCGAGCGTTGCCCCTTGAGGATGGGCAGGTAGAACAGAAACAGCAGCCATCCGATGAAGAAGGATGCGTACACGCGCCAGCGCGGACGTCCTCGCAACGCATCGCCGATCATCAGCGCTAGCAGCAGCACGCCGCCATAGATCCCGCCGAACAGATGCGTGTTTGACATGACGGCGTGCACGAGGCTGTTGGCCGCCAGCAGCTTGAGCGACGGGATTTCTTCCGTTCCAAGCCGGAGGGCAAGATTAAGCGCCGCCGCGAAGAGAACGAGAATGAGTCCGTAGTAGCGAATCTCCGTGGTCTGATGAAGCACCGGGAGCGCAGTGAGGTATGCCGAGAGCACTGCAACGGCCGTTGCCGGCCAGCTGAACACGCGGCGCAACGTCATCCAGAAAATCCACATGGATGCGATGATGCCCAGACACGAGAACAGCCGCAGCGAAAGGGCACTGTCGCCCGCGGCCAGCGTCCACCAGTGTGCGAGCGTGTGATAGGTGGGCGGCGCGGCATCCGCGCCGGCGGTGAGCGCCGCCACGAGATGGCGAAAGGAATTATCCGTGACGAGATGCCACGTGGCGAGCTCGTCGTACCACATGTACTTGTGCATCGACTTCCGCACCCCGACGAGGAGCAGGATGGCGGAAATCGCCAGCGGGATCAGGACGTCAGGGCTGAGCAGACGGTTCGCGAAGCCGCGTCGCTCATCATGCGTCCGTCCGTGAGCAGCCGGCATCATGCGCGCCTGCCGAGCGTGGCCCGCGTGAAGTCGTCGTACTCGCGGATGTAGTCTGCATCGTCGAAAAGATCCGATGCGAGCACCAACACGAGCGCATCAGGAGAAAAGCTCTTCAACACGCACCAGGTAAGCGGGCGAACGTGCACGCCCATGGCGGGCGTCGTGAGCCGAATCTCATCGCGTGCGCTGCCGTCGTCGAGCGTGAGTGTAAACGCACCACTCAGGCAGACGATGAATTGATGGGAGCTCCGGTGCGCATGGTCTCCGCGTATCGAATCCGGCCCCGCGCCGAACAGCACAAAGTAACGCTGCGGCGTGAAAGGGAGGTGTTCGCCGACCTGCCCAAACGAAAGGGATGCACGTGCATCGGTAAAGAGGGGAAGCGCGACCATCGTCGTGGTGCAGGTCGCGAGGTGGTGTATCTCCTGTTGTAAAGGACTCACGTGCCGCGCGCTCCAGGTACCGCGCCGAGGCGCTCACCCTGATATACTCCAGACCGCACACGCTCCCACCACGTGGGATTGTCGATGTACCACTGCACGGTGCGGCGAAGCCCGCTCTCGAATGTCTCCGCAGGCTCCCAGCCCAGCTCCGTGCGAATCTTCGTGGCGTCAACCGCATATCGCTGGTCGTGGCCCGGCCTGTCCGATACGAATGTGATGAGTGAGGAGCGCGGCACTCCGCCATCGGGTGCCAGCTCGTCGACCAGTGCGCACACGGCCCGCACCACATCGATGTTGCGGCGCTCATTCCTTCCGCTCACGACATACGTCTCGCCAACCACCCCGCGCTCCATGACGGCCAGCAGGGCTTCGGCATGATCATCGACGAAAAGCCAGTCCCGAACATTCTCACCGCGGCCGTACACGCCAATGGGCTTTCGCTCCAGCGCGTTGAGGATGGTGAGCGGCACGAGCTTTTCCGGAAAGTGATACGGCCCATAGTTATTGGAGCAGTTCGTAACCAGGCCGGGCAGACCGTACGTGCGGGTCCACGCGCGCACCAGGTGATCCGAAGCCGCCTTGCTCGCCGAATAGGGCGAGCTCGGATCGTATGGCGTAGCTTCGTTGAAGAATCCATGCTCGCCGAGCGAGCCAAAGACCTCGTCGGTGGAGACGTGCACGAAACGGAATCGATCGCGCCGTTCGTCATGAAGCTCACTCCAATATTTTCGCGCGGCCTGGAGCAGCACGAAGGTGCCCATGACGTTCGTCTGCATGAACGCGGCGGGTCCGTCTATGGAACGGTCCACATGTGATTCCGCGGCGAGGTGGAGGACCGCGTCCGGCTGGTGGTTCTCGAACACGCGTGCAATGGCGGCAGCGTCGCAGATGTCGACGTGCTCGAACACATGACGCGGATTCTCGAGGACGCCGGAAAGGGAATCGAGATTACCCGCGTAGGTGAGCTTGTCGACCGTGACGACGTCCGCGCCGCGCCCCGCGACCAATCTTCTCACGACCGCGCCGCCAATGAAACCGGCGCCGCCGGTGACCAGAACTTTCATGCTGTACAGTCTCGTCAGGAAGTTGGCGATGCTCAACGGGCGCGCGCGAGGGCGTGGGAAGAATCTACCGAATTCCGTATCCGGTGCAGAGAAAGTGATGTCGGCCGGTGCGCGCGAACCGGTGCGCACTAGCGGGCGATGGTGGCCATGCGTGAAATTCGCCGCATGTACAGCGCACGGTATCTCTTCCTTCTGCTCGCGGTGGGATGCTCTTCGAGCCCCGATGGCAGGCCCACCCACGCCGACACACTGGTGGTATTCGAGGCGGCCAGCCTGGCGGCGCCCATGCATGCGGTCCTCGACAGCTTTGCACGGCGGAGCGCAGTGGTGATCCAGGAAGAGCGCGGTCCGTCGCTCGAGCTTGCTCGGCGCATTACGGAGCTGCACCGCGTACCCGACGTGATCGCGCTGGCCGACCAGGAAGTGTTTCCGGAGCTGCTCATTCCTGCGGCTGCGACGTGGTATGCGTCGTTCGCGCGGAATCGAATGGTCATTGCCTATACGGAGAATTCGCACCACGCAAAGGAGATGACTGCGGACAACTGGCGCGAGATCCTGCTCCGGAATGACGTGCTCCTTGGTCGCACCGATCCGGCGCTGGCTCCGGCAGGGTATCGCGCTCTACTTGTGTATGAGCTCGCTGAACGTCACTATCGCGATGTTGGCCTGGCCAAACGACTTACAGCGCAAACCACACCAAAACTGATCCGTGGAAATGCTGCTGAGCTTGCCGCACTGCTTTCTGCTGGCGAGCTGGACTATATCGTCGACTACGAATCATTGGCACACGCGCAGCATTTCCAGGTCATAAGGCTTCCCGCCGACGTCGATCTCGGTGACGCGGCGCAGGCCGCGATGTACGCGACGGCATCCGTGCGGGTACCACGTGGCAAGGATTCGGTCACGCGGCACGGCGCACCAATTCTCTACGGCGTGAGCATCCCGCGCGGGGCAGCCCATTCAGCCATCGCGAGCAAGTTTCTCGCATTTCTCCTCGGCCCGGATGGCCGCGCCATTTTGCGGCGCCAGAACATCGACGCACTCGACACACCGATCATCGCGGGCGATTCCGTGCCGCGCGCGCTCCGCGCCGACTCGCGGCCATGATGTCACGGTCCTCCCATCGCATCGCGACAGCTGGCGTCGTGGGTGGGGCCATGGTTCTCTTTGCGCTGCTCGCGATACCTGTCGTGGCGCTACTCGTGCGCGCGGGAGTTGAAGGGCTGCGGCAACTCGGTGCGGATGATGAGCTGCGTCGCGCGCTCGTGCTCACAGCCACGACGGCCACGGGAGCGACCGCGGTGACGATGATCCTCGGAACACCGCTGGCCTATCTTCTCGCGCGCGAACGACTTCCGGGGGGAGCAGTCATCGCGGCATTGGTGGAGTTGCCGCTGCTCATTCCGCATCCTGTCGCCGGTATCGCGCTCCTGCTCGCATTTGGCCGAGCGAGCGCGATTGGCAGCGTGTTGGCTCGTGCGGGGCTGGGCATTGTGGGGTCGCCATTGGGCATCGCACTGGCCATGCTGTTCGTGGCCGCGCCGCTTTACGTGAGCGCGGCGCGCGAGTCCATTGCCCGTGTCGACCGCCGTTATGAAGACGTCGCGCGCACCCTTGGCGATTCACCGTGGCGCGCCGTACGTCGAGTGACGCTGCCGCTGGCCGGACGCGGACTTCTGGCAGCCGCCGTGGTGATGTGGGCGCGCGGCGTCAGCGAGTTCGGTGCCATCGTGATCCTGACCTATCATCCAAAGGTGGCGAGCGTCCTGAGCTACGATCGCTTCACGGCATTTGGTCTCGACGCGGCGCTTCCCGTGGCGGCCGTGCTGGTGGTGCTCGCACTGGTCCCGCTGCTCATCCTCCGGTCGTTGCGTACCGGTACGGGGCCGAGTGAGCGTCCATCATGATCGCGTTGCGCGCAGTGTGTGCTCGCGCCGGCACCTTCGAGCTACGCGATGTGACGGCCGACATTCCGCGCGGCGCGTGGGGGATCATCCTGGGTCCCGCAGGCTCCGGCAAGACCACGCTGCTCGAGACTATCGCGGGAGTGCGGAAAGCGTCAGGTGGAACGGTTGCATTGCGCGGTGTGGACGTGACGACGTTGCCGCCGGAACGTCGTGGCGTGGGGATCGTCTATCAGCACGGCTACCTGTTCCCACACATGTCCGTCGAGGAAAACATCGCGTACGGGACGACCAACGTTCAGGCAGCGCTCGATACCGCCGCACGATTTGGTGTGGACCAGTTCGCGGCACGCTCCGTGTCATCGCTGAGTGGCGGCGAGCGCCAACTGGTCTCGCTCGCCCGTGCGCTGGCGCCCTGTCCGGACATTCTGCTGCTGGACGAGCCCTTTGCCGCGCTGGATCCACGACGGCGGGCGCGGCTCCGCGTTGACCTTCGACGTCTGCTTCGCGAACGGGGCACGACGGTGCTGCACGTGACGCACGATTTCACCGAAGCAGGAACGCTCGGCGACATTGCCATGGTGCTGGAAGGCGGGCGCGTGTCGCAGGTGGGTGCTCCGGAAACGCTGTTCCGGCAGCCAGCGTCGGCGGCCGTCGCTGATTTTCTTGGCGCGGAAAATGTCCTGAGCGGCACGATCTCCCTGTGTGAGTCTGGCGGCGATGGAGCGCCTGGAACGCTGCAATTCACGGGCGACGGTGTGACACTCATCGGCATGGGAGACCGCGCCGCGGGAACCGGACACGCGGTCATTCGAGGCGAAGACATCGTGCTTGCGCGGGAATGGCCCGTGTCGAGCTCCGCGCGCAATGTGCTTCGGGGGACCATCGTGGAAGTCGCGCGTGATGGCGTGCTCTCGCGCGTAACGGTTGCCATGGGTGCGGGAACGATCGTTGCCGTGGTGACACATGCGTCGGCCATGGAGCTCGGATTGGCGCCCGGTGAGGCAATCGTCGCAAGCATCAAGGCCACCGCCGTGCACGTCTGCTGATGATTACGCTGACGCTGGCCGGAATTTTCATCATGGGCCTGGTGGCGCACTTTTCCGGGCGCTCGCCGGGTGGGCACGGCCTGTTGGGCCGCGTGCTCAACGGCCGTGCAGTCATCGTCATGGTGTTCACGGCCACGTTCGTGGTGTTGTGGTATTCATGGGCGTCGCTCGACCCCATTCCAGTGGTGCAGGACGAGATGTCGTACGTGCTCCAGGCGCAGATCTTCGCGCGCGGCATGTGGTCATTACCCGCATCGCCGATGCCGCTGTTCTGGGAGCAGCTGCATGTGCTGGTGGAGCCGCGGGTGGCGTCAAAGTATTTCCCCGGCCACGCGCTCCTCATGGCACCGGGCGCGGTGCTCGGCTGGCCGGCGCTCATGCCCCTGGTGCTGCAGTCGATTTCCGGAGCGCTGTTGTTCGTGCTCGCGCGGCGCGTTGCGAACGGCGGTGTGGCAATCGTGGCGTGGACCATCTGGCTTTTCTCGCCAATGGTGTTGTACTTCGGGCCGTCGTACTTCTCGGAAGCCACGACGACCACATGCTGGCTCGCAGGCTGGTACGCGTTGCTCGAGTGGCGAACGAATCGCGAGGCGCGGTGGCTCATGGCCGTGGCCTTCTTCGTGGGATGGGACGCGATCACCCGGCCGCTTACCGGGCTTGCCTATGCGATCCCCGTCGCCATCGTGGTGATGTCCGACGTGGTGCGACTGGGGAAGTGGAAGGACCTCGCGTACGCGACGCTTGCGGGAATGCTGGTGCTCGCGATTCTGCCCGTGTGGAGCGCCCATACGACGGGTCATTGGACCGACACGCCGCTGGCCTTGTACACCCGCATGTACATGCCGTATGATGTGCCGGGCTTTGGGCTGAAGACCGCGCTGCCAACACATTACGTCACGCCTGAGCTCGCGCAGTGGAACATGGTGTACATGTCTGCACACGTAAAGCACCTGCCACAGCGGCTGCTGACGCTGCTGGGTGAACGCTCGCTCTATCTGTGGATCAGCAGCTGGGGCATCAGCGCCGGCATTCTTGGACTGTTCGCGGTGATTGGCCTTGCCACATTGAACAGGACGACGGCATTTGCGTTGGCGAGCAGCGTGTTCCTCCTCATCACCTATCTTTCATTCGGCACGCCTGCGGCGTGGACGCTGTACTACTACGAAAGTGTACCCACGTACATGTTCCTCGCCGCCTCGGGTCTTGCGTGGGTGTCGTCGCTCATTGGGCGGCCGCAAGGGACACCGCCGTCCAGCACATTCGACTGGCGCTCGCCCCGGTGGACGCGCGCGCTGGTTGTTGTGGGGCTGATACTCGCCTATCCGGGCATCGCAGCAATGCGGCTGATCCACGCCCAGCACATCGACGACCGGAAACACCTTATGCCATTCTACAGGCTGCTGGCGAGTATCCATGACCCGCGTGCGGTGGTGTTCGTGCGGTATTCCGCGATGCACGATCCGCACGTCACGTTCGTGCGCAACACGGCCAATCCGGACGCCGAGCGGGTGTGGGTGGTTTACGATCGCGGTGACGTTGAAAACGCGCGATTCCTGGCCAGCGTGCCGGAGCGCAAGGCGTACCTGTTCGACGAGACGCAGGGCCGGACCTTCCAATATGATCCGCGTGCGATCGAGTAGGGCGGCGTCGCTGAGCCGCTACGCAGAGGCCGTCGCGGCGGCGCTCCTCGCGAGCGCACTGTCGTGGGTGTTTCGTGATGCGTTGGCGGACACGAAGCTGTTGCTGCTCTGGGTGATGAGCGTGGTCGTTGCATGGCGCGGTGGTCGCGGTCCCGTGATCCTAGCATCGCTCCTGGCACTCACGATCTGGAAATTCCTGTTCGTGCACCCGGGTCAACTCACGGCGCCGGCAGTGTCCGACCTGCTCATTGTCATTCTATACGTCTCCGCGTCGGCGGTCCTTGGCCATACGGTGGACACCATGCGGCAGGCGCAGCGTGCGGTGGCGCAGGCCGCGGACGGCATGCTCAACGCGATGTTCGTGTGCGACAGGGATTGGCGGCTGCAGTTCGTGAACAATGCGGGCCTCGCACTCGTTGGTCGCCTCTCGCTGGATGTGGAAAGGCTGCGAAGCCGAAGCGTCTGGGACGCAATGCCGGACTTGAGGGGAACGACCTTCGAAGTGGAGGCGATGCGGGCGCGCTCGGAACGCCGCGTCCTCGAGTTCGAGGACAGGCTTCCCGGGCTGGATCTGTGGCTTCAGGTACGCTGCGTGCCCACGGCCGATGGCGGCGTCGCCATCTTTGCGCGCGACGTCACCGCTGAAAAACGGGCCGAACAGGAGCGCATACGATCCGAGGCGCGCTATCAGGCGCTCGTTCGTGCCAACACCATGATGATCTGGAGCACGGATTCCGCGGGCATGGTGAACGACATGCCCATATGGCGGGAAATTACCGGGCAGACCACGGCAGAACACCAGGGCGCGGGCTGGGTCGATGCAATTCATCCGGACGACCGCACGGCCGCAGCCGATCGCTGGCACGATGCGGTGGCGCAATCGAAGCCGTACACGGCGGAGTATCGCCTCCGCCAGCGCGACGGCAGCTACCGATGGTTTCATGCGCACGCGGTGCCCGTGCTCGACGGCGACGAGGTCGTGGAATGGGTGGGTGTATTCGACAACATTCAGGATGAGCACCTCCAGCGCGAACGGCACGCCGCCGTCGAGGAAGCGCTGAGCGTTCTCGGGACCTCGCTCGACTATGAGTGGAATCTCGAGGCGGTGTCCCGGCTGCTGGTGCCCACACTGGCCGACTATTGCAGCGTCGACATCATGGACGCGAACGGCGAGTTGCGCCGTGTGTCGTCGACGCACGCGGACGCAGCCAAGGAGGAGGTGCTGCGCGAGCTCTGGACGAAATATCCGTATCTGCCGGACGACGCGGGAGCTCCCGCCGTGGTGCGTACGGGCATCGCGTCCCTCAATGCGCAGATCGACCCTGCCGACGTCGTGAAATATGCACGGACACCGGATCATGGAGCGATGCTGTCCCAGCTGAATCCGCGTTCATTTCTGTGCGTCCCGATGCGGTCGCATGGGCAGGTGTTCGGTGCCCTTTCGCTCGTTTATTCCGACTCCGGCCGCGCACATACGCAGCAGGAACAGGGGCTCGTGGAGCAGATCGCCGCCCGCGCGGCCACCGCAATCGAGAACGCTCGGCTCTATGCCGATGCGCAGGCGGCCAGCCGCGCCAAGAGCGACTTCCTGGCAACGATGAGCCATGAGCTTCGAACGCCCCTCAATGCCATTGCTGGATATGCGGAGCTGATGCTCCTTGGCGTACGCGGCCCGATTACCGACGAGCAGGAACGCGACCTTCGCCGTATACGCCAGAACCAGCAGCACCTGCTCGAGATCATCACCGACATCCTGAATTTCAGCCGCATCGAAGCGGGCGGAGCCCGCTACGATCTGCAACCCTGTGCGCTCGCCGAGGTACTCGAGCGCATGGAAGGAGTGATCGAGCCGCAGGCGCGCAGCCGCTCCCTTCGCTACGTGTATGTGCCGCCACCAGCGGAGCTCATCGCGATGGCCGACCGGGAAAAGGTGGAACAGATCCTCATCAACCTGCTCGGCAACGCCGTGAAATTCACGCCGGCTGGCGGGGAGATTACCTTGTACGCGGACAGCGACGAGGGGCGCATTCGAATTCACGTTCGTGACACCGGCGTCGGCGTGCCGCCCGCCCAGCTTGCGTCGATCTTCGAGCCATTCGTCCAGCTCGAGCCCGCGCTCAAGCGAACGAAGGAAGGTACAGGTCTTGGGCTCGCGATAAGCAGGCAGCTCGCACGCGGTATGGGCGGAGAGCTGCGGGCTGCCAGCCAGCCCGGCCAGGGCTCGCTATTTTCGCTCGATCTTCCGCGCGCCCTTTCGTGAGTCGTCTCCAACAAATGGCCAGCATGAAAAATGTCGTGCTACTTGCCGGTGTCCTGCTGTCGGCACCCGCAGTCTTTGCGCAGAGGGCGTCCTTGCCCGCCACGATCATTTCGGCGGATCGCCTGCGGGCCATCGGCGATTCGCTGCCGCCGGCTGCATCGCGGACGGCGCAGCTGGCACGCGGCTCGGGCTACACGTATGCGCTCACACACCGTGACAGCTCGGGCGGGATCGAGCGTCATCGCGACTGGACAGACGTGTTCGTCGTTGAATCGGGAAGCGCGACGATGTTGACGGGCGGCGTGAACGAAGGAGCACAGGAGACGACGTCGGGCGAATGGCGCGGCGGCACCTTGCGCGGCGCGACGTCCGCGCCAATCAAGGTTGGCGATATCGTCGAGGTGCCGGCGGGCACGCCGCACCAGATGCTGCTGCGGAGTGGTGAGCGCATCTCATATCTCGCAATAAAGATCGCGACCGCCGCTGCAGACAGGACGCCATGACGTCCATGCGTGGAAGTGGCGCCGACACACCCGGTCCGCTCATCGACATCATTGCTGGCGCCCGGCCGAACTTCATGAAGATCGCGCCGATCATCCGTGCCATCGAAGCGTCGGGCTCGGCGCTGCGATTCCGGCTGGTTCATACCGGCCAGCACTACGATGCGCGGATGTCCGGAGAATTCTTTACGCAGCTTGGCATTCCTGCACCAGACGTGAATCTCGATGTTGGCTCGGGCACGCAGGCGGAGCAGACGGCGGGCATCATGGTGGGGTATGAAAAACTGCTGCGCGAGCAGCGGAGCGACGTGTGCCTCGTTGTCGGAGACGTCACCTCCACCATGGCCTGTGCGATTGTCGCGCAGAAGATGGAAGTGAAGGTGGCCCATGTGGAAGGCGGCATTCGGTCCGGCGACTGGACGATGCCGGAAGAAATCAACCGGCTCGTGACCGATTCCATCACCAACTATTTCTTTACCACCAGCGATGTGGCCAACGAGAACCTGACGCGTTCGGGCGTGTCCGACGATCGGATTTTCTTTGTGGGCAACACGATGATCGATACGCTGCTTGCGAACATGGATCGGCTCACGCCGCCGCCGTTCTGGGGCGAGCTCGGCCTCGCGAGCGGCGAATATTTTGTCGCGACGCTGCACCGTCCCGCAAACGTCGATGGGATAGGCAGGCTACAGCCCCTGCTGCGCGCCATCGCGGAGGGATGCCGGAACATGCCCGTGGTGTTTCCCGTTCATCCACGCACGGCCAAAACGTTGCGCGAGATGCCGGGCCTGCCACCAAGTATCAAGCTCGTGGAGCCGCAGCCCTATCTCGAGTTCAACTATCTCGTGAAAAACGCAAAGGCGGTGATCACGGATTCAGGGGGTATCACGGAGGAGACGACGGTGATGGGCATTCCGTGTCTTACGCTCCGCAACAGCACCGAGCGCCCGGAAACGGTGACACTCGGCACCAACATGCTCATCGGGACGGATCCGTCGGCCCTCGGGCCCGCGCTGGATGTACTGTTCGCGGGGAACTGGAAGGTCGGCACCATTCCGCAGTTCTGGGACGGCAGGACTGGCGAGCGCATCGTCCAGCAGCTGCAGGTACTACTCCGCTAACGCGACGTCGCAGGCTCCGCAAAAAGAACGCGTGCCTTGTCGAGCGCCAGAACGAGTGCGTCGACGTCGCGTTCGTCACTGTAAACGTAGAACGATGCCCGCGCAGTGGCGGAAACGCCGAGCCGGCGCATCAATGGCTGCGCGCAGTGATGGCCGGCGCGAATGCAGACGCCATTCTGGTCCAGGATCGTGGCCAGGTCGTGCGGATGGATGTCGCTCATCGTGAAGCTCACGACCCCGCTGCGTCCGGCAGGCGGTGGGCCGTAAACGCGTATTCCCTCTATGTGGCTTAGGCGTTCCGTCGCGAGCGCGGTGAGTGCGCGCTCGTGCGCAAGGACGTCATCCATTCCAATGCCGTCCAGGTACGTGCATGCCGCCGCGAGACCAACAGCGTCAGCGACATTGGGTGTCCCGGCCTCGAACTTGTGCGGGAGCACATTCCAGGTGGAATGATCGTCGCGCACGAACTCGATCATGTCACCGCCAAACTGGTACGGCGGCATTGCTTCGAGAATGTCGCGCCGTCCAATCAAGCCACCAATGCCCATGGGGCCGCACATCTTGTGGCCGCTGAACGCATAAAAATCAACGTCGAGCGCATCGAATCCAACCCGCAGGTGCGGCGCACCCTGCGCTCCATCGCAGACGACAAGCGCCCCAACGGCACGTGCAATGGCGGCCATCTCCTGCACGGGATTTACGGTGCCCACGGCATTGGACACATGGCTGAATGCCACGACTTTCGTGCGTGAGCTTACGAGCGCGCGCAACGCGTCGAGGTCCACACGTTCGTCGCTCGTGAGCGGGCACACCACGAAGCGTGCACCCCTGGCAAACGCGAGCTGCTGCCAGGGGACGAAGTTCGCATGATGCTCGAGCGCGGTGACAATGATCTCGTCACCCGCGTTGATGTTTGCGTAGCCCCACGCCGTCGCCACGAGATTCAGGGATTCCGTGGTGCCGCGCGTGAAGAGCAGGCAGTCCGGATCCGCCACACCAAGAAATCGTGCGATTGTCGCGCGCGCATCGTGGTAGCGTTCCGTTGCACGCACCGACAGATCGTAGGCGCCCCGATGCGGATTCGCGTTGTCGCGCTCGTAGTAGTCGCGCATGGCATCGAGCACCACACGCGGCTTTTGCGACGTCGCGGCGGAATCGAGATAGTGCAGCTCCGGATTCGCGGCCAGGAGCGGAAAGTCGGCGCGACGAGGATTTCTCATGTGGATTGTGTGGATTGCTCCGCCTTTGCCACGAGCACGCGGTCATTCTCCACCTGCACCGCATAGACGGGAAGCGGCTTCTGCGCCGGAAAGCGCTTTGCCGCGCCCGTGCGACAGTCGAAGCGCGCGCCATGCCAAACGCACTCGAGCGTACCGTCCTTGTGCATCACGCCGTCCGAGATGTAGAAGTCGGCATGCGTGCAAAGATTTCCCACCGCGCCAATGGTGCCGTTGTGGTTGAACACGCACACCGGTGCGCCGTCCGAAAGGGTAACGCCGAGCATCTCGCCTTCGGGCAGATCGGTCACGGCCGCGACGTCTTCGAACGCGCTCATGATGCCGATGCGTCGCCGCGAAGGGCCGCTTGCAGTGAATGCCACGCCATGCTCGCGCACTTCACCCGAATGGGAAACCGGGACACCCCGCTGAACGCGGCGATCTCGCCCAGCTTGCGCACTTCATCCGGCGTGGGGTTGAGCTTGCCGGTGACGAGCTCGCGAAACTGCACGAAGAGCGCATCGGCTTCCTCGCGCGATTTTCCCTTGACGGCCTGAGTCATGATCGACGCCGATGCGCGCGAGACGGCACATCCTTCGGCGGTGAACTTCACGTCGGTGATGACGTCGTCTTCGACATGGAGGTCGAGATGGATTTCGTCACCGCAGGCGGGATTGCGGTCGTGCCGCCGCGCCGTCGCCACCTCCAGCGCGCCGTAGTTCTTGGGGCGGCGGTTGTGGTCGAGAATAATGGACTGGTAGAGCTCCATCAGGTCGGCACGTTCGCTGCCGCTCACCGGACGACGCGCTCGGTCGCGCTCGCTGAATGGCAGATAGCCCGCATCGCCGGCTGCGCCGCCTCGCTTGACGGCAGATCAGCCGAGATTTGCTGTCCTGGGAGCGACCTCAATGTTCCGTATACCGCACCAGCGTCGCGGCCTCCAGTCCTTCGCGCACATCTACCTGCTCAATCGTCTCAAGCACATCCGCCGCAAAGGCATACGTGAGCAGCTCGCGCGCCATGCGTGCGTTGATGCCGCGGCTCTTCATGTAGAAAAGCGACGTCTCATCCAGGCGGCCCACCGTTGCGCCATGGGTGCACTTCACGTCATCTGCAAAGATCTCGAGCTGCGGCTTGGTATCGATCTGCGCGCGCTCGGAGAGGAGCAGGGTGTTGTTCGTCTGCTTGCCGTCGGTCTTCTGTGCTTCCGGGTGCACGTACACCTTGCCGTTGAACACGCCATGCGCCGCGCCATCCAGGATGCCCTTGTACAGCTCTCGGCTATAGCAATTGGGCTCCACGTGCTCGATGCGCGTCTGGTGGTCGATCACCTGGTCGCGGTTGCCCAGGTAGAGGCCGTTGAGCGTTGCCCCGCAGCCTTCGCCCCGCAGCTCCGTATAGGTGTTGGTGCGCGAGAGCGCCGCGCCCGTGGCAAAGCTGAACGAGAAGAAATGACTGTCGCGCGCCTGGCGAGCGTCGAGCGTGCCCACGTGAAAGGCGTTTACCGACTCGCGCTGCAGCTTGAGATGCGTGAGCGTCGCGCCCTCGCCGAGGGATACTTCAGTCACGGTATTGGTGAAGTACGTCCCATCCCCGATGCCGGCGTAGCTCTCGATGATCGTGGCCTTGGCATGCGTGCCGACGACGATCAGGTTGCGCGGCTGGACGACACGATTTGCCGCGGCCGAATTGCCCAGGTAGAGCAGGTGG
Source organism: Gemmatimonadota bacterium (assembly GCA_028287285.1). Taxonomy (GTDB): domain Bacteria; phylum Gemmatimonadota; class Gemmatimonadetes; order Gemmatimonadales; family Gemmatimonadaceae; genus AG11. The sequence goes on from JAQBPY010000244.1 coordinate 21,509, forward strand.
ATGGGACGCACGAGCTCCACGCCGGCCGGCACGTGCACCACGGCGCCATGCTCGATGAATGCCGTATTCAGTGCGGTGAAGCTGTGCGCATCGAACGAGGCGATCTTGCCGAGGTGATCCTCGACGAGCGTGGGCATCGCGTCGAAGGCATCGCGCATGGGCAGCACGCGAACGCCGTCAGGCAGCGTTGCCGACGCCGATAGCGCGGCGTTGTATACGCCGTTCACGAATACCAGCGTATGGCAGTCCGCACCGAAGCTCCATGCGGACACGTCAATTGTGCCCACCGCCGCCACGGGCACCGCAACGGCGGCGAACTGTCCCTCAACAATTGGCGAGACGGACGTGAAGTGCCAGTCTTCGTTGCGCGTCGTGGGAAATCCGAGCTGCTCGAAGCGCGTGATGGCCGACAGGCGCAGCGCACGCATCGACTTTGGCGCAAACATGCCGCCGTTGGCCGAAAAGTCCTCGAAGTTCCTGAGGTACGATTCGATCACGCCGCATCCCCGGTGAGCCAGTCGTAGCCTTTGGCCTCGAGCTCGAGGGCGAGCTCCTTGCCGCCGGAGCGAACGATGCGGCCACCGGCCAGCACGTGCACGTAATCGGGCACGATGTAGTTGAGCAGACGCTGATAATGCGTAACGACGATGGTGGCGTTCGTCGGTTTCTTGAGCGAATTCACGCCGTTGGCGACGATACGCAATGCATCGATGTCGAGGCCGGAATCCGTCTCGTCGAGAATGGCGAGGCGCGGTTCGAGCACCGCCATCTGAAGAATTTCGTTGCGCTTCTTTTCGCCGCCGGAAAAGCCCGCGTTCACGGAGCGCGTGAGCATGGAATGATCCATCTCCACGAGCGCCATCTTCTCGTCCATGAGATCGGCAAAGCTGAGCGGATCGATTTCCTCCTGGCCCTGCGCCTTGCGCACTTCGTTGTACGCCGCGCGCAGGAAGTAGGCGTTGCTCACGCCAGGAATCTCCACCGGATACTGGAACGCCAGGAACACCCCCCGCTGGGCGCGCACCTCGGCATCCATCTCGAGGAGATTCTGGCCGTCATACGTTACCGTGCCGCCGGTGACTTCGTAGGCCGGATGCCCGGCGAGCACCTGTGCAAGCGTGCTCTTGCCCGAGCCGTTGGGCCCCATGACGGCATGCACTTCGCCGGGCTTAACGATGAGGTCGATACCGCGAAGAATTTCCTTGTCACTGACCGTGGCCGTGAGGCCTCTTATTTCTAACATTGCCTGGGATGACGAATGACGAAGAACACAATGTACCGGTCTGTCAGTCTGTCTGACCGACCGACCGACCGACTGACCGACCGACTGACCACTTACCCAACCGACCCTTCCAACGTGATGCCCAACAGCTGCTGCGCCTCGAGCGCGAACTCCATGGGCAACTCCTTGAACACTTCCTTGCAGAACCCGCTCACGATCATGCTCACGGCCTGCTCGGCGCTCAATCCACGCTGCTTGCAGTAGAAGATCTGGTCTTCACCGATCTTGCTCGTGGAGGCTTCATGCTCCACCTGCGCGGAATTGTTGCCGACCTCGATGTAAGGAAACGTGTGAGCCCCACACTGGTTCCCGACGAGCATCGAATCGCACTGCGTGTAGTTGCGCGCGCCCTCGGCTTTGGGGAGCACCTTTACCTGGCCGCGATAGCTGTTCTGGCCATGGCCGGCGCTGATGCCCTTGCTCACGATGTTCGATTTCGTGTTGCGGCCGATGTGGATCATCTTGGTGCCGGTGTCGGCCTGCTGGCGGTTGTTGACCACGGCGACGCTATAGAACTCGCCGGTGGAGTTGTCGCCCTGCAGGATGACGCTCGGATACTTCCAGGTAATCGCCGAGCCGGTCTCGACCTGCGTCCACGAGATTTTAGAGTTGCGGCCTTTGCACAGGCCCCTCTTGGTCACGAAATTGTAAATGCCGCCACGTCCTTCGGCATCCCCCGGATACCAATT
>JAQBPY010000273.1 GCA_028287285.1 Gemmatimonadota bacterium
TTGTCGTTCTCGTAGGCGAGGCGGATCAGCTCCCACACGCGCATGAAGTCGGCTTTCATCTTGGAAAGCACGACCGAGCCTTCCTGGTCCTCGAGGTGCTCGAGGAGCACCTCGATCTCGTCGCCGATCTTGAGGTCCGGGAAATCCTTGAACTCTTCGAGCGGAACGCTGCCTTCGGACTTGAAGCCGATGTCGAGCACGACCATGTTGTCGCGAATCTCGAGCACGCGCGCCTTGACGATTTCACCTTCGTCAATGGAAGCCATCGTGCCGTTGTACATCTCCATCATCGTCTCGAGCTCGTCCGGCGAATAGCCTTCGTCGTCTACGAGCTCGGGGCGGAGATTGGCCAACGGGCGCAGCTGGGCGCGCTGCTTGTCACGCTTTTCGCGAGCGGTCAATGCCGCCAGGTCGGGAAAATCGAGCTCTGTCATACTGGTAGGAGAATCTCCAAATCGCGGGTGTTTAGGCTCGCCGCAACGAGTCCAGGGGTTGGCGAACCGCCCCGGAGCCGGGACGGAATAGGTCAGCCTTCAAATATAGGCGCGCCAAAGTCCAGCGTCAACGCGGAAAGGGCTCAGCCGGTCGCCGGCCGGTGACTCACGGCATGCGCCAGCGCCACGATCCGCTCGACCTGCTCTTCCTGCGTCAGATACGTGGTGTCCAGCAGCACGGCGTCGCGCGCCTGCACCGTCTGCGTCGAATCGCTGCCGTCGCGCTGCACCAGCAGATCGGTTTCTTCGGCGATTTCGTCATCCGCGGGGCTGCGGCCCAGCCGCTGAATCAGGCGACGGCGGGCGCGTTCCCAAGGGTCCGCAATGAGAAAGATCTTGAGCGCCGCATCCGGAAACACCGCCGTGCCCATATCCCGCCCATCCACGACCACATCGTGACGCTCGGCGGCACGACGCACGCGCTCGTTCACCCACGCCCGAATGTCGGGCATCTGCGCCACGCGCGACACGTGCGCCGTCACGTCCGGGCCGCGCATCTCGGCGTCGGCGCACTCTCCATCAATCAGCGTCGCAAAGGATTTCGCACCAGGCTGGAGCGCGATGCGCGCGTCGGCCTCGAGCAGTGCCGACGCCGTCCAACTCGCCACATCAGTCGATACACGCAGCGCCGTGGCCGTCATCGCGCGATACAAGGCGCCCGAGTCCACATGCTGAAACCCCAGCCGCTCCGCCACCCACTGTGCAGTGGACGACTTGCCAGACGCCGCCGGCCCGTCGATGGTAATCACCATGGTGGTGCTCCCCGTCACGCGGTGACGCGGCGCAGGTCTTCCCAGAACTCCGGGTACGAAACCGCCACGCAGTCCCGATCATCAATGGCAATCTCGTTTCCGGGCAGCGTCGCAAGCACGCCGAACGCCATGGCGAGGCGATGATCACCGTGTGTCGTGACTGTTCCCCGCAGCCGCGGATGTGTGCCGCGCACCACGAAGCCATCGGGCAGCTCATCCGCATCTGCCCCCAGCAGCTTCAGGTTGTTCACCACGGCGGAAATACGGTCGCTCTCCTTTACGCGAAGCTCCCCGGCGCCTGTCACACGTGTTTCCCCTGTCGCATACGCAGCAATGCACGCCAGTAGCGGAAGCTCGTCAATCAAGGTGGGAATCGCGTCCGGTGGAATGGTGATGCCGCGCAACTCGCCCCCTGCCTTCACGCGGACATTCGCAATCCATTCACCGCTCTTGAGCGCCTTGTCGTCGAGCACGACGGATGCGCCCATCTCGGTGAGCGCCGCAAGAAATCCGGTACGCGTTTCGTTCACGCACACCTGCGTCAACAACAGCTCACCCCTGGGCGCGAGTGCGGCGAGTCCGGCAAAGAACGCCGCGGACGATGGGTCGCCAGGGACCTCGAGATCCAGCGACGTGAGCGACTGGCCACCAAACAGGAGGACGGCGCTCTCATTGACCCATACCTCCACGCCATGCGCGGCCAGCATACGCTCCGTATGATCGCGTGAGCGAGTCGGCTCCCGCACCGTTGCCTCGATCCCCGAGCACAGAGCGGCGAGCAGTACGCAGCTCTTCACCTGGGCACTGGACGTCTCGTTGCTGAATTCGATCTGCTGAAGCCGGGCTCCGTGGACCGTCATGGGCAACCCGCCGGTTGCGCTTGTCTCCACGCGAGCATTCATCGCTTCCAGCGGTATCTTGATCCGCCGCATGGGACGTCCGCTCAGGCTCGCGTCACCGATGAATCGGCCTGTGATGTTCGAACCGGCAACGACCCCCGCCAGAAGACGCGCAGACGTGCCGCTGTTGCCGCAGTCGAGGTCAGTGGCCGGCGTCCGGAAACCGGCGGGCCCCACACCTGTTACGCTGATGTCCCCACTCAATTCCGGGATGTCCACCCCCAGTGCGCGAAGCACACCTGCCGTTGACTGGACGTCCTGCGAGCGAAGAATACCGCGCACGCGGGAGTTGCCCTCCGCCAGCGCGGAGAAAATCAACGACCGATGCGAGATCGACTTGTCGCCGGGAACGCGCAGCTCTCCGGTAACATGGAAGCGTGCAGTATTCAGCGGAGCCATCCTTCGAGTGCGGTAGCGAGGTCCGTGCGTTCGTCGCGGTACTTCACGATTACCGGTGTCTGGAGCGAGAGCCCCTGCTCCGCTCCCCAGCCCTTGTTCACCTGTCTTGCGCCCGGCACCACCACCGCGCCGGCCGGAATCTCGAGCGGCGCATCCGGACTCCCACGATAGACTCTTTCATGGACGAGGTCGTACACGGGCGTTCCGCGCGTGAGAATCACGCCGGACGCCAGCACGGCACGCTCGCGAACGATCGTGCCCTCGTAGACGCCGCAGTTGCCGCCCACCAGTGCATCACTTTCGATCACCACCGGCGACGCATTCACCGGCTCGAGGACGCCCCCAATCTGCGCAGCCGCGCTCAGGTGAACGTGCTCGCCGATCTGCGCGCAGGAGCCCACGAGTGCATGCGAATCCACCATGGTGCCCGCACCCACCCACGCGCCCACGTTCACGTAGCTGGGCGGCATGCACACCACACCCGGCGCGAGGTATGCACCGCGGCGTACGGACGATCCGCCGGGCGGAACACGCACGCCGCTCGCAAGGGTCAAGAGTTGCGGCGGATAGGTGTGCTTGTCAAAGAAACCAAACGTTGGCTCCCCATGATGTCCGCCGAGCGACATGTCCACGACGCGACCGATGCGGAAGCCAAGGAGGATGCCGCGTTTTACCCACGGAACGGCGCGCCACGCTCCCGAGTCCGTGCGCTCCGCCGCGCGAACTTCTCCGCGCTCGAGTGCACCAAGCAGCTCATTGACGACATTCTCCGCGTCATCCGGAAGCACCTCGCTGGACGGCGTGTCCGCGCAACGAATCACTGCCGCACTCAGGTCGGCATGCGTCATGCGAGCGCACCCGCCGCGCGCAGTGCGGATTGCACTGCTGGCGCGATCGTGTCCGACATGGGCACGAGTGGCAAACGAAGCACGTTCTCGAATCGGTCCATCATTGCGAGCGCAGCCTTCACTGGAATTGGGTTGGGCTCCATGAACGCAGCACGCATCCACGGAAGAAGTCGCATGTGCAGTGCCCGCGCCTCCTCGAACTTGTTCTCGCGGCCAAGCCGCACGACCTGCGTCATCAGCCTGGGAACCACGTTCGAGATCACGGAGATGAGCCCATCGCCGCCCAGTGCGAGTATGGGGAGCGTGAGCTCATCGTCGCCCGAGAGAATGGTGAATCCGTCAGGCCGGCCTCGAATGCAATCGGCAATCTGCGACAGGCTTCCCGACGCTTCCTTCACGCTCACGATTCGAGGATGCGCAGCGAGGTCGAGGGTCGTGGATGCCTCGATGTTGCTCCCGGTGCGGCCCGGCACGTTGTAAACGACAATGGGCAGCTCCACGGCGTCCGCGATCGCCGTGAAATGAGCGCGAATGCCGCGCTGTGGGGGCTTGTTGTACATCGGTGAAACGTGCAGCAGGTGCGTCGCGCCAGCCTCGCGCATGAGTCGGGAGATCTCAATGGCCTTTACAGTGTCATTCGAGCCCGCGCCTGCGACAACCGGCACACGTCCGCGGACCTGCTCCACCGTGATCTCCACCACTCGGCGATGCTCGGCGAGCGTCATCGTCGCCGCTTCGCCGGTAGAACCGCACGGCACCAGGAAGTCGATGCCCTCGTCGAGCTGCCAATCGACGAAGCCACGCAATGCGCGCTCGTCGATCTGGCCGTGCGCCGTAAAAGGCGTGGCCAATGCAGTGCCGCAGCCCGCCAATCTCGAATCGGTCATCGCTCCGCCGTGGCAAGTACATCGTGCATGGTGAACACGCCGGTGCGGCCCACGAGCCATTTCGCCGCGACGAGCGCACCTTCCGCAAACACGCGCCGGTCGCGTGCTTCGTGCACGAGGCGCACCTGTTCAAAGGGCGCGTCAAAGATCAACTCATGGGTGCCCGGTACCGATCCCACACGCATGCTCGTGATGGGAACACTCATTCCGGATGCCACCTGCATCGACTGCGCCAGCGATGCGGCCGTTCCCGAGGGCGCGTCTTTTTTGGCGCTGTGGTGCGTCTCGATCAACGCCGCGTGGAAACCGGGCACCGCCGCGAACAACCGCGACGCATCCGCCACGATGCGCTCGAAGACCGCCACGCCAATGGAAAAATTTGGCGCGGTGAGCATCGCTCCCCCTCTTTCCCTCGCGTACGCCTGCAATACCGGAAGCTCCTCATACCACCCCGTGGTGCCCACCACGACCGGGCACCCCGCATCGATGCACGCGCGAACATTGGCCGGCGCCGCGCTCGGAATCGAGAACTCGATCGCGACCTCGGCATCACGCAGCGTGTCGCGATTTATACGCTCCTCTTCGCCGATCTCCGCAACGACATGCATGCCGCGCTCCGGTGCCAGCAGCGCCAGCGCGCGTCCCATCTTGCCCAGGCCAATGAGAGCGATGCGGATGTCGATCACGCACTCACCTCCACGGCAGGGAAAAATACACCATGCAGCCGCTGCATCGCCGGTTGCACCTGGTCTCCGTCGACGACCACCGTGAGGTTGATGCCGCTGGAGCTGAGCGACAGCATGTGCACCTGGATGTCACCGATCGCGGAAAGTGCCCGCGCCATCGATGACCCGCCCTCGCTCAAGCTGCTGCCGACAATGGACACGATGCCGCGGTTCCGTTCCATCGACACGTCACCCAGCGCGCGGAGATCGATCACGAGCGCCTCGAGCCGCGTCGTATCGTCGATCGTAACAGATACGGAAACCTCGGACGTGGCGACGACGTCCACCGACGTGCGATGCCGCTCGAATACCTCGAACAACGAACGCATGAAGCCTTCGGTGAGCAACATTCGCGGGCTCCGCACCTTGAGCAGCGTCACGCCGCTCTTGCCCGCAATCGCCCGCACCGCGCGACGAGGCGCATCGAAGGTGATCAGCGTGCCAGCTCCCTCCGGACGGCTCGAATTCAGCACCAGCACGGGAATGCCGCGCATGACGGCCGGCGCAATGGTGTTGGGATGCAGGACCTTCGCTCCGAACGACGCCAGCTCCGACGCCTCCTCGAAACCGATGCGCTCGATGAGCTGCGCATCCTTCACGACACGCGGATCGGCGGTGAGCATGCCGTCCACGTCCGTCCATATCTCGATCGCATCCACCTGCAACGCAGCACCCACCAGCGACGCGCTGTAATCAGATCCGCCTCGGCCCAGCGTCGTGGTGACCCCCGTGCCCTGCGCCGAGCCGACAAAGCCCCCCATCACGGGAACTCGCCCCGCACGCACGATTGGCAGGATGATGCGCTGCGCCGCCTCGCCAATGGCATCCACCTGCGGTTCCGCACGCGTGTACTGCCCATCGGTAATCATCACCTGGCGTGCATCCACATGTTCAGCGTCGATTCCCTTTTGCCGAAATGCGGCGACAACCAGCACCGCCGACAACTGCTCGCCAAATGATGCGATGGCATCGAGCGAACGGGGAGTCAGGTCGCCGAGCGTCTTTAGCGCTTCAGCAAGTGCCGCCAGCTCGTCGAACATGGCTGAGAGCTCGCTGCAAATGTCCTCGCACGCCTCGTCATCGTCTTTCAACAGAATTTGCGTCTGCGCGAGATGCCGGTCTCGCAGCGTCTCGATCGCGCGCAGCGCGCCAATGAGCTGGCCCTTTGCCGCCTGCTCGGCAATCTGAAGTAGCACGTTCGTTGCACCACCCAGCGCACTGACCACGACGATGGGCTGGCGTTCCAGCCGGCTGGAAATGATTCCGGCCGCACGCGCGATGGCGGCCGCGTCTCCGACGGATGTCCCGCCGAACTTGCAGACGATCACGCGCGGCGCACCCGTCCTGTCGCAACCAGCAGTTCCGCGTTGAGCACCGACGCGCCTGCCGCGCCGCGAATGGTGTTGTGTCCCATCGCGACGAGCTTCAGGTCGAACAGCGAATCCTTGCGTACGCGGCCGACCGTCACCGTCATGCCGGCTCCCGCCTCCACATCGCGGCGCGGCTGCGGACGATCGGGTAGGTCACTTACGACCAGTGCCCGCGGCGGCGACGTCGGCAGCCCGCGCGCGGATTGATCGCCTTCCCACGTCCGCAGCACCTCGAGCGCCCGTTCGAGCGTAACGCGGGTCTCGAATTCAATGGACATGCACACCGTGTGACCATTTTCCACAGGCACACGGTTGGCATGCGAGCTGATCACGATTGGCGCGGCCTCGATCCGGTCGCTCGAAAAACGGCCCAGCATCTTCTGGATTTCCGTTTCGATCTTTTCTTCTTCGCCGCTGATGTACGGAATCACGTTGCCAAGGATGTCGAGCGATGGCACGCCCGGATATCCGGCGCCGGATACGGCCTGCATGGTGGAGATGAACAACCGCTTCACCACGAACGCCTCATGCAGGGGTGCCAGCGGCATCACCGCCATGATCGACGCGCAATTGGCATTCGTGACGATCCCCCCGCTCCATCCACGCTTCACGCGCTGAACATCGAGCAGCGCGAGATGGGCGGCGTTCACTTCCGGAATGACGAGCGGGACGTCGTCCTCCATGCGGAAATTCCTGGCATTGCTCAGCACCAGACGGCCCGCTTTCGCGAACGCGGCTTCGACGTCGCCCGCCACGGCAGCATCGAGCGCAGAGAACACGATGGGCGACGAGATCAGCGCCGGATCGCACGCACGCACGACCATGTCGCGCACCGTCATGGGCATGTCGCTGTTGCCCACCCATTTCGCGGCCGCTGCATACGTCTTGCCGACGGACCGTTCCGAGGCAGCAAGCTCTGCGAGCTCGAACCACGCATGATTTACCAGCAGGCGAATGAACGTCTGGCCAACGGCGCCCGTGGCGCCGAGCACGGCCACCGGAATGCGCCGATCAGGAACGGTGCTCATGAAGCCAGCAGCGTGCGAGCGATGCGCTCGTAGGCGTCGACCGACGCGCGAAGCTCCTCGACGTCGATGAACTCTTCCGTCGTATGCGCCACGTGAATCGATCCAGGTCCGAACAACAACGGCGTGCCCCAGCGCGTGAGCAGCGGAATGTCCGACGTATACGCCATGGGCGCCACATCGAATCCGGGAATGACGTGAAAGTGCTGCGCGGGAATGTGTGATCCCCACTCGAGCTCCGCCTTGCCCTCCGCCCACTGCACGATGGCCGCGCGAAGCGGCGTCACGTCGCCCACCAGCCGAAACATCAACTCGCTCTCGCACAGCGCCGGAATGATGTTCGCTTCGGTGCCGCCGCGAATGGTGCCGATGTTCACCGTCGTCTCGCCGAGGACGTCGTCCTTGGGCAATGGCAAGAACTTTACCGTGGGCAGCAGATCGAGCATGGGCTCGATGGCCGATACGCCAAGTTCCGCATAGGCCGAGTGGGCCGCCCGCCCGCGCGTTCGCACGATGACACGCTGCGAGCCCTTGGCACCCGACGCGAGGCGGCTCTCCGTTGGCTCGCCGTTCACGAGAAACCGGCTCGTGGCCGCAAGGTGGTTTGCCGCGCGCGCACCGTCCGAGCCCTTCTCTTCGCCAACGACGAACAGCAGGTCGATGCGCTCCTCACCGGCGGCAACGAGCCGTTCCGCTGCGCACAGCATTGCCGCGGCAATACCCTTGGCGTCGCAGGCACCACGGCCGGACAGCCGCTGGCCATCGAGCCGGGGCGGGATGTACGGAGGCACCGTATCGAGATGTGTCGAGAAGGCGACGCCCTTGCCGGCGCGGGATGCCCATACATTCGCCCGCCCCTTCGTGACTTCCTGCGTGGTCACGTTCCAGCCGCGCGCAATGAGCCAGCGCGCAACGAAATCCACCGCGGGTCCCTCGGACCCGGTGGATGATTGAATGGCAAGAAGCTCTGCGGCCAGCGCGACGACATCAGTCATGTCGTCAATTTAGTCAGCAAACAGCCAGACGGTGAGCTACAGCTCGCCCGCAAGCACCCGACGATGAATCTCGGAATATTCGAGCGGAAGCGCACGTCCGGACTCCACGGCGAGATCCTCCACGGCGTTGAGCAACGTCCTCTTGAGACGTCGGCCATGATCGCCGGACGGAAGCGTGCGAAGCGTAACGGCAAGATGCTCTGCATCCGTGAGATACTCGGCCACCGTCACCGGCGCGATGGACACCGACGGCGTGTACTGCGTGGCCGACCGCGTCAGCGGCGGCGAGACAAGCGACGCGGCTTCGATCGCGAGCGCCGATGCGAGGCGCTCACGAAAGGAGCTCGTGAGCTCCGACTTGCCCGTCATCACGCGCCAGAGCTGCTGCCGTGACGTGCCCGCCCGCTGCGCCAGCCGCTGCTTGGAGATCGCCCGCTCGATACGAAGGAATTCGATGCGCATGCCAAGCGGCGTGAGGTCTGCGACCCCCTCATCCACTTCGACCACTGGCGCCACAGTTGTTGACATACGTTGCAATTGGCGGGAAAATGCGTCAAACGTCAGACGAGCTCGTGCGACGTCAGTTGCATATTCTACCGGACCGCAAATCGTAAGTCAATCATCTGTTTCGAGTTACGAGCGCAGTAACCCTTTCTATACAGATTTGACGGTTAGTGCCAGGACCGGGGATCGAACCCGGACGTCCTTGCGGACACAAGATTTTACGTGCTCTGAGTTTGCACGTACGTTCTTTGGGTATAACTAGTTATTGGCAACAACTGGGAAGTGCGCTGCGGCTACTGAAGGTCGAACGGCACATCAGCGTGCAGCTTTCCCTCTTGGGAGACCTTCCTCATATACTCTTGTCGCTGGGCAGGGGTCATCTCCTCTTGAATCCACACCGGCCCTGTGCCCGGTCCAGTTCGCTTGATCGGTCGCGCTTCGTACAAACGCGGTGGCTTCGACGGCTGAGAGAAGCGATCAAAGACCGCCTTGAGGATAGCGGGCAGCAGGGACTTCGGTTCACCTTCATACCTTTCCGTTTTCCAGGGCTTTGTCGAGCAGCACGATCGAACTCCCATCATGGAAAACGCCAACCATGTTGTGGTGAAAGAGGTAGGTAGCGTTCTTCACCGTGAAATAGAGACCTGGAGGAACAGCCTCGGTTCCGACTTCATCAGCCGTCCACGCCGATTTGTGAAAGACGTCGATCGTCGATCCGGCCGGTGCTCCTGATAGCCTCTTGATCTGTTCGTCATCGAGCGGGAACCCAAAAATCCCCCCGATATCGACGGAATGTGGACTCACCGTTGTTGACGCGGGATCAAAATGCTGCTGCTCAAATGGCGTGACCGTGTTGATGAATTGCAACGCTGCCTCGTAGACGCGGCGTGAAAGGATTAACCTACTCAGGGAAAGTGATTAGATCACGAACAATGGGCTTGGCTTCTCGCGTGACACGACAGGCATCAGCCGGTTCTTTGCGCGGACTGTCCCGACCGAGGTGGTCGCAAAATGCAACCACCTGCTAACCCAAGCGGCTGTCACGGCATTCCGTACCAAGTTGAACGTCCACCGCCATACCGTACCAAGAGGTTCTTCTCGACGAGCGACGTAAACGTCGCCTTGAGCGTGTTGCTGCTCGCTCCCGTTTCGCGGACCATGTCACGAGTAGTCACACGCCCATGGTCGCGGACATAGTCGAGGATCTTGATGGCCAATTCGGACAGGGTCGCAACCGCCTGCCTCTCGCTCTCGACTTTAACGGATAGATGCCGCTTCTGCGTTTGCAGTGAGCGCAGAAAGAAGGTGAGCCATGGCTGCCAGTTCGGTGCATCGCTTCTGATCGTCTGCTGCGTCTGCCGCAACGCGGCGTAGTAGCCTTCCTTGTTTCGCTCGACGACGCTCTCCAGCGAGCTATACGGCACGTAGGCATATCCAGCTTGCAACAGCATCAGCGTCGTCAGGACGCGGCTCAGACGTCCGTTACCATCCTGAAAAGGATGGATTTCGAGGAAGGTCACGACGAACACGGCCACGATCAGAAGCGGGTGTAGACGGCCCAGCTCGCGGGCCTCTTTCACCCAAGTCATCAGCTCGACCATGCGCCGCGGCGTGTCGAACGGCGTTGCTGTCTCGAACACAATACCGACCATTGTCCCTTCAGGACTGAACGCGCCGACGTTGTTTGACAGTGTTTTGTACTTGCCGCGGTGCCGCTCGTCCTTGTCGCTGAACTGAAGAAGGTCGCGGTGCAGCTGTCGCAGGTGGTTTTCGTCGATGGGAATGTCGGAGCAAGCTTGGAAGACGGTCTCCATGACGGCGGCATACCCTGCCACCTCCTGCTCATCGCGGTCGGCAAATGCCGTCACGTTGATCCTAGACAGCAGCTTATCGACCTCACGATCGGTCAGCACGCTTCCCTCGATCCTGGTCGAAGATCCGATGCTCTCGATCGTCGCCACGTGCCGCAGGGCATTCAGGCGCTCGGGTGCCAGCGTGCCGAGTAGCCGCCAAGCCCCTTTGAACTCGTCGATCTCGGAGATCAGGGCCAGCAGTTCGGGGGTCACTTGAATAGTGTCGGTCTTCATACCCGATTTTATACCGGATTACACCGGATTGTCTACCCGAAAAGATACCCGAATATACCGGATTATCCTCGCGTGGTTTCCAGAAGCTCACGCAGCGCGCGGAGTGCAGCGCCCAACGGCGTTCGCTTGGGCGCAAAACCAAGGGGATAGTTTCCATCCCGGACCGCCGGGCGGGACGCGGCGTCCGCTTTCTCCCGGCGGGAAGAGCGAGTGATGCAGGGAGAGGGACTCGAACCCTCATGAGATTACTCTCAACGGATTTTCGTACCGACTTCGGCTTTCGCCGCCCAGGAGCCGCATCACGTGCAGCTGCAAGGTTCGTGGTCTGGACTATCCCTTCACCGTCTCCCAGATGAAATCCAGGGCTTAGGTGCTGCCCGTCTAGTCTCTACACCTTCCCAGACAACCTTCCCGCCTGGGCTTGGCTCGGGATCACCATGTGAAAGGCTTCCCCGAATTTGGGCAGTTCTACACCGCCGGTTTCCCGGCGAGCACTCAAGTTTGCCTTAAGTCCGTCGCGTCTACCATTTCGCCACCCCCGCCCTCGACCTGCTGATCCGAACGTTAGGCACTGACACTGACGCTGCCAAGCGGACGTCAGCCCTCTTCACCCTTCTTCACCCTTCTTCAGTTCCGCCCCAGCCTTCGGTTTCTGCTTCTTCTTGCGCTTCCGCATGATGTTGATCGCCGCGGCATCCAGGTTCGTCTTGATGTGAGCCGCATAGTACTTCTCGATCATCTCGACGCTCGTTCGACAGTTCTTCGCGATCTGGTAGATGTCGGCTCCCTCCAACAGGCGAAGGCAGATGTAGCTGTGCCGCAGACTGTAGGCCGTTCTGGGGCGACCCTCGCGATCGAACCGAAGGCCCTCCTCGACGAGGACGGTCTTGAAAAGGGTCGGATGTGTCGTTGGGAAAATCACGTCCGTAGAACTCGGTTCGGCCCTTGCTTGGTGCCTTCCGACGCCACCGAACCATTCGCGCGTCGTGCCGCGCTTCTGTCGCGCGCGCGCTCGAACGGGCGTACCGCGCCTGTGGTGCTCTTGCAGTAGCCCACCCCGCGTTCCCGCGAACCTCGATCTCCAGGATCGTTTCGCCGGTCGCGTCCTCGACAATCGTGACATCCCGGAACTGCAACCGCTTCACCTCGTCAGGCCGTAGGCCGGTGTTGCCGAGGAACAGGACGAGGTCGTGAAGCTGCTCCGACTCCCACGCGTAGCGCGCGTTCTTGGGTTCGCGGGCGCGCTTTATCGCTTCGTAGAGCTTTTTGTATTCCTCGGCTGAGAACCATGTGCTGTTCGGCTGCCATACGCGGTGCCTCTTCGAAGAAGCTTCCAGCCCAAACATGTGCACGGACTGTGAAAGCTGTCGAGGGATGCCGCATGAGTCAATAAGTTGTTGATGCTTACCGAGTTATGTCGCCTGCTGGACGAACATTTTGTGATTTTAAGTCTCGCGCGTCTGCCAGCTTCGCCGCCCGGCCACTCTCACCAACGCAAACGGGGGAGCTTTCGGCTCCCCCGTTCACCTGAACCGAGAGCGGGAAACGGGACTCGAACCCGCGACCCCAACCTTGGCAAGGTTGTGCTCTACCAACTGAG
>JAQBPY010000289.1 GCA_028287285.1 Gemmatimonadota bacterium
CTCGCGTGCCAGGCCTCGACGTCGATGTCCGGTGGCGGCGTGGGGGGCCGAACATACGACGCTCCCTCCAGCCGCACCCCGCCCACGTCGCCCGTAAAAATGGAACGACGTGCCACATCGTGGAACGCGATGTGATGCGACGCATGACCCGGTGTGTGCAGCGCGACGAGCGTGCGTGCACCGCAGTCCAGCTCGTCGCCGTCCGCCATCACCACCACGCGATCCGGCGGGCACGGCTCGAACGCGCCCCACAGCCGGTCCATCCGGTCGCCATAGATCCGCGTCGCACTCCGGAGCAGCTTCGTGGGATCGATCATGTGCGGCGCGCCAACCGGATGCACGTACAGACACGCCTCTGGCAGACGGCCGAGCAGGGAGCCCGACGCGCCGGCGTGATCGAGGTGTATGTGCGTGATCGCGATGCGGCGCACATCGTCGAGCCGGACGCCCGCGTCGGCAACGCCGCGTTCCAGTGCGGCGAGCGTTGAGCCCGGACCGGTCTCCACGAGCGTGTGCCCGGACGGATGCGTGATGAGAAAAGCGGCGACGACCCCCGGCGTGCCCTGAAAATCGAGGTCGACGCGCCAGAGATCGGGCTCGAGTCTGACGGCTGGCATTCGGATCAGTGAGGGAGCAGACCTTCGTGCGCGCCCGGGACGCGATGTCCCGACGCGTGCTTTCGACCACAACATAGCACGCTGTAGGCGTTTTTCCCTCTTACGTGGCCTTCCGGCACGGTATCTTTCCCGGATGCCGCCGGCCCTGTCCGCCACCGAAGCCGTCACTCGATCCGTCGTCATGGCGGAGGGCCTCGTGCGCGCATTCAGCGGACGTCGCGCCGTGGACAACGTGACCTTCAGCCTCGACGCCGGCGAGTGCCTTGCACTCTTTGGCCCGAATGGCGCCGGCAAGACGACACTGCTCCGGCTCCTCGCCGGCCTCCTGTCGCCAACCTCGGGCTCGTGCAGCATTGGCGGCACGGTACTGCGTAGCGGCAGCACCGCGCGCGGGCAGGTCGGACTCGTCTCGCACGCGAGCATGCTCTACGCGCCGCTCACCGCGCTCGAGAACGTGGAGTTCACGGCGCGCATGTACGGGCTTCGCGACCCGCGCGCCGCCGCACGTGCCGCCCTGCACACCATGCGCGTGCTCGACCGCGCCGACACCCCCGTACGCTCATTGAGCCGAGGCTTGCAGCAGCGTGTGTCCATTGCACGGGCCATCGTGCATGCGCCGCAGCTGCTCCTGTGCGATGAGCCATACACCGGTCTCGACGACGTTGGCAGCGGCGCGCTTACCGCGGCGCTTACCGAGCGCCGCGAAGCTGGTGCGGCGCTTCTGCTCGTAACGCACAACCTGTCTGAAGGACTCGCCCTGGCCACGCACGCAGCCATCATGCGCCGCGGCAAATTCGTGCGCTTCGAGTCTCGCGCGGACGTCCACGCGTCCTCGTACGCATTGGAATACCGTGAGCTGGCCGCCGCAGATGCCTGAGCGAAATCCGCCCGGCATGCTGCACGCAACGTGGCTCGTGGCGCGCAAGGATCTCGCCATCGAGTTCCGCACGCGCACCGCATTCTTTTCGGCGCTCCTCTTCGCGCTGCTCGGACTCACCATTTTCTACTTCGCGTGGGACCCCACTGCGGTCGCCGCCATCGATCTCGCGCCGGGCGTGCTCTGGGTGATCTTCGTCTTCAGCGGGCTGCTCGGCCTGCAGCGGTCGTTCAGCGTGGAGCAGGCCGATCGCGCCATCGACGCGCTGCTTGCCGCGCCTGTGGACCGCGAAGCCATCTACCTTGGCAAGGCGCTCGCGAATTTCCTGTTCGTCGCGGCGGTGCAGGCCATCTCCCTGCCGGCACTCGCGCTCTTTTACAACCTCCCCGTCAGCCAGGCATTTCTCCCCATTGCCGGCATTGCGGTTCTGGCCGCGATCGGCATCGTATCTGTGGGAACGATGTTCAGCAGCATGGCCGTGAACACCCGACTCGCCGAGCTGCTGCTGCCCATGCTCGCGCTGCCGTTCTTCATTCCCATCGTGATGGCCGCCGCGGTGTCCACCTCGCGCCTGCTCGCAGGGCGCCCGGTTGCCGATGTAATGCCCTGGCTCAGGATCCTCGTGGCGTTCGATCTGGTGTTCGTCGTCGCGTGCACGCTCGCATTTCCATACACTCTCGAAGAATGACTTCCCCTCAGCAGCATCGCAGCCCGCTCGGCGATCAACTGGCCGTGGCCGGTTCCGTGGACTGGCTGGTCACGTCAGGATTTCTGGCACTCGCTGCGGTTTACATTCGTGCGTTCGCGTTCACGCCGCCCGAAGCAATACAGGGCCCTGCGCAGCGAATTCTCTACGTGCATGCCTCGTCCGCCTTCGTGGCGCTGTACCTCGCATTCGCATTGATGGCGTTGTCCAGCGTGCTGTATCTCGCGCTCAGGGACGAAAAACTCGATCGCCTGGCCGAGAGCGCCGCCGAAGTCGGCCTCGCCTTTACCACGGTGGTGCTGCTCACCGGGCCGCTTTGGGGCAAGCCCATCTGGGGCACGTGGTGGACATGGGACGCTCGGCTCACGTCGACGTTGTTTCTGTGGTTCATCATCGTTGGCTACCTCGTGTTGCGCGGCGCGGTGGACGAGCGCGGAATGCGTGCGCGCTACTCGGCCGTGCTCGGCGTGCTCGCGGGCCTGCTCATTCCATTCATTCACCTCAGCGTCTATCTGTTTCGCACCATGCATCCCATGCCGCTGCTGGCAAAGCCAAGTGCGCCGTCGATGCCCGGCGACATGGTGGTCACGTTCGTTTCCGGGTTTTTCGCGTTGACGCTGCTCTTCGCGGGCCTGCTGCGGGCGCGCTATCGCATCGCCACCCTCAGGGACCTCATCGCCGACAGCGAGGACCAGCACTGATGCCGGACAATGGTGGATACGCGATAGCGGCGTACGTCGCCGCCGCGGTGGTGTACATCGCCTACGCCGCGACCATTCACGTGCGACTGCGTGCGTTGCAGGGGCGCGCACGCGACATCGCCGATCGCGAGCGCAGCACTACATGAGCGGTTCTCCGGGTATCGTGTACCTCGTTGGTGCGGGGCCTGGTGATCCGGGGCTGTTGACCGTGCGTGGCCAGCAATTGCTTGCGTCGTGCGACGTCATCGCTGTCGACGCGTTGGCGAATCCCGCCATCATCGCCGCGGCGCGCGCAGCCAATCCAGACGTCGACGTACGCGACGTGGGCAAGCGTGGCGGCAGTGCGGAATCCGTGTCGCAGCACGACATCAACACCTTGCTCGTGGAGCTCGGACAGGCGGGCAAACGCGTTGTCCGCCTCAAGGGTGGTGATCCGTTCGTGTTCGGCCGCGGCAGTGAAGAAGCACAGATGCTTGCGAAAGCAGGGGTCGCATTCGAAGTCGTGCCCGGCGTAACGGCCGGCATTGCAGCAGCGGCCTTTGCGGGCATTCCCGTTACACATCGCGGCGTTGCCACGTCGGTTACCTTCGTGACCGGCAGCGAAGATCCCGACAAGGGCGGCAACCAGACGAATTGGGCGGCGCTCGCGCAGGCCGGCGGCACCATCGTGCTATACATGGGCGTGAAGACGCTGCCCCGCAGTGCCGCGGCGCTCATGGCCGGAGGGATGTCCAGCGAAACGCCGGCGGCCGCCATCCAGTGGGGGACGCATGCACGGCAGCGAACCGTCACGGCGACTGTCGCCACGCTCGCGGACGCCATCGCACGCGAGGGGCTGACCGCGCCGGTGATCATGGTCATTGGCGACGTCGTCGCCCTGCGCGAGCAAATCGCCTGGTTCGACCGCAAGCCGTTGTTCGGAAAGCGCGTTGTCGTGACGCGCGCGTCTGCTCAGGCGAGTGGGCTGCGGCAGGCCCTGTTGGAGCTTGGCGCAGACGTCCTCGATGTGCCGGCGCTTCGCATCGAGCCGCTCGATGCGGCACCCTTGCACTCCGCGATCGGCGACATCGGCCGCCATGATTGGCTGGTCTTCACGAGCCAGAACGCGGTCCGCATTTTCTGGGACGCGTTACGCAGTTCGCACAACGATGCGCGCGCGCTGAGCGGACGAAAAGTTGCGTGCGTCGGCCGCGCAACGAGTGAGGCATTGCTTGCCCACGGCATTGCGGCTGACGTCGTGCCGTCGCGATTCGTTGCCGAGGCCGTGCTCGAGGCAATGACGAGCCGCGATGATGTACGGGGCAGGGGTGTGCTTTACATCGCGGCCGAGGATGCGCGGGATGTCCTGCCAGTCGGACTGCGCGCGCTCAAGTGCCACGTCACCATCGTCCCCGTGTATCGATCGGTCACGGACGACACGGGCGCCGGCGAGCTTCGTCACGCACTCCAATGCGGCAACGTTCACGCCGTGACGTTTGCGAGTGCCTCCGCCGTGCGCGGATATGTCGACGCGGTGGGTGAACAGCTTGCGGCCAGGTCCATCGCGGTCTCCATCGGGCCCGTGACGAGCGACGCCGTTCGCGCCGCGGGACTCACGCTCGCTGCGGAAGCCGCCGAGGCATCGATTGCCGCGCTCGCGATCGCCACTGTCAACGCGCTCAGCCAATGCTGAAAATCGGTACGCGCTCGTCCGAGCTCGCACTCCGCCAGGCACGCACGGTGCAGGCCGCACTCACCGCACTTGGCGTCGAGTCGGAGCTGGTCACATTCAAGACCGTGGGCGACAAGCGGCTCGACGAGCCGCTCAGCTCCATCGGCGCCAAGGGGTTGTTCACGAAGGAGCTCGAGACCGCGCTACTGAAGAAAAAGATTGACCTCGCGGTGCATTCCCTGAAGGATCTTCCCACCGACTCACCCGCAGGGCTCGTCGTTTCCGGGGTGCTTGTCCGCGAGGATCCGCGCGATGTCCTGGTGATCAGCAAGGACATCAAGGGTCAATCGCTCGATGACCTTCCCCCCGGGTCGCGCGTGGGCACGTCCAGTTTGCGCCGTCGGGCGCAGCTCCTCGCGCTCCGTCCCGACCTCGAGGTCGCGGAGCTGCGCGGCAATGTCCCCACTCGCCTCAAAAAGGTGGACGAAGGCCGCGTGCACGCGGCCATCCTCGCGGCAGCCGGTCTGCACCGGCTCGACGCGCGGCAGCACATCACCTGCTATCTCGACATCCCCGCGTGGCTGCCCGCCGCAGGCCAGGGCGCGATCGCCATTCAGATTCGCGATGCGGATGCGGAGATGAAGGTGCACAGCGACGCCATGAATGACCCGCGAACCATGCTGGCCACGCGCGCCGAGCGGGCGTTCCTCGCCGCGCTGGAGGGCGGGTGTCAGGTGCCCATTGGTGCGCTCGTCATGCGCAGTGAAACGGGCGCCGCGCTGCACGGCTTCATCTCGGACGTGCATGGCACGCGTGTCGCGCGCGGCTCGATCGAGCTGGACGCCAATGATCCGGAGCTCAGCGGCATCCGGCTGGCGAATCAGTTGCGTAGCCAGGGAGCCACGGAGATTCTCGAGGGGCTGCGGCGTGCAACGCACGTCATGAAACCGCAGCCGGAGTAGAAGTCGTGCTTCACTCGGTGGCCACGTTTTTCCCCATCGCGGCAGCCTGCGCACGCGCCTCTGCCACCACACCCGCGGGATATCCCGCCAATTCCAGGATCGCGATGGCATTTTTCGTGGAGCACGGACCACCATGAAGCCGGTAGTCGAAGGTGAGCTCCCCGTCGCGCACCTCCTCCCGGAAATGATACGCCGCGTAGCCCGGCAAAAGGTCCAGCAGCTCCACGTCGTGCGTTGCGACGATGATGAAATCCTCACCGGCATCCAGATGCGCGAGCACCGCCTTCGCCGCCGACACGCGCTCTACTGAATTCGTCCCACGAAACAACTCGTCGATCAGGATGAGTCGGGCGTGCCCCGGCGTGGCCGTGAGCAACGCCCCAATCCCGTCCACCTCGGCCCGGTAGTAGCTCTTGCCCTCGAGGATGCTGTCCGCCCGCCCGATCGACGTCCGCACCGCCATCCTCGGCGACCTCCATCGTTCGGCAAACACCGTATGGATCGTCTGCGCGAGCACCGCATTCACCCCCACCGCGCGAATGAAGGTAGACTTTCCGGACATGTTCGAGCCCGTGAGCAGCACGCTCCTGTCCAGCATCGTCAGCGCATTGGGCACCGCGTCATGCAGCAGGGGATGTTTGAGCCCGGAGAAATCCACTCCGCATTCAACGCCTTCGCAGAACGACGGCCGCGACCAGTCTGACCGCTCCGAGCGCAGCGTCGCAAGCGACTGCACCGTGTCGAGCTCGCCCAGTGCCACGTACACGCTGCGAAGCGTGTCCCGTCCCTGGACAAGCGCATCGACGGACCATGCGTACGCGGTGACGTCGAGCAGGAACAGCAGGTTCACGAGCTCGTAGACGAAATTCACCAATTCATTCGCACCTGTGGGCTCGAACGACAACCACCATGCTGCGCGCGACATCCAGTGCAGCTTTGGCAGGGCATGTCGCAGCTCGGTCGCATGCGGCTTCAGCTCACCCTCCAGCAGCGTCAGCGACGTCGCCGCGCCCAGCATGGCCGGCAGCATTCGCATTGCCGGCACGACACGGTCGATGCGATCCCGATGCCATGCGCGGAGACAGGCGTTCAGCAGCCCGAGTCCGCCCAGGAGCAGGATCAGGCCAGGCCAGCGAAAGGCCGCGACCACGGAGATCACGCCTGCCATGCTGAGGAGCGGATACATCCACGCGAGCGGCGGCCGCTGGGGCAGCTCTCCGTAAAACAGGAACGGCAGTGCACTCGCGCGCCGCGCGTCGAGGGGCGCGAGTGCCATGCGGAGACGCGTCCGAAGCCCTCCGTCGGCAGTGGCCTGAAACACCTGCCCCTCGAGCCGGGCGAGATCGGCCGGCGAGTGGTGCTCGGTGCGGAGCCGCGCATAGAGCAGGTGCTGGCCCGGCCAGCCCACCGTACGGTCGAGCTTCCGGAAGACGTCGTCCATGTCCAGATCAGCCCACGCGCGAGCGGGACGCTGTTCGTCCTGTGGCACGCTCGCATTCACGTACCACGAAACCCGCGGCATGTCGTACTCACGCTCGGCCGGCGTCGTCATCCTAAACTGGAAGGTTGCCCAGGCCGCGCGCGCGAGCATCAGCACGATTACGCCTGCAGCGATCAGCAGCGGGGTGGGAGGGGTCGTCACTGGTGGTGATGCAGGTGAGTGAACCTGACTAACTTTAGTCGCATGCCGGCCTTTCCCGAATACCGCCCCCGCCGCCTCCGCCGCACGCCGGCGCTGCGCTCGCTCGTGCGCGAGACGATGCTGGCTCCGTCGCAGTTCGTTCTGCCCTTGTTCGTGCGGTCCGGCAGCGGCATTCGCCAACCCGTGCGCTCCATGCCCGGCGTCTCGCAAACCTCCGTCGACGAGCTCCTCGTCGACGCGCGCGAGGCCGCGCAACTCGGCGTGAGTGGCGTGCTGCTCTTTGGCATTCCCGATACCAAGGACGCTCAGGGCAGCGGCGCCTGGGATGACAACGGTCCCGTACAGCAGGCGGTTCGCGCGCTCAAGGACGAGCTTCCGGAGCTCGTCGTCATCACCGACGTCTGCATGTGCGAGTACACCGATCACGGGCACTGCGGCATCCTTCGCAACGGCGACGTCGACAACGACGCGACCCTCGAGCTGCTCGTGAAGGAATCACTGTCGCACGCGCGTGCCGGTGCGGACGTCGTTGCGCCAAGTGACATGATGGACGGCCGCGTTGGCAGTATTCGGAACGCGCTCGACGACGCCGGCTTTCAGCACACCGCCATTCTCGCGTACGCGGCAAAGTTCGCGAGCGCCTTTTACGGACCATTTCGCGAAGCCGCCCAAAGTACGCCACAGAGCGGGGATCGTCGCGGGTATCAGATGGACGCGGGCAACGTGAACGAGGCGTTGCGTGAAGTGCGGCAGGACATCGAGGAAGGTGCCGACATGATCATGGTCAAGCCCGCCGGACCATTTCTCGACATCGTCGCGCGCGTAAAGGCCGACACCGGCTATCCGCTTGCCGCATATCAGGTGAGTGGCGAGTTCGCCATGATTCACGCGGCCGCGGAACGTGGCTGGATCGACCTCGAGCGCTCCATGATGGAAAGCCTCGTGGGCATTCGCCGCGCCGGTGCAGACATCATCATTACCTACTTCGCACGAGAGGCAGCCCGGGTGCTGCGCGCATGAAATATCGTTTCTTTCCCAACACCGACGTCCGCGTCAGCGAGATCGGCTTCGGCACCTGGACCGTCTCCACCGGCTGGTGGGGCGACAAGACCGACGCCGACGCCGTCTCCATGATGCGCCGCGCGCTCGACGAGCACGGCATCACTTTCTTTGACGCCGCCGACGCGTACGGCAACGGCCGCGCCGAGAAGCAGATCGCCGAGGCGTTCCGCGGTCGTCGCAGCGAAATCGTCATCGGCACCAAGATCGGGTACGACATCTACGACGAGGAGGCGAAGAAGAGCCGGCGCGGACAGCAGGAATTGCCCATGCGTACCGATCCGCAATTCATGCGGCTCGCGGTGGAGCGCTGCCTCGAGCGCCTGGAAACGGATTACATCGACGTGCTGCAGATTCACAACGCCAAGATGGAGCACGTGCGCGATGCGGACGTGTGGGGCACGCTCCGCGATCTCCAGCGCGAGGGCAAGATCAGGACGTGGGGCGCGGCGTTTGGCCCAGCCATAGGGTGGCTCTACGAAGCGGTGGAGCTGGTCGAACGGGAGCCCGACGTCAACACCATCCAGATGATCTGGAACATCCTCGAGCAGCACCCGGGCTCGGCCATGATCGAAGCCGCGCGCCGTCATGCGCCCAACTGCTGCTTCAACGTTCGTGTCACGCACGCGAGCGGAATGCTCGAGGGCAAGTACACCGCGGACACCGTCTTCCCTGACAACGACCACCGCAAGCACCGGCCGCGCAGCTGGCTCGTGAACGGCGTGGAAAAGGTGAAGACCCTCCGCTTCATCACCAGCGCACGGATGTCGCTCGGGCAGGCGTCGCTCAAGTGGCTGCTGGCGGAGCCGCTCGTTGTGACCGCGCTGCCCAATGTCTATGACAGCGAACAGGTCGCCGAATTTGCCGCTGCGAGCGACCTGCCGGATCTGAGCGCCGAGCAGATGGAGCGCATCGCCGATCTCGATGTGGGCAACTTCGGCATCCACGAAGAGGCGATGAAGTACAAGGGCGCCATGACCCGTGCCGACGGGCCCAATACCGATCTGCAGCACGCGAGAAATCCCATCTCACGACCGGCCGACGCGCCGGTCCACTCCTGACGCCATGCTCAATCTCTGGCACGACCTGCCCGCCGGCCTGAACGTCCCCGAGTGTGTCACGGCCGTCATTGAAATTCCGTCGGGCAGCCGCAACAAGTACGAGCTCGATAAGAGCAGCGGCATGCTCAAGCTCGACCGCGTGCTCTTCTCGGCCGTGCATTACCCCGGCGACTACGGCTTCATTCCGCGCACGCTGCATGAAGACAACGATCCCCTCGACGTCCTCGTGCTCGTGAAGGAGCAGACCTTTCCCGGCTGCCAGATCGACGTCCGCCCCATCGGCGTGCTCAAGATGCTCGACCGCGGCGAGCCTGACGACAAGATCCTCGGCGTCCCCCTGCATGATCCCTTTCAGCAGGAGTACTTCGACATCGCCGATATCTCGAAGCACATGCTGAATGAGGTCGAGCACTTCTTTCGCACGTATAAAGACCTCGAGGGCAAGCGCGTCGAGATCCAGGGCTGGGGCAAGAGCGACGAGGCAACGCGCATTGTGCTGGAGTCGGTCGCGCGGTACGAGGCGACCTACGGATCCAGGCGCCAGTAAGAAGTCGAGACTGTTTTTTTGTCATCCCGCAGAAGTGAGCGAACGACTGTTTCTTTGTCATCCCGCAGGCGTGAGCGCAGCGAGCGGCTGTCGGGAGATACTTTCGTTGCGCCTAGAGCTGGCCACGATCCAATACCTCCGACAGGACGACAACGAACCGTCGCTCCGCTCTCGCCGCCATTTCAGTCCGGCTCGACCGCCCCGTGCGCCGCGTTGTCCTTGCCGCGCCGCAGAAACAATCCGTCATACAGCAACGCCGCCGCCACGGCGCCGGCAATGGGCCCGATCCAGTACACCGCATGCCCCTGCCAGAACCCGCTCACCACTGCCGGCCCGAACGACCGCGCCGGGTTCATCGACGCCCCCGTGCGCGACGCGATGGCAAGGATGTCCGCCGTCACCGTGAGCCCAATGGCAAACCCGCCAACCTGCGGCGCCTTCGGATCGACGGCCGTGCCAAACACCACGAACATCAGGAAGAACGTGGCGATCGCCTCGCAGAAAATGCCCTGGCCCATCGTGATGCTCGGATCGAGCGCCTGCCCACCAAGATGCGTCGCGATCGCCACGTTCGCCGGAAACACCGTCTTCAACGCATACGCCGCCAGCATGGCACCCAGCAGCTGCGCGATGATGTAGATCACCGCCATCATCGGCTCGATCCGCTTCGTCACCAGGAACCCGATCGTCACGGCCGGATTCAGATGCCCCGAAATGCGCATCGTCGCCGTCACCATGAGCGCCAGGATCACGCCGTGCGCGATGGCCGCCAGCAACATGGGATTGATGCCGTTCAGTGTCGCCGACATGATCGACGCGCCGCCAACGAACACCAGCGCGAAGATGCCGATGAATTCAGCAGCGAAATGACGCCAGCTGTCTTTCATGTGTCAGTGCTCGGGAAGACGTGACCTGCGCGGCTCGCCCTCGGCGCCGCGTCACAATCCTAATCGCCGAGCTTGTCGCGCGTCAGACCCCGTCGTGACGCTTGAGCACCACCGCCGCATTGATCCCGCCAAAGCCGAAGCTGTTGCTGATCGCATACTCGACGTCGGCATCACGACCATGGTTCGGGATGTAGTCGAGATCGCAGCCGTCGGCCGCCACGGCATGATTCAACGTGGGCGGCAGCCACTTCTGCTCCAGCGCGAGCGCACTGATGGCCAGCTCGATCGCGCCGGATGCGCCGAGCGCATGGCCGTAGTACGCCTTGGTGCTGCTGACCTGCAGCTTGTCCGCATGCTCGCCAAAGGTGGAATGGATGGCCAGCGTCTCCGTGGGATCGTTGAGCGGCGTCGAGCTCCCGTGTGCATTCACGTACTCGATGTCGCTCGGCAGCACGTTGGCGTCGCGCAGCGCAATGCGCATGGAGCGCGCCGCCTGCGAGCCGTCGGGACGCGGCGCGGTCATGTGATGCGCGTCGTTCGAGCTGCCGTAGCCCACGACTTCCGCATAGATGTGCGCACCACGCGCCATCGCGCGGTCGAGCTCCTCGAGCACCATTACCGCCGCACCCTCGCCCATCACGAAGCCGTCACGATCCCGGTCGAACGGACGCGAAGCCGCCGTGGGATCATCGTTGCGGGTGGACATCGCCCGGATGATCGAGAACGCCCCATAGCACAGCGGCGCGAGAGGTGCTTCGGATGCGCCGGCAAACATGACGTCGGCATACCCATCGCGAATGGCGCGGAATGCCTCACCAACGGCAATGGTTCCCGATGCACAGCTCATCGCGTTGGTGCTGTTGGGCCCCTGCGCGCTGAGCTCGATGGCAATGTTGCAGCTCGCCGCGCCGGAGAACACGTTCAACGCGAGCGACGGATCCACCGACCGGATGCCGTGATCGAGAAAGATGCGCAGCTGCTCCTCGGCAAAGCGGATGCCGCCGAGCGCGCTGCCCATCATCGCGCCAACCCGCTCGCTGTCCTCCCTGGCCACATCGAGGCGGGCGTCATTGGCCGCCTGCCGCGCCGACGCCACCGCGAACATGCCAAAGCGATCGAGACGTTTTGCCTTTTTCGCCTCCATGAAATCGAGCGCGTTGAACTCGTTCACCTCGGCGGCATTGTGACTGCGCCACATGGACGGGTCGAATCGCGTGAGCGTACCCACTGCCGACTGCTCGCGACGCAGGCCATCCCACAGCCCGTCCCGTCCGATGCCAATTGGCGTTACCGCTCCGATTCCCGTGATCGCGACCCGACGACGCTCCATTCCATCTCCGTCTGTGTGGTGTTCAACACCCAAGCAAAGCCAAGAACTGTTTCCTACGGCGTGCCCGCCCCAAGCGCCTCACGCTCCGCATGCACCGCCAACCCTTCCAGGGTCCGGCTGGCAATGCCATGCACGAACACCGGCCCAATCACCATCGTCGCCGCGGCGCTGCCCACCACCGGAACACCCGGGCCACCCCACATATGCAGGATTCGTACGTGCGTCCCATCAGGGGTTTCCTTGAAGCTCCACTCCACTTCCATTCCCTTGGTCACGCCGTCGATATGCGTGAACCGGACCACCGGCGCCACCGTGGAGCCCGGCGCCCGCACCTCCATCTTCGACTGCCACCACGTGGGCCACTGCAGCAGCCCGAATGGCCGGTTGGCACTCATGTCCACGATGCCGCCGCCATCCCGCCTGCGCTCCACAAAGCGCACGAACTTGTAATGCCTGAGCAGCGCCGGCCAGCGCTCCACCTCCGCAGCCAGCCGAAAAATACGCAGGAGCGGCGCGCGAACGAGCCGTTCGTCCACGGTATTCATCTTGCTGGTCGCGGGCATCGGCCCAAGGTCGAACGGAGGCAGCTCGCTCATTGGTTGGGAGTCCAGGTGGCCGTCAGTCGATATCCAAGGTGACGCCGAACACTACTGCTCCGGCCGGTTGCCGTCTCCACATGCCAGGCAAGTTCAGCCGCCGTAAAGCCGCGCAATACGCTCACCATGCCGTCGTGGCGGCTCACCGGGTGAAAGCCCAATGGCCAGGTCACGAGCCAGAACCCCGACACCGCAAGCCAGCTGCGCCGCAAGTCGCTGACAATCACGGCACCGCTCGCCACACGGTCCAGCTCCTTCAGGATCACCGGCACTTCCGCATCCTCGAAATGATGCAGGACCTGCGAGCAGATGACGACGTCGAAGGTGGAATTCGCGAACGGAAGATTCCGTGCATCCGCGCACGTGCTCCCATCCAGTATATCGCCCGTCACACGCGCCAGCGTTTCTGCTTCGTCCACGCCAAAGGTACGAAGTCGAACATTCCTGCGTGCCGCCAGCGACTTGGCCCGCAGTGGAATGTCCGCCAACCCCGTGCCGACGTCGAGCAACGTTGCTTCCGCGCCGAGTGACGGCAACAGGCGCCGCAGCTCCGAGAGCACCGCGTTGGCACCGCCAAGCACCGTGTTCGCCCGCCGCACGTCACGCAGCGAGCGCTCCCGCAACGCCGCGTCCGTTCGCGGATCATCCAGGTGCTCGAAGCTGCGCCTCCTGCGCGGAGTCAGCACTCAGCGCTCGAGCTGCGCGTATCCGCCACGATAGTACAGCAGCGGTCGCGCATCACGCGCCGAGGCGCGCTCCACCTCGCCAATGAACATCATGTGATCGCCCGCGTCCACACGATTCACCACTCGGCACTCCACATGGGCGAGCGCATCATCGAGCAGCACCACCCCAGACTCCCCGCGCGCATAGCCGAGCCCCTCGAAGCGTCGCGTGGCGTCGATGTCGGCAAAGCGTCGCGACAACGCTTCCTGCTCCGCGGCCAGGATGTTCACGCCAAAGCGGTCGGCCACCTGCAGCGCGTCGAACATCGAAGCGGCACGGTCCACGCACGCCTGCACGAGCGGCGGCCGCAGGCTCACGGAACAGAACGCACTCACCGTCATGCCCACGTCCTGCCCGTCGGCGTCGAGCGCCGTGATGACCGTGATGCCGGAAGAAAACCGGCCAAGCACGCTGCGGAAGGAATCGGGATCGATCGTCATGCGTCGGTCAGTGGGCGGCGGCTTGCCGAGGGGTCTCGAAAGAGATTCAGCAGATAGCCCACGCGCAACACCTGGCTCGCGGGCACGAAATCTCCCGTGACGCCAACCAGCAGGTCGGCCATGTCCTTCCGCGCCTCGAGTGAGCGCGCAAAATAGTTGATCGCCGGCGCATTGCTCACGACGGCATTGATCACTTTCTCCACAATCCATTTGCCGCGAAATTCGTTTCGTCGCGTCTCGTCATATCCCTGCAAGGCGCCGTCCCGGTCCTTCGACGTGGACGCTCCGAGCGCCCTCATCGCGAACGGCGCGAGCATCTCGCCGCCGCGGAGCGCCGAGTAGATGCCCTCGCCCGTGAATGGGTCGAAAAAGTCCGCCGCATCCCCCACGAGGGCGGCACCCGGCGCCCACGCTCGGCGCGCATGCGATGCGAATGGCCCCGTGGCCAGCACCGGTGTCACGCGCGTTGCACCTGCCACGCGGCTCGCCAGCTGTGGACGATCGCGCAGCCATTGCTCATAGAATGCCGTCTTGTCCCTGCTGATTGCGCTCGCACATGACGACGGCACCACCATTGCCACGTTCGTGAGGCCATGCTCCACGGCGGCGAGGCCCACGTAGCCCACGCCCCGCTCCACATGCATCTCGCCCATGGTGCCCATGTCGCCAAAGCGCTCGTAGTGCGCGACCAGGGCAATCCGTCGCGGCCAGATGCGGCTGGCGCGCGCGAGGCCCGCTCGCCGCGCAACCACGGACCGCAATCCATCGGCGCCGATGACAAGTGAGGCGTATAGCGGCTCCGGCGCTCCCTTGTCGCGAAGTACGCGAACGCCGGTCACGCGCTGGTCGTCGTCCACCATGAGGTCGCTCACCCGCGCGCCTTCGCGGACCTCGGCGCCGGCGGCACGTGCGCACTCCAGCAGGATGGGGTCGAGCAGCGTCCGTCGAAGGGCAAGGCCACGATCACGAAACGCGCGGTAGCCATGCGCTGCCACGAAGTCCCCGCGAAGCGCCACGCCGTTGGGCGCGCGGACGATCATGCCATCCAGATGCGCGGCACCTGCGCGCTCCACGGCGTCGAGCGCGCCCATGGCGCTGAGCAGCCGTGACGCCTGCGGGCTCAGATATTCCGCACACGGCTTGGGGCGGGGAAAGGTCGCGCGATCCAGCACGAGCACGCGTGCGCCGGCCCGCGACAACGCAAAGGCCGTGGACGCGCCCGCGGGGCCTCCGCCAACGATGATTGCGTCGTACCGCGTTTGTGCTGTGCTCACGTCGTGAAGGTTAGAGGCAGTACTGTTCGCTTCAAACTGTCATTCGTCAGAGGTAAGGACGTATTACCCAGAGTACTGTCATCCCGCAGGAGCGAAGCGACTGTCGGGAGCTACTATCCCATCCTTGGAAATAGTTTGGAGAGTATCCTGACCGTCGTTCGCTGACGGCTCACAGAACAGCATGAGACTAGAAGACCGCCAGCACCCCTGCCACCGCCGCGCCGGTAACGGTGGCCAGCAGATTCACCACGTCGTTGTCCACCCACTCGTGTCCGTCAAGCAAGACTGTGGCCGTGCCGCAGTCGTGCATCCGTCGTTCGGAGCCACGCTCGCACGCGGCACACCATCTCCGCTCCTGAACGCACGCGCCAAGCAGTGAATCAGCCACCGCGCCCGCGATGCCCGCCATGATGACGATCGTGATCACGCGCGGCAGGCCAAGCAGCGCCGCCGTCACGGCGATGAGTGCTGCACCGCACGCCATCGCGAGGGAACCCGCGATGCTCACCCCTCCCGACGTGCCCGCGGGCACCCGCCGAAATGACACCAGCGAGCGAGGCACGCCGCCGAACAACGTTCCGATCTCCGTCGACCACGTGTCCGCCGACGCCGCCGCCAACGCGCCCAGCGCGCCAATAGACATGGTCACGCCAAAGTGACTGGGCCCAAAAGGCGCGAGGAACGCACTGGCTGCGAATATCCCGCCGTTGGCCAGCACCTGCGTCGCGTCGCGTGCGCCCCCCTTTGCCACCACGGCGCCGGTGAGCCGTTCCTTGTCTGCGCGGCGAAAGTGCGACAGGGCACTTCCCGCCACGAAGTACACGATGAGCAGGGCGCCCCACGCCCATCCGGCGGCCACGGACGCCGCTCCCACCACGACCGCCGCCACGGCGCCCGACGTGGACAGCGAGTCCGCCCGTCTCGCGAGCAATGCAACCGGCAGCGCCGCCGCGGCACCCAAGGCACCGCGCTGCAGCAGCGTGGAAAGGACGTACGGAGCAAGCATTCTTCGTTACACGTTTTGCGTTTACCTTACGGGCTAGTCTGTTTCCTGCCCGTCCCGCCTGCCCCATTGTAGTTCATATGCTCGCTACGGTCGACGCACTCCTCCCGCTCAGCCTTCTGGAAGCCGTTCGCGACGTCGACACCCCCGAGGGTGTCCTCGAGGCCGAATTCGTGGAGGAGCTGAGGAACAAGCGGCTGGGATTGAGCGACACCGTGTTCGCGCAGATCCAACGGTATACGGAGGCCGTCCGGCGCAACCAGCGTACGGCGCAGGACGAAACCATCGCCCTGGCACGGCTCATCGGCCGCAGGCCGGACGCCGAAGCGATCCTGCGCGCCGCCGGCCGCTTCCTGGCGCGTGAAGCATACATGACGGTATCTCCCGTCACCCGTGGCAGCCTCAAGATCATGCCCTCCATGATGTCCCGGCCGCTGGCGCTGCGCAAAGCGCGGCGCATTGCGCAGCGGTACCTCAACGGCAACGTGCGGCGGGTGGGACAATTCGTCCTCCTCGAGATTCCCCGCTCCGTCACCCTCGGCGTTGCCCCCGGGAGTACGGGTTGTGCATTCTACGAATCCGCGCTGCGTGAGCTTCTGCGGCTGCTTGTCGGGACGACAGGCTCCGTGGAGCACACGCGCTGCGAAGGCCGTGCGGAAGGGTCATGCGAGTGGCGCGCTGACTGGCGCGGCGCGGACCGGTCTCGCTAACCAGACTTCAGGCAACACACATGCTCACTCCGGAATCACTGCCCGTGCTGCAACAGGCGCTCGCCGACGCGAATCTCGACGGCTGGCTGCTGTTCGATTTTCAGGGCACCAACCCCATCACCATGGGGATGCTCGGCCTGCAGGGTTTCATCTCGCGGCGCATCTTCGTCTGGGTCCCTCGCGCCGGCGTTCCGCATGCGCTGGGGCATGCCATCGAGCCCGGGCCATGGCACAGCTGGCCCACGCAGTGGAAGAAGTCGACGTACAGCTCATGGCGCACGCTCGAGAGCACGGTGAGCTCCTTTGTCGACGGAAAGCGCATCGCGATGGAATATTCCGTCGGCGATTCGGTGCCCTATCTCGACCGCGTGCCGGCCGGTGTGCTCGACATGGTGCGTGCGGCCGGCGCACATTCGATCACGTCGAGCGGAGAGCTGGTCACGCGATTCTACGCGCAATGGAGCCCTGAGCACATTGCCTCGCATGTGCGTGCCGCAGAGATCATCGCGCCCATCGCGCAGGCCGCGTTCATGATCGCCGGCGACCGCGCCCGGACGCGAAAGCCCATCGCCGAGCACGAGCTGATGGAGTGGATCAAGGAGCGGTTTGCGCGTGCCGGCCTCGAGGCGCCCGATCACGGTCCCAACGTGAGCGCCGGAGCGAATGCCGCCAATCCGCACTACGAGCCGTCCTCCGATCATCCGCGCCCAATTCTCGACGGCGACGTCGTGCTGATCGACCTCTGGGCGCGTGAGCCCAACGGCGGTGTGTACGCGGACCAGACGTGGATGGCTACCGTTGGCGCTCCGTCCGCGCGGGCACAGGAGATCTGGACCATTGTGCGCAACGCCCGTGATGCGGCCATCGGCCTCGTCCAGGCCGAGGTCGCAGCCGGCAAGGCAATTCGTGGCGGCGACGCCGATGATGCCGCACGCAACGTGATCACGGAGGCAGGGCTGGGCGAGTATTTCACCCATCGCACCGGGCACTCCATCGACCCGCGGGCGCTCCACGGATCAGGGCCGCACCTCGACAACCTGGAAACACGTGAAGTTCGCCTGCTCGTGCCCGGTGTCGGCTTTTCAATCGAGCCCGGCGTCTACATTCCCGGCGAGATCGGTGTGCGAAGTGAGGTGAACGTGTACCTGGAGCCCGGCAAGGCCGTGGTGACGCCCCGGGTAATTCAGCGGGACCTGATCGTGGTGTAAAGGCTTGGGAGACTGGCGCGGGCCTTGCCCCTGTCATGGCAGGAAGCGTCTGGCCTTCACCTCGTGTCGAGTTTCGTGATTTTCTCTTCGTCGTTCCACGTCCGCCCCGCGCTCGCGGTTGCGGCATTGCTTTTTTCCGCCGCGTGCAGGGACGCCCCGGGCAAGGTCCAGGCGGAATCCGCCAAGCCGTCCGGGCACGTGACGTCTGCTCCAGGCGACGTGCTTCTGGGCTCGGCGTCGAGCGGCTATTCGGTGGCTCCTGTTGCCTCGCCTGGCACCGTGTCGGGGACGGTGTCCCTCGCGTCTGCCATCACGCCGGCTTTGGCGGCATCAACGGGCCGAGACAGCGCCATCTGTGGCGCCAGCATCCCGGACGCGTCCGTTCAGCAGCAGGGCTCCAACCTGGCCGGGGTCGTTGTGTGGCTCGATGGCGTGCACAGCGGCAAGGCATTCAATCTCGAGCGCCGGCTGGAGCTGGAAAGCCTACATTGCAAACTGTCGCCGCGCGTCCAGGTCGCTGCCACGGGAAGCTCGGTGAACATCCTCGGGCACGACAAGCTGCGGCAGCATCTGCGCTTCACAGCCACCGGCGAGCCCGCCCCGCGCGCCAACATCCTGCTCGGCAGCGGAGAGCAGGTGATTCCTACCGACCTGCCATTCAAGTCCGCGGGCATGGTGACCATCACCGACGAGGGACATCCGTGGACGCGAGCATACATTGCCGTGTTCGAGCATCCGTATTTCGCGGTGACCGGTGCGAACGGGTCGTTTTCCATTGAGGGAGTTCCGCCCGGCACCTACACATTGCGCGCCTGG
>JAQBPY010000294.1 GCA_028287285.1 Gemmatimonadota bacterium
CTTATTTCCTCCATTCCGGATTTTACGGTTGTCTTAAGAACTTCGCTAGCCCTTTCAACCGCATGGTGGATCACTGCTGTTCCCCCGATGTCCCTGCACCGCGAGCCTGCTTGTGCCCACTACCGTCGTATCCGCCACCGACCGCCGTGACACCCACGTCCCGCTCTTGAGCAGGCAGCGATACGGCGTCACTCCAGCGCTAGGGACAGTCGAGGCGCGATGATCACTCCGCCCGCAACGCTTCCGTCGGATCAATAGAAGCAGCTTGTCTTGCCGGCAGATAACACGCCGCGAGCGCGACCACACCGACAAGCGCAACGATCGCCGCCAGCGTCGCCGGATCACCGGGCCGCACCCCATACAGCATCCCGCCCAGCACCCGAGTGCTGCCGACGGCGGCCGCAGCGCCAACGACCATTCCCACTACCGTAAGGGTCATTCCACTTCGCACCACCAGCGCCGTCACCGATCCAGGCGCCGCGCCAAGCGCGAGGCGAATACCGATCTCACGCGTTCGCTGCGTCACCGCATACGCGATCACGCCATACAAGCCCACTGCCGAGAGCAGCAGCGCAACGCCCGCGAAGGCGGCCAACAACGCCATCGCGAATCTCGTCGGTGCCATTGCGTCCCGCATGTACGTCTCGCCGATTGTAATTCTGTAAACGATATTGCCCGGATTGGCCTCGAGAACGGCTCGGCTCAACGCCGCTTTGAGACTTGCTGGCGCGATCGCCGAACGCACCACGAACGGTGTTTGAATCGGAACCGGCGGGCGGTAAATCTCCGCATCCAGTGCGGGACGCGGGCCCGGCATCCTCGTATCGTCCACGACACCCACCACCGTCGACGACACGCCGCCCTCCCGCGGATCCGCCGAGCGAATGCGCTTCCCAAGCGCACTCTCGTGCGGCCACAAATGCTCGGCCAGGGTGCGATTGACGACGATCTCCGGCGCCGACGGAATTGGGCCGTTGGCGAACACCCCCGCCACCTCGGACTCCACATCCGGCACCCGTCCTTGCAGCAGCGTCATGCCGGCCACGCGAAAATAGGTCGGCGACATGAACGTCACGCCCGACACCGCCACGCTGCGCGATTGGCCCGTCGCGTCAGGCTCTGTCTCGAACGGCCGCCCTCCTGAGCCGAACGCCTCTCCCGGCATGACGCCAATCGCGGCATCGGTTACACCAGGAATCGCGCGCAATCGCTCCAGCACCGCCTTCTGCTTCTCGGGAACCTGTCCGCGTGGTCCGCGTTGAAATAGCACCTGAACCGAGGCGAGGCCACGCGGGTCGAAACCGAGTGGTGTGTGCTGCAGCGCGACGAACGAGCGCGCAAGAAGTCCGGCTCCGACCAGCAGCACGAGTGACATCGCGATCTCCGCGACGATCAGCGCCGATCGGGTGTGGCGCGCGCGTCGGTCGCCGGAGCTCGCGTGTGACTCGCTCTTGAGCACGTCCCCTGCCGATCCGGCGATCGACAACAGCGCCGGAGCAGATCCGAACAGGAGACCCGTGCATACCGACACCCCCACGCACCAGAGCAGCACCAATGGCTCGACGCGAACGCTGTCGAGATTCTCCAGCGCGGGAGGACGTATGGCGATGACGATATGCAGCAGCCCCCACGCGAGCGCGACTCCGAGCACGCCACCCGCGAGCGCGAGGAGCATGCTCTCGGTGAGCACGAGACGTGTGAGTCGTCCGCGTCCGGCACCGAGTGCGATGCGCACCGCGAACTCACGCCGACGCGCCCAGCCGCGCGCCATGAGCAGGTTCGCAACGTTGGCGCACGCAATCAGCAGCAGCACCGCGACGGCAACGAACAGGATTTCGATCATGCGTGTCTCGCGCGGATCGAGCATGTCCTGCGGTCGTACGGCGCGAGCGCAGCACTTGAGCGCGTCGGACTCCGGCTGCGCGCCACCCACTGGAGAGGGCATGCTGTCGAGTATGCCTTGCAGCTCCTTCGACGTCTGCGCCGCCGACACGCCGCCACGAAGTCGCGCGTACGTGAAGGCATCTTCCAATGAATCGAAACTCGCCGGAATCCAGATACTCGGCGTTGCCGCGCGCCACTTGCTGCCTGGTGGATTATACGAGATCGGAAGCCCCATGTTGGGCGGCGCGACGCCCACGATGATGTGTGGGTTGTCGGTTCGGCCGCTCACGGCGATTGACTTGCCAAGGACGTCGGACCTGCCGCCGTACGCGCGCTGCCACAGGCTGTAGCTGACCATTGCGACGCGCGCGCTGCCAACGCGTTCGTCGTCCGGCGTGAAGTCGCGCCCGATCACGGGAGTGATGCCGAGCAGCTGCATGTAATTCGATGTGATCGACCCGGACACCGAATCACGCTCGGCCGGATCCTGCACCATGATGTAGTTCACGTTCGCCCCGGCGATCATCGCCAGCGAATGGGCGCGCGTGCCCCACGCCTTCACCGCGTCGCTGCTCGGCCGCGAGAAGCCATGCTCGCGTGCTTCCATCGAGAGCATCACGATGCGATCGCCGTCCTTGAATGGAAGCGGCGCAATGAGGAGACGATGCACGACGCTGAAGATCGCCGCGTTCGCGCCGATCCCCAGGGCGAGCGTGAAGACGATGAGCAGTGTGAGCGGCGCATGCTTCCGGAAGAGACGCAGCGCAAATCGCACATCCTGTCGCCACTCGCCGAACCACTCGCCAACGCGAAGCACGCGAGCACGCGTAACCGCGCGCCGCGCCACGTATGCATCGAACTCGTCGCCATCGCCGAAACGTCGAAGTGCTTCGGCGCGCGCGTCAGTCTCGCTCATGCCCAGCGCGCGGAGCTCGTCGACACGCATGTCGATGTGGATACGCATCTCGTCGCTGAGTTCGTGCGCGACGCGTTCCGTGCTCGTCGGCAGCATGAAGATTCGCCGGACCGAGTCGGGCAGAAGTGAGGATCGTCTTCTCATGTCACGTCACGCGGTTTCGAGGACGCCGGATACCGCTGCCACATACCGCTTCCACGTCGCGACCTCGGCGCGTAGCATCTGCCGTCCACGTGGGGTGAGCGAGTAGTACCGCGCGCGGCGGTTGTTCTCGGACACGCCCCACTCGGCAGCAATGGCGCCGGCGTCCTCGAGGCGATGCAAGGCCTTGTAGAGTGCCGAGTCCACGATCGCGAGCGTGTCGTTCGTGCGCTGCTCGATCCATTTGCTGATGCCGTAACCATGGATCGGCTCTCGAGAGACAGCCTTCAGCACCAGCAGATCGAGCGTGCCGGGCAGGAGATCGTTGGTAACACGTGCCATGACGGAGTTCCGCTATCGGCTGTTGGCGATCAGCACAGTGATCAGTGCCTGCAAATGACGAACGACGTCAACCGCCTGGCGCAGCATTCCGTACACCGGACGACGGCTCAAGCTCCACCAGGTTAGTGGAACGTTCTCAGGGATCGCGGTGATCGTCAAGCGCCACGAAATTACGATTCGATTAAGCGCCGTTGCGCCGGTGCGCTTCTATTTCTGACCTATCGCCTATGGTCACGGCTGGGATGGTTGTCGTTCTGAGCGTAGCGTCCAGCATCGCCGCGCTTGGGCCTCTATAGAGGGCAGTACCACCCCTCCAGCCCCCCTACGCGACGCATCTAACACTTGTCGCCGGAAATTCCTCTCCCGCCGCCCACCCGCACTGCATATTTACCCCATATGCAACGCCTCCCCGACGGCTCCTTCCGCTTCTCCCCCCGCGACCTCATCTCCTACCTCGAGGGCGACTTCGCCGCATGGTGTGATCGCAACCACGCGGAGACGTCGAGCCAGCAAGGCAAGTTCACCCCCGATGTGAACGACGAGGAAATGGAGCTCGTCATCAGACGCGGCCTCGCACACGAAGCCGCGCATCTCGAGCACCTGCGAAGCACAGAGCCCCACCTGGTTGAAATCGCCAGGACCGATACCGCATACCACGACACGCAAACAGCAATGCGTAGCGGAGCGCCCATCATCTTCCAGGGTGAGCTCCGCGCCGGCGCATGGATGGGCATCGCCGACTTCCTCCATCGCGTTGACGGCCCCTCCGCACTCGGCGACTACTTCTACGAACCCTGGGATACCAA
Source organism: Gemmatimonadota bacterium (assembly GCA_028287285.1). Taxonomy (GTDB): domain Bacteria; phylum Gemmatimonadota; class Gemmatimonadetes; order Gemmatimonadales; family Gemmatimonadaceae; genus AG11. The sequence goes on from JAQBPY010000294.1 coordinate 4,090, forward strand.
GCTCGCTCGCTCGGCAAAACCATATTTCCTGCTGCAGCTGTGCGCCTACGCCGACATGCTGGAAGCATCACAGCAACGGCGGCCACACCAGTTCGGATTCATCCTTGGCGACAACGCGCAGCAGGTGTTCAGAACCGACGACGTCTGGCACTATTTCAGGCGCATCAGGAAATCATTCGAGACCTTCCACGACACGTGGGACGCCAGTACCCACCCCGATCCATCGCTCGATCGCACCCACGGCCGATGGAGTGACGCTGCCGAGAAATACCTCGAGCGTGTCGACGACCTGAGCCTCGTCGCCGGCATTGGCCGCGGCCAGATCGTCCGCCTGCGCGACGGCGGCATCCATACGCTCACTGCCTTGGCGACGACGCCACGCAACACCGTTCCTCGCATGAACGCGGCGACGTTTACCGCACTGCGCGCGCAGGCCGAGATGCAGGTCGCCAGCCGCAAGAGCGGTAAGATCGAATGGAAGTTCCGCGCGCTCGATGCCGATCGCCCACGGCGTGGGCTTGCGCTGCTTCCGCCCGCATCGCCCAACGACATCTTCTTCGACATCGAAGGCTTCCCTTACGCACCGGGCGGCCTCGAATACCTGCTCGGCGTCGTCACGCTGGATGAAGGCGCGCCACAGTTTCGCGACTGGTGGGCGCATGACAATGCCGCGGAGAAGATCGCCTTCGAGCAGTTCATCGATTGGGCGTATGCGCGGTGGCTCGCCGACCCCACGCTCCACATCTACCACTACGCCTCGTACGAACGCTCCGCACTCGGCCGCCTCATGGGCAAGTACGCGACGCGCGAGTTCGAGGTGGACCAGCTCTTCCGCCATCACGTGCTCGTCGATCTCTATCCCGCAGTGCTGCAGGGCATGGTGATTGGAACGCCAAGTTATTCGCTCAAGTACGTCGAGCATCTGTACATGCCAAAGCGTACCGGCGAAGTCACGAGCGCCGGCGGTTCGGTGGTGGAGTATCAACGCTGGATCGACAACGAGGAATCGCCCGACCCTGATGTCTCTCCGACACTCGGCCGCATTCGTCGCTACAACAAGGTCGATTGCGAGTCCACCGTTGGCCTGCGCGATTGGCTGCTCGAGCGGCAGAAGGAAGCGGGCGTGGAGTTCATTGTTCCCGATACCTCGCGCGCGGATGAATTCGCAGCCATCACCCCCGCGCAGCAACTGGCGACGCAGCTGCTCGCGCGCGACGCCGGCGGCACCACGGATCTTCTGGCATGGCTGCTCGAGTTCCATCGGCGCGAAGAGAAGCCGTGGTGGTGGCAGTACTTCGATCGCATGATCGCCACCGAGGACAAGCTCTATCACGATGCCGATTGTCTCGCGGGTCTAGTGCGTACTGCCACGCCGTCGAGGACGATCAAGCGGTCCACGGGCTTGGAGTACTCCTTTGATCCTGATCAGGACACGCGCATCAGTGACGGCGAATCATGCGCCATTCCCGGCACGGAGGATCTCAAGTGCACCGTCGAGACATTCGTCGATCGTGAAGCGGGCCTCGTGGAGTTGAAGGTTGGTCCGGGCAAGTCCATTCCCGACCGGCTGTCGCTCATTCCTGCATCGCTGATCTCCGGCAAGACCATGGCCGAGGGTATCCTGCGGTTCGTCACGCGCTGGTCGGATGACGACAACTGCTCTGCTGCACTCGCGGATCTGCTCGCACGTCGTGCGCCGCGACTAACTGGCGGCGTCACCATGCACATCGACGACACCGCCGACCTCGCACCGCAGGCCATTGCGATCGTTCGCGCACTGGACAACTCGGCGCTATGCATCCAGGGCCCGCCCGGCACCGGCAAGACGACGATTGCATCGCGCGTGATCCTCGCGCTCGTGTCGAACGGCAAGCGCGTCGGCATCGTAGCCAACGGACATCAGGTCATCCTCAACCTCATGGAGTGCATCGCGAAGCTCGGCGATGAACAGGGCTTGTCGCCGGCGCTCGTGAAAGTCACCGGCGACAAGGATCATCCGTTGATCGCAAGTGGCCGAATGTCGCACATCGAGTCGAAGGAGGCATTGAGCGCGATCACCGCTGGGCCACTCGTCATCGGTGGCACCGCGTGGTGTTTTGCACGCCCCGAGCTCGAGTGCACACTGGACTATCTCTTCATTGAAGAAGCCGGCCAGTTCTCGCTGGCGAATGCTGTCGCAGTCGGTTCCGCTGCAAAGAACCTCGTGCTGTTGGGCGATCAGATGCAGCTTGCGCAGCCCACGCAGGGCTCGCACCCGGGCGAGAGCGGTCTTTCCGCGCTCGAATACTTCCTTCACGGCCACGCCACCGTCCCCCCGGCGCTCGGCATCTTTCTGGGCCTTTCCCACAGGATGCATCCCGATGTGTGCCGGGTGATCTCGGATGCGTACTACGAAGGGCGTCTGAAGAGTGCACCGCTCGCGTCTTCCAACCAGATCATCGGTGCCGCCGAGAGCGACATCGGCATCGCCACCGGCGTGCGATTCATTCCCGTGAATCACGACGGCTGCACCCAGGACAGCGACGAGGAAGTGTGCACCATTGAGACGTTGGTGAAGACGTTGCTTGCCTGCTCTGTGCAGGTGAAGGGCAAGCCGCCGCGTGCGATGGCCATCGAGGACATCCTCGTCGTCGCGCCGTTCAACATGCAGGTGCGGGCATTGAAGCGTCGGCTCGGCAATGCGGCCCGGGTCGGTTCAGTGGACCGGTTCCAGGGTCAGGAAGCGCCTGTCGTCATCGTGTCCATGTGCGCCTCCACCCTCGACGACGCGCCTCGGGGCCCGAAGTTCCTGCTGTCGAAGAACCGCCTGAACGTCGCTGTCTCCCGCGCCCAGGCCCTCGCCATCATTGTCGGCTCGCCCCGGCTCGGTGACGTCCGCGTGAAGTCTGTTGAGGAGATGCTCCTGGTGAGTGGCTGGTGTCGGCTCGAGGAGTGTGTGCGCCAATTGTCGTCCTGAGCACAGCGAAGGACCTGCTCTTATGCCATGAAAACAGGTCCTTCGCTACGCTCACGACGACAGCGCGCTGTCACAACTTCTGGTAACACGCCACTAGCTCCAATACTGTTCACTTTGAGCTGTCGTCACGCAGCGGGGCGCTTTAGGCTGTCGTCCTGCGGGACATTGAAGGCCATCATCCCGCAGGAGCGTTGTAGGCGGTCATTCCACAGGACCATGCTAGGCTGTCATACGCAAGAATATTTTAGACTATGATCCCGCAAGAATATTTAGGACTGTCATCCCGCAAGAACATTTAAGACTGTCATCCCGCAGGAGCGAAGCGACTGTCGGGAACTGCTATCCCGTCCTGGGGGTCCGGGGTGCGGAAAGTATATCCCGACACTCGCGATGGACGTCGTGCTCTCCTCGCCCGCCAGTGCCGCCGCATCGAAACGCGGAGCGGCCGGCCGCATAGGCTCGACCGCCACACGCCGGTCGAGCCACATCCCTGCGCGCCAGCAACTGCGCTGCCTCGGCGTTCGAGCCCGGCAACGACGTGTCTTCTGCTGCACGCAGCGATGCGAGTCCGTATCGTCGGCGAGCGCCTCGTACATCGCCACCGCACGGTCCGTCACCGCCGTTCCGCAGCTGCAAAAATCGAAGATCGACACCGCATTGCACTGCGGGCACGTGACACCGAACGGTGGATTGCCACATGAGCCACAGAACGTGGCTGAGTCGTCCACGCGGTCCTGGCAGAACGCACATTGGCCGGTAAGCAGCCAGGCACCGCACTGTTCGCAGATGTCCGCGCCATCGCCAACCGCAGCTCCACACGCCATGAATGCCGAGCCGTGCGACTCACCCTGCAACTCGGCGACATCGGGTGCGGGCGCAAGGTGCCGGGCATCCCAGTCGTTCTGATCGCAAGATGCGGACTGCTGCGCATGTGTGACCTTCGGCCGCACCGGCCACCTGTGTCACTCCAGCCAGGCGCCTCAGGGCATCCGTGTACAGGACTCGGTCCCGGTCACGCTGAAACTCCCGCCGCTGTTCGGGCTTGCCCTTTGGCGGCGGCGTGATCCGCGCATCGCGTCCCCACCTTTGCGCCACGTGCGACTACTTCGTCGCCGTGAGTCGCCAGGATAGGTCGTAGGAGACCTTGCCCCGATCGACGAGATTCCAGACTGCACGTCTCAACTCCTCGCCGGTAACATGCAACTCCGTCGCGTGACTGGCGAGAAGTTCTTCGGTCGATACTGCGTCCTCCTTTCTGATCCAGCCCAGGACTACAGACTCCAGTTCCTCAGATCAGTGGCCGTCATATCTCATAGTGAATGTGTCGCTGAAATGATACGTCCAGGCGACGCCGCAATAAAGGGCCAAATCATCGCCTGGCAAGTCATTCCGGCGCAAAGTACGACAACCACGGTTGTTCACTGCAGCTACCTACGCCCAATGGTTGAAAGTCCGAGACGACCGGACGCAGGCAATTGGAAATCCTCAAGCTGGACCCTTTCCCGATCACAAAGCTAGAAAGCTCTGCAGTTTTAACGCCAGCGAAAGCGAGGAGCTCATCAGGGAGTTCGCTGCACTTTCGTAGCGTGTCGCGCCGCCGCTAACCAATCGAAGTTTTGACACTCTCAGCGACAAACCAATTCCGCCACTGAGGTGTTTGAGGGCCAGTATCCGCCTCATATTGCGCAATCGCTCAGACGCGTGTAACGTCCTATTGGAATCCCATAGGACTCTCCGCATGCCCAAAACCGACGTCAAGCAGGGCACCCTCGCCCTCATGATCCTCACCACCCTCGACGTCCTCGGCCCACTCCACGGCTACGGCATCGCGCGGCGCATCGAGGAGACCAGCAAGAACCGCCTCACCCTCAACTACGGCACACTCTACCCCGCCCTCGTGAAGCTCGAGCAGGAAGGGTTCATCAAGGCCGAATGGGCGCAGTCGGAAAACAATCGCCGCGCGAAGTTCTATGCGCTCACGGCACCGGGCCGCAAGCAGCTCGCCCGCGAACGAAAGGAATGGCACCAGACCGCTCACCTCATCGCGGCATTCCTCGCACCGCGGAGTGAAACGACATGAGCCGCATTCGCGCACTGATCGCACGCGTCCTTCGCAGCGGTCACATGGAACACGATCTTCGCGACGAGCTCCAGTCGCACCTCGACATGGAGACCGACGAACACATCCGCCGCGGAATGAACCCCGCGCAGGCACGACGCCAGGCGCTGCTCAACTCTGGCGGGTTAACGGGAGCCGCCGAGTCAGTCCGCGCACAGCGTGGCCTCCCCTGGGTCGACAGCCTCCTCGCCGATATCCGCTACGCGCTTCGCACCTTACGTCGAAGCACGGCATTCACGGCAGTCGTCGTGATCACTCTCGGACTCGGCATCGGCGCCAACACCGCCATCTTCAGCGTGCTGCGCGGCGTGTTGCTCAAGCCACTCCCTCATCGCGACGGCGATCGCCTGCTCTATCTCCGCCAGGCATACGACGGCCTCGGCGGTGAGAACGTCAACTTCTCCGTCCCCGAAGTCAACGAGCTGCGGAGCGGCGCGAAGTCCCTCGGCCAGATCGCCGAGTATTCCCAGTGGACGCAGAACCTCGAGGGCCCCAACGACGCCATCAAGCTCAACGCCGGCCTCGTGAGCGGCAACTTCTTCGACGCCATGGGCCTCTCACCCATCCTTGGCCGGCTGACGCGGCCAAGTGATGATGGTGCGGGCGCGCCGCCCGTGATGGTGCTGACGAATGAGTTCTGGATGAAGCGCTTTGCCGGCGACTCGAGCATCATCGGCAAGCAGGTGCGCCTCGGCGGCGCGTCCGTCACCGTGATCGGCGTGGTGCAACCGGCGCCGTTCTTTCCCGATCATGTGGACGCGTTCCTCAACATGGTCGTCAGTCCGCATCACGTGAGCGCGATGATGGTGCAGGGCCGCACCCATCGCATGACCGAAGTCCTCGCGCGCCTCGCACCCGGCGCAACGCTGGACATGGCAGCGGCGGACATCGCCGCGCTGCATTCGCGCATGCGGCAGGAGCACCCCGACGCCTACAATCCCGCGTCGCACTATCGCATCGACGTCATCCCGTTCAAGACCGCCATCGGCGAGAAAGCGCGATTGACGCTGTGGCTGCTCATGGGCGCGGCCGCGTTCGTGATGATCATCTCCATCGCCAACGTCGTGAACCTCACGCTCATGCGTGGCGTCCGCCGGCAACAGGAGCTCGTCGTCCGTGCCGCCCTCGGCGCCGGTGTCTCGCGCCTGCGTCGGCTGCTGCTCGTCGAGAACCTCGTGCTCACCCTCATGGGCGCGGCACTTGGCCTGGGTCTCGCATTCGGCGGTATGCGTCTGCTCATTGCGTTGACCGCCCGATACTCGCCGCGTGCGAGTGAAATTCATCTCGACCTGGTCGCACTTGCATTCGCGCTGCTGCTGTCCGTCAGCGTCGCGCTGCTGTTGTCGTTCGCCGCATTCCTCCCGAAGGACGGCGCGCTCGCCTCGTTCATCTCGGCCGGCATGCGCATGAGCGGCGGCTTGAAGAAGCAGCGCCTTCAGCGCGCGCTCGTCGTCACGCAGGTCGCCGTGTCCGTCGTGCTGCTTGCCGGCGCCGGACTTCTCACGCGCACCATGATCCGCCTGGCCGATGTGCCGACCGGCCTGCAGACGGAAGCGATCCTCACCGTCCCGGTCTCACTCTTCAACTCGGCGCACTACGACGCGAGCACCGATGCGGAGAACAAGGCACTGTATACCCGCATGCAGGCTGAGCTCCGCGCGCTGCCCGGTGTCACTGATGTCGCCCTTGGGTCCACGTTGCCGCTGCGTGCTTCGATGATGTCCCTCAACATGAAGGCCGAGGGTGAAGCGCCGTCGAGTACTGGCGTGGCCCCACTGAATCCGGAAGTGCGCACGGTTGGTCCTGACTACTTCCGCATCGCCGGCATTCCGCTGCTGAAAGGACGCGAGATCCAGACCACGGATCAACCCGGCTCCGGGAAGGTGCTGCTCATCAACAAGGCCCTGGCTGACCTGCTCTTCAACGGCGCAGACCCGATAGGCAAGCAGCTCGCCTTTACCGGCGACGTCATCCGCTTCACTCCGTTGAACTACGAGTGGCGCACCATCGTCGGCGTCGTCGGCAACACGAAGGACGCCGGCCTCGACGTGACGCCCAGGCCCGCGGTGTTCCTTTCGTTTGCGCAGGAGATGGCCATCGACGGCGGCTTCGTCATTCGCGCCAACAGCAACGTTACTTCTCTCGTGACATCAGTGCAGCGCGTCATCCAGCACATTGTACCCACGACGCCCATTGGCGAGGTGATGACGGTCGCGCAGGTGAAGGATCAGAGCGTTGCCCCGCGACGGTTGAACGCCGCGCTGATCTCGCTCTTCGGCATTCTCGCCGTGGTCATTGCAGCGGTCGGCATCGGTGGCGTGCTCGCGTTCTCGGTGAGCACGCGCACAAACGAAATCGGCATCCGCATGAGCCTCGGCGCCGCCAGCGGCCAGGTGCAGCGGATGATCATGCGGGAGGGCGGTGTGCTTGTCGCGCTCGGCCTGGTCATCGGCATCGCACTGAGCTTCTTCGGTGGTGGGATCATTGACGGCCTGTTGTTCGGCGTGGCGCCGCGTGATCCCGTGACGCTGGTCAGCGTTGCGGTGACGATGGCCGTGATCGGCATCGGCGCCTGCTGGATTCCCGCTGCGCGTGCGGCGCGGATTGATCCCGCGATCACCATGCGTTCGTAGACATGTCATCCCGCAAATTGTCATCCCGCATGAGCGAAGCCACAAGTTGTCATCCCGCATGAGCGAAGCGAATGTCGGGATATACTCAACCGAAATTGATATCAACATGAATTGAGTCGGCGCTCGCCTGAGGTCCTTCGTGAACTGTTTTTGAATTTTGAATAGCGGACTTCGTCGTCCTGGGCGTAGCGAAGGACCTGTTTTCATGGCGGAAGAGCAGGTCCTTCGCTGCGCTCACGACGACAGCATGCCATGGTGAAGACCGAGACACGCGAGGATCCTGCGTTAGCTCCCTCGCCAAGCGGCTGTGAATCCGCCAGAGGCTTGTTCGAGTTGTACATCCAGCCCTGCAGTCCGATCGCATCTGACGGATCCCGCAGCAGGGCATGCGAAATGATGAACCGGCTATGCGTTGTCCACGGATTGACCCCGTGTCCACGCTCGACCCGTTTCTGATGCACATACTCGCGATCGTCGAGCTCCTCGCGCCACTGGGGAACGACGGACGGCAGCGGCGTCACGACAATTCGCTCCACGCGCTGCCGCAGCATGAGCTCGCGGACGATCAGGCCGGTCTCAATGGTCTTTCCGAGTCCGACATCGGCGGCGATAAAGAGGTTGACCCGGGGCAGGAGCAGGGCCATCTCCCGACGCTCGTTCGCGTTGCTCACTCCTGCGGGATGACAGCACGGGACGCGGTGTTTTTCTCTACGTAGCATCCCTGTCATCCCGCATTCGCAAAGCGAATGTCGGGAAATGTTCAACTGTCCCTGTAATCCTTCTAGGGCAAGGAACAGGACAGGATCTCCCGACACTCGTTCGCGTTGCTCACTCCTGCGGGATGACATTGATACACGTACCCAAGCCCGACTACGCACAAGCCGCCGGCAACGCCAGCGTAAACGTACTCCCCACCCCCAGCTCACTCTCCGCCGTAAGCTCCCCACCCATCGCCCGCGCCAGATCCCGGCTGATTGCCAGCCCCAGCCCCACCCCCTGCTGGCTCTCCTGCGTGCGGTGACGATCCACCTGCACGAACGGCTCGAAGATCCGCTCCAGCTGACCCGGCGGAATCCCCCGCCCCGTGTCCGACACCCGCACCCGCACCACACCGGCCACCAAATCGGTCTCGCAGGCCAGCCTGACCCGCCCGCCCGCGTCCGTGAACTTCACCGCATTCGTGAGCAGGTTGAGCAGGATCTGCCGCACCTTCTCCGGATCCGCGCGCATCCGGTGCGGCCGGTCGGACACACACCCGGCGTGGTCGAAGATCAACTGCTTCGCGGCCAGCTGCGGCCCCACCAGCGGCTCCAGATCCCCCACCACCGACGCGAGCTCCACGTCGGCCACGTGAAACTCCACCTGCCCCGCATCCAGCCGCGCAAAGTTCAGCACGTCCGTTACGAGCCCCATCAGGTGGTGGTTCGCACGCCGGATCCGCTCCAGGTCCTGCCGCTGCATCTCCGTGATCGGGCCGCGAAGCTCCAGGGTGAGCAGCTCCGTATAGCCGCTGATCGCATTCAAGGGCGTCCGGAGCTCGTGGCTCATCGTCGACAGAAACTCACTCTTGGCCGCATTCGCCGCCTCGGCCTCGGCGCGCGCTGTCTCGACCTCCCGCCGCGCACGCACATGTTCGGTGACGTCGTACGCGACGCTCGCCACCGCGTACACCGTCCCGCTCGGATCACGCAGCGGCTGGTAGCCAAGGTTGAAGAAACGATCCTCGCTCACCCCGTCCTCTGGACGGGTGAGCGCCACCAGCCGTTCGGTATCCGAGTACGGGATACCTGTATGGTATACATGGTCCATCGCCTCGATGGGCCCCTTGCCCACCACTTCGGGAAACGCATCGCGCATCGAGCGGCCCAGGAGCTGCCGCCCGAGGCCCGGCGTCCTCGCATACATGGGGCTCACGGCTGTGTACACGTGCTCCGGGCCCGTCATCACCGCCACTGCCACCGGCGCCTGCTCGAACACATCACGCAGCCGCTGCTCGCTCGCGCGAAGCGCCGCTTCGGCCCGCACCCGTGGCGCGATGTCCCGCCAGAACACGGCGACACCACCCCCCGACGCCGGGTACGCGTCCACCTCCGGCACGAGCGCCAGGGTGCCGTCGTCGTACTCGCCGATGAAGTGCACCTCCACCCGCTCCGCCACCACCCTGCGGTACGACCGCTCGAAGATCGTGCCCACCGTGCCCGGAAACGCCTCCCAGATCCGGCGGCCGAGCAGCTGCGACCGCGAGTGGGCCAGCGTGCGCTCCGACGCCGCGTTCACGCTGATGAAGCGAAAGTCCGCGTCGAGCACGAAGTGCGCATCCGCCATCGTCTCGAGAATGCCCGTGGCGCGGGCGCGCTCCACTTCCGCCTGCTCCGTGCGCTCCTCGAGCTCCACCGCCACCGCCTGCAGCTCCGCCGTCTGTGCCTCCAGCTCCGCCGTCTGGTCCTGGAGCGTCTGGTTCGCGAGCTCACTTTCCCCCAGGAGGCGCTCCACCTCTCGGCGGGCGCGCACGTGTTCGGTGACGTCACTGCCGTAGGCCATCACCCCCCACTGCACGCCGTCCGCGTCCGTGAGCGCCTGATAGACGAAGTCCACGAAGCGCTCCTCCGGCTCGCCGCCGGGCGTGCGCACCAGCCGCAGCGATACCTCACGCCCCGCCACCGGCGTCCCCGTGTCGCGCACACTGTCCAGCAGTATCTCGAAGCCCTGCCCGCGCGCGTCGGGCAGCGCCTCCCACACCGGCCGGCCCACGATGTCGCGACGCCCCATGAGCGCGTAGTACGCCTCGTTCGCGTACTCCAGCACGTGCTCCGGCCCCGTGACCACGCCCACGAACGACGGCACCCGCTGGAACGCGTGGAAGAGCCGGGTGCGCTCGCCCGCCACCGCTTCGCGTGCGCGCACTTTCTCCGTGACTTCGACGGCGACGTTATACACCGCGAGGCAAGCGCCCGTCTCATCCGTCAGCGCACTCAATGCATACGTGAACCACGCGTCCTCCGCCGCCCCGCCCTCGAGCCGCTCCATCCTGAGGAGTGTCTCGTCCGCGTACACCGCCGGCCCTCCAGCGCACACCTGGGCGAATTGCGGCTCCAGCGCCGGCCAGAGCTCGTCCCACACCTCCGCCCCCGGGCGTCCGAGGGCCGCGGGATGCTTGGCGCCGAGGATGCGGGCGTAGGCCTCGTTGTAGAGCAGCACGGAGTCCGGGCCGCACCACAGGCACGTGGCCACGGGTGCGTCGAGCATGAGGCGAACGCCGGTGCGAAGCGCCGCCGGCCATTTGTCTACGGCCCCGAGCGGCGTCGCCGCCCAGTCCAGCGCACGATATCGCGCGCGCATGCGTCCCGGTCCGGCAAACAGGTCGTTTGTCGAGTTCGTTGTCACGGTCTCTGTGATCGCATCGATATGGTTGACTGGACACGCGGCGCGCGGAATTCACTCGCTCGTCAGTGGGCCGTCACCCTATAGCACATCGCGCGCCGAGCTTGGTTGAGGAAATTGCCGGGCGTCATGCCCGTTGGCGTCTTCTGGACGGCATCGTTCTAGACGACGTCATTATGTATCTCGCTGTTGCCCTGTGCTCCAATCCCTCGCTTTCTGACGACATGCCCACGTTCGGTCGGTCACGCTTCCTCCTGATCGTGTCCTTGCTGCTCCTTGCCGCCGCGCGAGAAGCGCAGGCGCAGCCGCGGCTCATGCGCCCCGATGACCTGTTCCGTATCGAGCGCGTCGGCCCCATCACCTGGTCACCCGACAGGCACCGCGCCACCGTCGAGATGCCGAGGCCCGGCCGCTGGATCGATCCGGGCATTCCCACCGCCGCCATCGCCGTGGTGGACGTGGCCACGGCGAAGCTGCGCACCATCTCGCCATCATCGGCGGAGTTCGTGGGATTCTTCGGCGTATCGTGGTCCCCCGATGCGCAGCGCCTCCTGTTCCTGTCCGTCGACACCAACGCCGTGGTGCGGCCCTGGCTGTGGGACGCGGCCAAGGGTAAGCCGGTGCTCCTGCCCGGTCTCGAGCTCAAGGATGCCCTCGTTGATCCGCCGGTCGCGCTCTGGAGCGACGACGACCATGCCCTGTTCATGCTTCGCGAGAACGGCGCAAAGGGCGACGGCCCGCTCTACTTCAAGATCAACCGGGGCCGCAATGTCGCCGACCGGTGGGCGGAGGCGCGCAGGGGCAGTCGCGCCGCGGTCTCGGTTTTCGACTCACGCGGCGCCATGGCGCTCGCGAGCGACTCGGCAACCACCACCATCGGCACGTCCCGCATCGTGTCGGTAGACCTTCGTACCCGTGCCACCATGGTACTTGCGCGCGGCGCCCTGCACCGGCCGCAGCTCAGCGCCGACCGCCGAACCCTCATTTTCCGGCGTGAATCGCCACCGCTCGCGGCCGCGCCGGCTTCGTCGTTTTTTGGCCCGGACGCACGCGGCGAGAGCACGTACGACCGGCCCAACTGGGGTACGGAAACGGTCTACGTGGACTCCCGGACGGGCGCCCCCGCCATTCCGCCGGACTCGGCGCGGCGAGCGGCCGGCAGTCCCGCCGCGACGCTACGCATCGTGAGCGACATGGCCCAGGGGACGCGGTTGATGCTCGGGCGCCCCGGACAGGCCGACGTCCAGCTCTGGAACGGCAACCAGTGGGCGCGCACCATTGCCGAGGGGCGCGCCGAACGGATCGCCTATGCCAGCGTCACCGGCCAGCCGCTCACGGGCTGGTTCCTCTACCCGCCCGGATATGTGGCCGGCCAGAAGCTTCCGGTCGTGACCGTGGTGTATCCCGGCGTCCTTCAGGGTCAGACAGCACCGTCCGCGCTGAGCGTGTTCACCGCGAACTTCGAGCATCCCCAACTCTTCGCCGCGCTGGGCTACGGCGTGCTCTTTCCCTCCATGCCGGAGCCCGCCACCCCGCTCGCGTCGCACGCGCTGGATTCGCTCGCCCTGGGTGTGTTCCCGCTGCTCGACACACTCATCGCGCGCGGCATTGCCGATTCCGCGCGCATTGCCCTGTTGGGGCAGAGCGCCGGTGGCCATGCAACACTCGGGCTCATCACGCAGACCAATCGTTTTCGCACTGCCGTCGCCAGCGCGAGTTATTCGGATCTCGCCAGTCTCTACGGCACATTCTATGGCCAATACCGCTATGGCGATGCCGGCAGCGCACAGCGCGCGCAGCTGTTGCGAATGCTCCAGTTCGAGCGCGGGTACTTTGGCGCGGATGCCCCGCCCTGGGAAGCGCCGGAACGCTATCGCGACAACAGCCCTCTCTGGCACGTGGCAGCGGTCCACACGCCGGTGATGCTGGTGCACGGCGACGCCGACTTCATCCCCGTGCAGCAGGCCGAGGAGTTTTTCAGTGCGCTGTACCGCCAGGACAAGCGTGTCCGGTTCGTACGGTACACCGGCGAGGAACACACCATCTCGGCCCGCGAGAACGTGCTGGACCTCTGGCAGCGTCTGGAGGCATGGCTTCGCGAGACGATGCCCCCTCGGTGAGCTTTGCCTGTGATGGTGTGCGGTCGTCCCGAGTACAGCTATCCGTCGCCGCCCTGAAACTGCCCCCGATCTGCCCTCGTTATGTGATGTGACGGCCAGCGCACCTTGGCCCGTCAACCCGTCAGACTGTCCCATCGTCTGACTTTGAGGTATCTCTAAGGTCCTATGGACTTCTATTTGGTCTCACTCGCCACCGGCGCCGTGGGACTCGGCATCATGGCAGTTGGCGGCCTGTCCCACGGCGGCCACGCTGGACACAGTCACGCTGGCCACGTCCACACCGGCCACGGACACGCGGGCCACGGACACGCCCACGGGCACGCAGGGCATGGGCAGGAACAGGGCATTACCCCGCACATGCCGTCCCCCGGCTTCCACTGGGGCTTGCTCCTCTCGCCACGCCTGATCTTTTCCCTCATGGTTGGCTTCGGCGCAGGCGGCATTGCCGCCACACCGCTGGGCGAGCCATTCCGTCTTGGCGCCGCGATCCTCGCTGCGGCCGCCTTCGAGACGCTCGCAGTGGGCCCACTGTGGCGTTTCCTGTTTCGCTTCGAATCGCGCCCCGCCGCGACACTCGAAAGCGTAATCGAGGATGAAGCACGTGCCGTCACGGGGTTCGACGCGAACGGATGTGGCCTCGTCGCCGTCGATGTGGATGGGCAGTTGATTCAGCTCCTGGCCACACTGGCACCAGGCGATCGTTCGCGCGGCGTGCGCATTCGCTCCGGTGACATGGTACGCATCGCCGAAGTGGATGCAGCGCGCGGCCGATGCACGGTGACTGAACCAACGCGCTGATCTCAACCCTCTCACACACTTTATGAGCAACATCCTCGTCATCGCGGGCATCGTGCTGGTCTCGGTGCTCGTCATCATTCCCGCCATCGTCGCCTCGTTCCTCCGGAACGTCGAAGCCGGCACCATTCGCCTCGTGAGCTGGCTCGCCGGCGGCACCGTGATCTATCGCGGACCCGGCAAGTCGAAGGAAATTCCGCTGCTCACCACCGGCACCACCATCTCGAGCAAGGTCATCAACGTCGACCTCGACATCACCGACCAGACCGCCGACCTCGACGAAGGCGGCACCCCGCAGCCCATCAAGGTCCGCGTCCTCGCCAGCGCCATCGTCTCCGTGGGCGACACGGACATCCTCATCAAGACGGCCGCAAACAGGTTCTTCGCCAAGCCGGAAGCGGACCAGGTCAACACGCTTACGGACCTGCTCTCCAGCTCTGCTCGGCGCGCCATCAATCTTCTAACGCACGACCAGCTCTTCTCCGCAAAAGGTCCGTCGCGTGCCTTGTCCGCCGGGCAGTCGGCATCCGTCGCCGTTGCGGCGGCACAGCGCATGGCGCTCACGGCGTCCGAGAGCGGCGCCAGCATGGAGAACCTCGAGGACGACGACGATCCGCTCGCCGTGATCATCCGCAAGGCCTGCTCGCGCGAGCTCACCGATCTCGGATTGATCTTCAATTCGCTCAACATCAAGGTCGTGCAGTCCGAAGTTGCCGACGCACGCCGGCGCATGTCGGCCGCGGAAGCACAGGCCACGGCCGACATCGTGCAGGCGCAGCAGGCCCGCCGCGCCAAGGAAGCCACGATCGAAGCGGAGCGTATCATCTCCGATCGTCAGCGCGAGCTCGAGCAGACCAAGGCCGGCAACGCCGCACTCATTGCCCAGGCCGAAGCCAAACGCCAGGAAAGCCTGGGTCTCCAGCGCGTGGCCGAGCTGGAGGCAACGCAGATTGCGCAGGCGCGCGCCGACGCTGAGCGTGTCACCATTGGCGCCCAGGCCGCCGCCGATGCAGAAGCCATCCGGATTCGCGTCGTGGCCTCCGCACAGGCCGAGAGCATCGAGAAGGTGAACAAGGCCATCGCCGCAGGTGGCGAGAGCTACTTTCGCTATCGCCAGATCGAGATGCTGCCCATCATCGCCCCGCAGATCGCGGCGGCGTTGGCCGAGGCGCGGATGATTACCGTGTCGGGCAATGAAGACGGTGGTGCCGCGAACCAGACCACGAACCAGATCTCGAGCGTGATCCAGACCATCCTCGCCGCGCAGCTTGTGACCAAGGGTGGCATGCTTGGCAACTCGGACGATAAGAAGTAGCAACATTCGGGAGGGCGAACTTCCCTCCTGTCGTCCTGAACGGAGTGAAGGACCTGCTCTTCTGTTTCTGTTAAGGAGAGCAGGGTCCCTTTTTTCAGGTCATGGTTGGTCGCCATGCACAGAGCGTAGAGATCGCAGTTTGCTCGCGCGCGTCAGCGGCGCGCGCACTACGCGCCGCAGTGTAGACACAGCCGCTCACCATTCATTACCGCCGTCAGCTTGCCGCACGTCTCGCAGCTGTTCGCGGCACCTTCGCGTGACGTAGATCCCGTTGGACGTCGGCGTGGCCTCGGCGCAACCGTCACGCTTGGCGTAACTGGCGCGATGACTGGCGCACGACGTACGACACGCCGCGCCGGCGCGGCCGGCTCGGCCACAACAGGAATATCGATTGAAGGCGCGAGGCGATCCCGCAGGAGCGCGTCCGCCGCCATGCGAGATGTCCTGCAGTCATGGGGGCGGTGCCCTGCGGCATCCAGCACCATGACATCCCAGCGCACGTGACTGAACCCGACCAGCACCGGTGCCGCATACTCGGCGCAGAATGATGTCGGGCTGTCCGTTCCCGTCCGCCATCGGACGATGCTTCCTTTGAGGATTTCCTCCACCTGCTGCGGCGAACGGAGCGTGGCCTTCCTCGGCTTTCTCCGTGGCGGCGCCTTTCGGGGCGGCTCGGGGACTTTGACGCGAACGGGACGCGCCGGCCGAGTTCTCTCCGGCGGCTTGGGCACCTCGGCCCGCTTCGCCGGAGGGAGCGGTCTACTGGGCCGGGGTCGTCCGGAGCGAGTGGCCACGACCTGCTTGGCTTTCGCCGCCTCGACTTCCTTTCGCTTCAGGCAGAGATGCAAGCGCTTCGTCCCCGCATCGAGCACGACCAGCGCGCCGTCAACCGACCGCGTCTCGATGACGGGCTGCTTGCACGCGGCACAGGGCAGTGCCGTGCCGAGGGCGGTGTTTCCCGAGAGACGCGGGCTCATTGCCGGGTGTCCGGCTCAACCGTAGCAGCGATGACTGCGGTGGTGACCTGCTGTGCAGCCCACTCCGCCCGACGCACCTCGGCCCCCGGACAATTCAGCAGGTGCTTGAACAGCTCGGCGTCCTTCACGGGAACGCGACACTCAGGACACCTGGCCCAGAGCTCCCCTGAACGGGCCTCGGCGCCATGATTCACATGCTTCCGCGGCGCCACCGCTGCTTTTCCGGTCGCCGGATGCACCTTCTTCTGGTGCTGACGGAGATGCGTGACTTGCATGCCGCACTCCGGGCACGCGACCGGGCTTCCTTTCCGCTCGTTGGACGCGCGGATTGGAGATGGTCGCAGATCTTCGATCTCCGTCTGTGACGCAGCGGCGTCGGGCGCGGTGTCCGGCGGTGTCATATCGAAGCTTAGCCAGCAGCAGTGCCGGGGTACATCCCACCGTCGCCGAGTTCGCGCTCCAGTGTGTACGCTACGCCAAGGGACATCTGACCCTGCTGACGAAGCGTGTCGATCACGGCACCAGGTCGCCCGTTGGTCGCCAAGCGCAACCGCAAGCTGACGAACGGTTTGACATGTCACCGCCGATCGTCGTCGACAGCTCGGAGACAACTCTTGGTCGCGCCGAGCCTATCTACCAGTCTGGAGTATGGGAATCACGTCGCCCGGATCCATGTCCGCCGTCTGTCGCCAAGACGCTTACTTCAGCGAAGCAACGGGATGGCGATTCCGACAGAAAGTTTCGTCTGTCTCTCCTGCTGCAAGGTTTTCCAGCACCGTACATATTAGTGGAGCGTGTTGCGGGTCCCGGCAATCCATATTCGCATTTCCTCTGCCGACATCGGGCCCAGGTGTCGCGACACGAGTAGTCCGCCGTGGAACAGAAGCGTGGTTGGGATCTGATTGCGCGCCTCAGTCTGTGCAAATCCACTCTGCGTGAGAGCGATCTGGGGTACTGTAATGTGGTTACGTTCCCAGATACGTTGAGCGTCAGACCTACGTGTGCCGGGTTCCAAGGCTGTTAACACCTCGACGCTCGCTGCTTGCTTCTTCAGGAGCGCTCTAACTGCCTGCAGCTCAGACAGAGCATTCGGGCTGTGAGCGCTCCAGGTCCCCCAAATCATTACGAGGGTCACTTCGGCATTGGGCGGCACCACGCTCGGGAAGATATCGGTCCATGTCCTTCTGTTTGATAAGTGGTGCGGCACAGTACTCAAAGGAACCGCCGGGGCGGCGAGTACATTCTTCGCTATGACAAAGCCTCTGAAATCGGACCCATCATAGCGAAAGCAGATTCGCCCGTCTCTCGTCCAGCTCGGAAATAGACTTGTTCCCGTCAATCCTCTTGTGAGATTGCGCAACGTCTTCCGCCGTAGATCAACAACAACAATGTCATTGCCGGAGGCATCTGCTTTCTGATTGTGCATTGCGACGTATCGCCCATCGAATGAAAAGTCTGCCTTGGCACCAGGAATGCCAGTATCGTAGATGTCGTTGCAGTGGTTCGGACTTCTGATTACAACTGTGCCCATTGCAAACGTCGTCACTCTCCTACCGTCGTGCGAAGCCAAGGGGCGCTCCCCCGTACCAATGCGGGGACAGGGTACTACTTGCGCCGCCGGTAGCCGGGCCTTGTCGCCGTCGAGAGCATAGTAATTGTTGAGAATGGTGAATATTACGGGCTTACCGTTGATTTCGGCCCAACTGAAATAGTCGCCCAACCGTATTGGCGCGACGTCTTTCGCCACGACTCCTGTTGTCCGTTGCCAGATATTCACAGATCGTGTTGCGCTGCTGTAGTAGATCATGCGCGAGCCGTCGTTTGACCAGTAGGCATCAACACCCGCGTCGGTAAAAAGAATCTGCCGACTTCTCATATCCGCCACCGTCACTTTGCGGATGTAGCGTCCATCGTGGGCATCGCGCTTTTCAGAGGAATACGCAAGTACATTTCCGCTCGGATCGATGCGCGCATAGGCAAACACACTCTCGTCCGGTCTGAGAGCATACACCCTATCGAATTCTATTCCCTCACTGTGCGATGCTATGAGTCCGGTCGTTACCAGCACGGAGATATGCCGCACACGGCGAAAGTGGCACATACGGCGCATATGTTATGTGTTCGTTCGCGGCAACGCACTAGCCGGCGATAGCGCGTGAAGCGGCGGAAGCGCTAGTCCGCCATATGCGGAGGGCGCGGCGCTCGGCCTGCGGCCGGTATGGTCTGTCGCATGATGCCTCGGCAATGCGCTACACAACGTCCATTTACTTGCTATTGGCGCGCCAGAGGTACAGATCCGTACCTTGGCGCGCACCCAGGAACACTATCCCTCGACGACCGAAACCAACGATTGCCATACTACTGGGTACGAGTACGCGATCTACCAGCACGCCCCTTTTGTCGATGACATCATAGATTACTCCAGCCGAAGGCTCGTTCGTTGGCAGCGTCCGTATCCATAGATGACTGTCCAGATCAGCGTGGACGCTAAAGGCCCCAAATGCGGGTCTATAGTCCGCCATTTCCGTTGGCTCGATAACATCGACACTGAACCCGGTGCTTGTGCCAGGCCGCGCTCCGTCGCTGCCCAGGCTGGCGCCCACGGTGCCCGTTGACGCTTTTCTGCGACTGTCTATCTCGATGCGCGCGGAATCGAGGACGCGCTGCTTGTCCAGATCATCCTTGAACCGCTGCCAGTTGAATGGAATCTTCGGGCCGACTGTCTTTGAGTTGTCGGCGCCTATGAGGTCAACGTGATAATCAGCTCCTCTCACGATGGCTATTGTACCGTCGGACAGGACCGCCCACTCATCCACAGTCGGCATCGGATTGATGACTGTCCTCATACGCTTGCGCCCATCGGCGTCCAGGTAAGGTATGGCGCGATTCTGGGCGACCTTGACGTAAGTGACAGTATCCATCTGATGAGCGTTGATGTCGAGCCGTACTATGGGCGCCATGTCGGGAGCTCTGCCCGTCCCATTTCCGGCTTGCAACTCGGCGGCTGGGCCAATGCGGACGTCAGGACTGACATTGCGATAAACGAGGCGCCCGCGGTTGTCAAAGCCGGGGTCACCGTATCCTCCGACCATGAAGCTTGCGTCTTTGGGACGCGGTACTGCCATGATCCGGCTTACTTTGCCGCTTGGGTCGATCACCAGGACGGACATTGAAGCCGGATCCACCAACAAGGTGGAGTCGGCATGAAAGGGTATCAGCCCCGCCGGATACATCCCATAGGATTTGTGCGTTTCCAGTGTGCCATCCGCGATGATGGCGCTGAGCTTTAGTGTTCGGTCAAGCAGGAGTAGCCTCCGCGCCTTCTGGTCATTGACCAGAACGCTGCCGTTCGGCAATTCGCGGATACCTGCCAGCGCGCCGATGCTCTCGGTGCTAACGGCGGTGATACTCCCGAGCTTCCTGGTGATGATCCCAGGGGAACGAGCTTGTCCTTCTTGTGCC
The DNA here is from genome assembly GCA_028287285.1 of Gemmatimonadota bacterium. Taxonomy (GTDB): domain Bacteria; phylum Gemmatimonadota; class Gemmatimonadetes; order Gemmatimonadales; family Gemmatimonadaceae; genus AG11. Next base: position 23,848 of record JAQBPY010000294.1, read on the forward strand.
GCTGCCCACAGCGTCGGGTAAGCACACACGATCACGACTTGAAGCACTAGATCCCGCACCGACTGCATAAGCTAAGTTCTGGTATGAGGAGTCGGCTATGAACGTGGCGGTTAGATATTAAAGATCGCTGCAAACCTGCGGCACCTTCCGCCAGTCCCTGGCCATGCACCACACTCGCTCAAACCGACTGACATTCGGCGCACGGCAGGCACATGGAGGCGAATCTTAGGCCAGCCAGCGGACTACTGCCGCCGTAACGTTCGCGACTAGCGTGCGGCCTTCGTGTGATAGCCTCTCTATCTGCCCATCTGCGGGCATGCGTGTGGCTGAAATCAGCGTCTCGCCTTTGCAGTCGTACTCGAGAACGTAGCCATCCGCGATCTTTATGTATTGTGGTTTCGCTGCAGCTAGTTGACGAATCGCCGCTGGTTTTCGGCTCGCGAGCAACCTCTTTAGCTCGACATCGACTGATGCATACGAACATAGGTCATGAAATTCGATGCAGTAGCCGCCCTGTGAGTTTGAATGGCAACTATTGAACGACTCGCAATCATATTTTGTCATTCCATCATCGGTCACCTTTCCGCCGGCACCCCCGCTAAACCAGTGCCAGATTTGACCGCCTGTTTGACAGACCCCGCAACCTCCGCCGCCCAGAATGCGCGTATGTGCGCTAGCCGTCCTGTTCGCGGATAGCACGAGCGCCGTGAGAATTAGAACGGTTCTGATCAGACGTGTCATCGTTTGCTCCGGTTTGAGTAAGAGGTTTACTGCATCCGCCAGATTACTGGCAACAAGTCACCGTTCGACTGCTTGCGAATGCCGAACAACCTACCATCCGCTAGAAACTGCATGAGAAGAACGTCAGTGCGGTTTATTGCAGTGCCTAGCAACTCGCCCGTTTTCTCGTCGATGGTCTCAACGAGCTGCTCGCAGTAGCGCATACGATCCGTTGGTGCATATCCACGCGCCGGCTCGTTGGGCGGTTTTGGCTTGAAGTCAGAACGGGCGCGCTCTATAAGCACCAGCAAGTGACCAGACGTGTCCTTGTGAATCGCGAATATGCTCGTTCCTGGCCTCTCGGTACCTAGTGGCGTCGGTCCCTTCAATTGGGGTGGAAACCATTCCCGTGTGGGCCTAAGCGTCTTATCCGATGTACCGTTGAGATACCATCGCTCAAGCTTGTATTCAGTATTGTGCGCAACCCAGACAGTGGAATCATTTACCTTGGCGAGCACACGTCCCCATTTGTAGGTGTCGTTCCGGTCAAGGGTGCGATCCTCCGATCCGAAGGATCGAACAGGGTGTCTCCACGGGCTAATACGACGTCGCCTCCAACGACGCTGTTATAGTTGAGAGCGTGCACACGTTGCCCCTCCAATGAATACATTGCGGACTGGCCATCGTAGTCGCCCACGATGAGGGAATCCCCACGAGGTAGGACGTAGCTCGGCGTGCCTGGATATCCTGTGTCAAAGCTCGCATCCAGGAGCCCTATTGGTCTCGCTTGCGCATCAAGCACCAGCACACGCCGCCCGCCTCGACTTGACACGAAGAAGTGGCCGTTTACACCCAGAGTGGCTCGCAGTGGTACAGTGATCGCGGCCGAATCTCCTTGCGCTTCGAGCTTGCTTACGAACGCGTAAATGCGCGCACCGCCATCCCGCGCTCTGCAGCCCAGCGCTGTGGCGCCTATGAGGCCAATTGTCACCGTTGCCAGACTCTTTTGTAGGCGCCTCATCTTCACTGGCCGCCGCAATAGACACTTTGCGCAGTGCGCTGCGGTAGTCTTCCGCTCACTTGTGATGGTCCCTTGTGATAGACAGTAGTGCGTAAGCAGGTCCTTTGCGGTGAGCTACTCTGTGCCTAATCGCTTTTTCACGCAATGCACGTTTGCCGAATGGATCCGGACGATGATAAATTCCTCACGTGTGCGGTTGCCTCGGATACCCAGGTGATCGTGTCGGGCGACAAGCACCTGCTCGACGTTTCTGGCTGGAACGGGATCGAGGTGCTCACGCCGCGCCAGACATTCGATCGCTACCTGCGTACAGCTTGAGCATCGCTGCTGCCGTGCCGAGCGCTGCGAGGGGCAAAACACCACTTCAAGGTCAATTTCGGCAAAGTATGGCGGAATAACCGTGAGATCCTCCAGCTAAGTAACAGCGACAACAGTTTGCGACGTCGCGATCATACAGACATCGCCAGTTGGGTCACTTCACGCAGGAAGACCCCATCGGCCTCGCGGGGGGGATGAACCTGTATGGCTTCGGTGGGGGCGATCCGATCAACTTCTCCGATCCGTTTGGGCTGTGGCCAAGTTGGGTTCACGGGGCCATCAGCAGTGCGCTGGGAGGGATGATGAGTGCGCGCGATGTCGGATCTGTTATCGGAGGAAGTGTTACCGCGGACGGGCCTCGGAATCAGTTGAACGATCGCGCCTGGAGCGGCAGGGTGGCTCGCGAGCGCCGACGTCCGTCGCCGTTTCCGCAGAGCCGCTTCTCTTCGTGGTGATGACTTTGCGAAAACGGATATCGAGCCAGTAGGCTAAGACGTCTCCTAGAGCCCGGCGCATGCTGGATGTGAGGCGCAGGCAAGAGCTTGCCATCGCCGGTGCGAGATTCCGCCCGTGTCGGAGCGTTAGTCGTCGATGAAGGGCTCGAAGCGCCGGCGACCTGGCTTCGCACGCGGCGCACGTGCGGTCGTGTCCTCGAGAAACACGCCGCCGCCGCGCAACTTTTTCAGCAGTGCAGTGCGCGCGGCGGGCGTCGCGACGGGCAGCTCGAACACCGTGGGCGCGATACGGCGGACCTTGCCGCCCAGTATTACGGCGACACGGTCGCCGGTCTCGGCGTTTGGGCACTCGATGATTTCCACGGTGCGCACCTGGCCGCGACGAACAGTGGCGATCCACCCGATGATCTCGCGTTCGACGTTTTTCGGTAGTGGCCGGGAGGACGCACTGCGCAATGCCTCCACGACATCCGCGGCCGTGGCGCCCGACTCGGCCGCAGCGAGCACGGACGCACGCGTGATGCGCAACGTGAGGCCAGGAGCGACACCGACGCGTTCGGCAAATCGCGTGAGCGCCGCCTCGGTCCTGGGCGCGGCGCCCAGGAAGACGACGTCGAAATTCGGCTGGATGACGACCTCACCGGTGTCTTCGGTACCGTAGTTGAATGTCTCTGCCCTGCCGAGGAGATAGCGGCCGACATCGGTGAGAGCGAAGCAGAAGGTGCCATTGGCCAGACGACCGAGACTCGCACCCCCAAGCGCGAAAAGTCTGCTGGTGATGAAATGCGCGACGGCGTTTCGCCAGAGGTTGCGATGGTTCTCGCGTGGATCGCCGCGTTCGTAGTACATGCCGGTTCCGGGTGAGGATTCCGGCAATGCAAGCAATGGATTGGCGTCACGCGACTGGTGGTCGAGGAATTGTTCGAGGGAAATGAACCCGGCCGATGCGAGCAGCAACGCGCGCGTGAGATCTTCGCGCAGGTCGAGGGACTTTGGCGCCTGGACGTACGGGAATGTGTAGGGAAAGAAGCCGGCGCCTTCCGGATGGTTGTAGGCGCCAGCCGGGTTTTTCTGCTTCGACGCGCGCATGGGATCGACGACCGCGGCGAGGCGATCGCGCGGCGAGAGGCCGAGCCATTTGATGCCAGCCTTCGTGGCACGAAGATGCGGTGCGCCTCCGCGGTCGTGGAGCTCCACGAACTTGCGCGTTGCGAGCGTCATGGCGGCGACGTCCACGCGGGAAAGCCGAGGGTGTAGGAAGAGATGTGCGGCCCACGGGGGTGGAGGGATGAGCCGGCCTTCAATCTCAACGCGATTGCGCGCGAAGACGGCGCCGTCGTCCGCACGAATGCGAACGGGCGCGGCCATGATCGTGGCCATGACAATCGTCATGTCTTCCATCTCCATCGCCAGTGTGAACTGCTCGACGGGAACGACGACGGACGGTGCGTGTGCGGCGGGACGCACGAGCTCCTTCGCGGCGGTAGGCCAGAGGCCAACCACGGGCTCGAGATCACCAGCACGCAGGCCGGCAAAAAACACCAACGCGCCGAGTCCGGCATGGAGCGCTCGGGAGGCATCGTCGATTGACCCTGATTGGAACAGCCCCGGGAGATCGCTGAGCGGCATGCCGCTGGGGAATGATAGGAGCTGCCGCGCGAGGCTGCGCATTCCCGCGAGGCCGAACACCGCGAGGCCCGTGGCGGGGAGACCGTGCAGTGTCGCCCACGCCACGAGCGACCTGTCGGTGGTGGTGGCAAGCAGGTCGCCGGCCCAGCCGTCAAACGCCACGCGCGGAGCAAGGGAGTGCGCAGTCTGACTCTGTCGGCTGCCCGGACCATGTGATCCGAGGCGGCGAATGTCGTCTGCGGTAAAGTGCTCCTGGAGGTATTTCGCGAGCGCGGCTACGGTTGGCTGCTCGAATACCTGATGGCGATGCATGGCGCGCAACACCTTGATGAGGGCGCGATGATCGTCATCGAGCTGGAGGCGGGCGCGGTCGGGATCGAACTGGGCAATGCCCGAGGCGGCAATGGCCGTGGCGTGCGAGCCGAAGAGCGAGACGGGTGCGTACCCGTGGGGCTTCAGATGCTCGAGCAGAGCGCGCCGAGTGTCGAGAGGGAGTGCGGTGAAGCGGTGCAGGTTGTTGAGGATGGTCATCCAGTCGACGTCGAAAAGCTTCATCCGGAATTGTGGTTGGAAGTCCGGCTGGTCGCCAGCGACGGTACAGCACTCCGCTACTTCAGCGCGGTGACGGCCGCACTGAGCTCGGCGATGCCGTTGCGAAACTCGCCGCGTCCGTGCCACCGGACGATGCCCTTCGTATCGATGAGGTACGCCTCGGGGACGCCGACAGTGCCGAACGTCCTGCCCACAGCACCGGATGCATCGCGCGCCACCAACACGCTGGTGTGCTGCGCGTCGATGTATTTCCGCACGTGCGCATCGTCGGCTGCGTCGACACTGAGTGCGAGCACCCGGATTTGCCGAGGTGCCAGGACCCGCTGAAGAGAGTCGAGGAGGCCGAACTCGCCGCGACACGTCGTACACCAAGTGGCAAACACGGCGACAACTATCGGTCGCTCCCCCACGCCGATCTTCACGACATTGCCATCGAGCGTGTGCGCCACATACGACAGGGGCGCAGTACCCTGCGCCCCCGCCGGCACTGCACACGCCACCGCGGCGAGAAGCGCCGCGACGAGACTACTGCGCGCCACTCTTCCTGGTGCTGTCGACCTTCACGACGGGCGCCACGGGGCTGGGCAGGAAATCGAAGTACCCGATCATCATCTCCTCGAACGTCTGCTCACCAAAATGCACCGTCTTTGACGGATCCGGATTGAACGGGTTGTCCTTCGAGTTGTCGTACATTGCCGTCACGCGCATCTTCGAGCCCGGCGCAACTTCCAGCGGCTTCTTGAACGCGTAATACGTCTGCCAGTTGAAGTTGTACTTCGGCACATCGAGGATGAGCGTCGTATCCTTGCCCGTGGGGCCAATGAGCTCGTACTTGAACGACTGCCCACGCGTGTGCGCATGCGGGAACAAGTTGAGCAGCGTGCCCGCCTGACGAATGGTCGTCTCTGCGATGAACACCTGGTCCTTCTCGTACGGCTTGATGTCCAGGCGCGTCTGCGCGGCGGAACGCGTCTGCACTTCCTGGGTCGTCGGCTTGTCGGTGAAGATGAAGCCGATCTTCGTGTTATCGGTGTACTCGGTGCCGTTGGGCGTGTAGTGAATCTGGAACTTGAGCCACGCCCCCTTGGGCAGCTTCTTTGCCGTGCCTTCCGGGAAGAACATGGCCGGCGTGCCCGGTGCCGTCGCGGCAAAGAAGCCTGACAAGCCACCCTGCGGCGCCGGGTCACCGGGCTTCCGCTTGCGCGCATCCGGCTCTCGGCCGGGCTCCTCGAGGAACACGATCACATGGTGCACGGCCTTGCTCGCCTCGGGGCGAATCTCCATTGCCGTGACCCACTTGTCCTCGTCGAAATTCGTCTTGGTGTAGGAATACTTGTACTGCACCACACCCTGAGCCGGCACCGCGAAGGTGTCGCTTGCCGCGACGACCGCGTCCGGCGTCCCGATGTTCCAGCCCTTCACGAACTTCTTCGGCAGCGGCGCGTCCTTGGGGTTGCCTTCCGGCGCTCCGGTGTGCGCCCATGTGATCAGATCCTTGAGGTCGCGCTCCGAGAGCGAGCGATCATTGGCCCACTCGCCCACCTGCCTGTGTGCGAACCAGGGCGGCATCCGCCCGCTCTTCGTCATGAACTCGATCGTCCCGCGACGCTCGGACACCTGCTTGTAGTTGTCCAGCGGCATGGGCGCATTACCCTCCGCACGATGGCAGCTCTGGCAGTTCTCCTGCACGAGACGGCTGATGCGGTTGTGATACGTCACGGCACGCGCGGAGCCGGCAACTTTCTGATCGGTCGTCAACACACAGCCCGGCGCATCCGTCTGACGTCGCACGATGTCCCGCCCGCTCGATACACGCGCCAGCGCTTCGCGCAGATAGCTCGTCGTTGGCGCGTCATGGCTGAAGTCGATGCCGTACTGGTCGTCGATCGCGCCGCGATACCGCAGCGTGCCGCGCGAATCCAGCACGAAGGCTTCGGCCGCCGACGCAGCCCGTATCGCATTCACCACCTTGTGATCGCTGTCCAGGATGACTCGGCCCGTCAATCCGTATTTCGCCGCGTCCGCCCTGGACGCATCGCGCGTATGCGGCGTGATGTCGACGTACGTGAACGTGTAGCCCTTGGGGCCATACTCTTTCTCGAGCTCCGCCATGCGCGGCGAATACCGCTGCGTGACCGGGCATTCCGCGTCGCGCACGATGATCACGGCGCCACTCGCCCCCGCGAGGCCGGCCAGCGTCGATTTCTTTCCGGCGATGTCGGTCACGGTGATGTCGGCCACCCGCTCGCCCGGCGCAAAGCCGAACGAGAAGTACGGCGCGGACATGGCCGTCGCCCTCGGTGTGCTCTTGTGGAGAGCAGCCTGTTGTGCGTGCGCTGCCAGCGGAAACACAGCTGACGAAACTGCGACCAGCATCACAGCGTAGTTGCGGGACATGCGTGCAGACATGGTGGCTCCTGAATGGCCGGCCGCAGGCGGGAGGCGGCGAACGAGGCAACGAACCGGTGGCTTACGGTCCAGCTGTCTCAATCTACGAGATTCCGGAAGCGGGTGGGTAAAAAACTGGCGACGTCTGGCCAGAAGTCCTTATTATCGTTGGCGTTTCGATCGCAGTCCGCGCGGCGCTGGTGTTCGCGGGGCGTTCTGCCAGCAGGACGCCCCGTTGCCGTCGTCGACGCTGGCATTTCGCGACGCGCGTGGTGCGTGGCGGCCATTCTGGAATTCGGCGCATGCGCCGCGTGCGTGGCACACCGCGCCGCTCGCCGAGGCGGTAACGTGGCAGCCCGGCGCCAGGGGCGTGCAGTGGGCGGAGCTGTCGCTCGAGGGCTCTGGCGAAGCCTGGCGCACGCGCCTCGTCGTCGCGCGCGTCGATCCGGCGCTCGTCCGCCTTTCGCTCGATACCGCCTTCACAGCGCAGCGCGAGGCCAACTGGACGCTCAACAGTGTTCCGTCCACTGCGATGCTCGCGATCAACGCCGGCCAGTTCGAGGCGACCATGCCGTGGGGCTGGGTGGTGCTCAACGGGCGGCGGTGGCTGCCGGCGCAGCACGGTCCGCTCTCCGCGGCACTCCTTCAGGATTCGTCCGGCTCGCTGCACTGGGCGATGGGAAGCGATGTCCAGAAGCGCGCCGGCGGGCCAGTGCCGCTCTGGGCGTTTCAGTCCTACCCCGCCGTACTGTCGGGCGACAGCGTGCCGCGCCGCTTCAGGGCGCCCACGGCGGTATCGACGTCGCCCATCGCGACGCGCGGGCCGGTATCTGTCTGACCCGCGACGGACGCCTGCTCGTGGCCCTTACCCGCTTTGCCGCCGCCGGCCGCACACTCGATTTCGTGCCCTTTGGCCTGACGGTCCCGGAAATGGCTGCTGTCCTGGGTGCGCTGGGGTGTCGTGATGCAATGTTGCTCGACGGGGGTATCAGTGCACGTCTCCGCATCCGTGACTCGCGTGGTGTGGCGCTGGATTGGGAGGGCCTCGCCCCGTACCGCTGGGCCTGGTGGCGCTTCCGCGTCCGTAGTCGTCGATTTGGAGATGCGAGGCAGGCTCCGCGAAGGACCTGCCTTTACATCATATTTGAATTCAGATGCGTCGTATTCTTACCGCCCTCTGCCTGCTCGCCGTCGCCGGCTGCGCGCACAACTCGCCGCCGCAGACCGCCCCGTCCAGCACCGCGCCTCGCGCCATTGCCGTGTATCGTGCGATCGCCGAATCGATCTACGTGGGCACCACGAGACGCGTCGTCGCCGTTGCCGCCACCTCGCTCGACAGCACCTGCACCGACGCCCACTGCACGGACCTCTCGGCGCGCTGGGGCGTGGACAACCTGTGGTTCGCGAGTGGCGATACCATCGAGGCCCGTGATGCCCGCGCCGATCTCCTCGCGCGTGCCGCGCCGCCCTTCGACGTCCGCGCTGTCATGGTCGGCCGCGCGATGCTGCTGGAGACCGACCCCGGCGATGTCCCCGCCGCCGATGCCGGCGTGTCCGAGTGGATTCGCTTCCGCAGCGCGCATGCCGACGCGTCGGGCGCCATTCGCATGTCGCCCGTTGGCTTCAGCCGCTCCGGCCACACCGCCGTTGCCATCGTGGATTGGCGCTGTGGACCAACCTGCGGCCACACCCTTGGCGTGTCCCTCAAGGCCACGAGCGACTCCACGTGGTCCATCGGAGAGATGCTGCTGCTGTCGTCGCGTGCGCCGAAGGGCGAGAGCCGTTAGGGCGAGTCGTTCTGTATCGAGTCGGTTGTCGCGCACGAGCGAGCGAAATGGCTGTCATCCCGCACAAGTGAGCGAATTAGCTGTCATCCCGCATGAGTGAGTGAATTGGCTGTCATCCCGCATGAGTGAGCGGAGCGAGCGAGTGTCGGGAAATACTGTCCCCATCTCGTAGTTCAGCCGGCCAAACGATCCGCACTCAATCTCCCGACATGAGCTCCGCTCATGCGGGATGACAGTGGATGACAACCGCAGAAAAATTGTCATCCCGCACGAGTGAGCGGAGCGAGCGAGTGTCGGGAGATACTGTACCCATCTTGTAGCCCGGCCGGCCAAACGGTACGCACTCAATCTCCCGACATGAGCTCCGCTCATGCGGGATGACAAGGATGACAGTGATGACAGTGGTGGAAAGTTGTCATCCCGCACGAACGAGCGGAGCGAGTGAGTGTCGGGAGAGACCATACCCACCTGCGCGTGGCAGACGCGCATGCTCGGCCGCGGCCGCTCAGTACTTTGCTAGGTACGCGTCCAGCTCCCACTGCGAAACCTGCGTGATGTACTCACGCCACTCCTGCCGCTTGGCCGCCAGGAAATGCTGCGTGATGTGCTCACCCAGCGCCGCGGTCACGACGTCGCTCTTCTCGAGCTCATCGCACGCTTCGTTGAGATCGTGCGGCAGGTCGTCAATGCGCAGCCGGCGCTTCTCACGGTGGCTCATCTCCCAGATGTTCTCGTCCACCGGCTCGCGGTAATCGGCCTTGGTGCGAATACCATCGAGCCCCGCGGCCAGCATGACCGCCAGCGCGAGATACGGATTGGCCGCCGGATCCGGCACACGATGCTCGACACGGGTGCCAAGCCCACGACGCTCGGGAATGCGAATCATCGGCGACCGGTTGCGCATGCTCCACGCGACATTCACCGGCGCTTCATAACCCGGCACGAGCCGCTTGTACGAATTCACCAGCGGATTGGTGATCGCGCATGTCCCGCGCGCATGACGCAGCAGCCCGCCAATGTAGTGCAGCGCCGTCTTGCTCAGCTCCCAATCGGCGCTCTTGTCCCAGAATGCATTGCTCTTGCCCTTGAACAACGACTGGTGCGTGTGCATCCCGCTGCCGTTCTGCCCGAAAATCGGCTTGGGCATGAACGACGCGGCCAGCCCGAAGCGCTGCGCCACGACCTTCACCACGAAGCGGAAGGTCGCAATGTTATCGGCCGTCGTCAGCGCGTCGGCGTAACGAAAGTCGATCTCGTGCTGCCCATGCGCGACTTCATGATGCGCCGCCTCCACCTCGAAGCCCATCAACTCGAGGTCCTGCACAATCGCGCGTCGGGCCTCTTCGCCGAGGTCCACGGGGGCAAGGTCGAAGTACGCGCCCACGTCGTGCGTCTGCGTCGTCGTCTCCCCATTGGGCCCGCGCTTGAACATGAAGAACTCGGCTTCCATGCCGGCGTTCATCGTGTAACCCATGGACGACGCGTCCGCGATCACGCGCTTGAGCGCCCCACGCGGATCGCCGCTGAACGGCGAGCCATCGGCGAGGTTCACGTCGCAGATCAACCGCCCAATGCGGTGCTCGGGGTCGCCCCACGGAAACACACGAAAGGTGGACGCATCCGGCGCGAGGAGCATGTCGCTCTCCTCGATGCGCACGAACCCCTCGATGCTCGAGCCGTCGAACATGATGTCGCCGGCCAGCGCCTTCTCGAACTGCGACGCCGGTATCTCGACGTTCTTGTTGACGCCAAGGATGTCGGTGAACTGGAGGCGCAGGAAGCGGACGTTGAGCGAGCGGGTCAGCTCGAGTACGTCCTTGGCCGTGGCGCCCTTCAGGTCGGGGAGTATCGCGCGGGGTTCGGTCACGGGGAGAAGATAGTCAGGTAGTGGGAGAGTCGGCTATCCGACTATCTTCCCCCACATGACGACACCACAGACCTGCCCCTCCTGCGGAGTGGCTGCCTCTGGCCGCTTTTGCTTCAGTTGCGGAACCACCCTGGCCGGCGCCTCGTGCGCCAACTGCGCGGCGCCGCTCACGGCCGGCGCGAAGTTCTGCCACCGCTGCGGCACACCAGCCGGCGACGCAGCGGCGGCGGCGCCAGCGCGCGGATTTGTGGCTGTCATGCCATGGGCGGTTGCGGCCATTGCCCTGCTGGCGCTCATCGCCCTCGTGGTGGGACAGCGCTTCGGAGCCCGCGGTACGCCCGTCGACAACACCAACGTCGACGCAGCCGCCGCACCGCCCGCGGGAGCCATGCCGCGCGCGCCGGACATCAGCCAGCTCACCCCCGAGCAGCGCGCCGAACGGCTCTACGACCGCATCATGACGGAATCCGAAGCCGGCAAGATCGAGAACGTGCGCACCTTCATGCCCATGGCCATCGCCGCGTATGAGATGCTGTCGCCCATGACCCTGGACCAGCGCTACGACCTTGGCCGCATTGGCGAAGTGGGCGGCGATTCCACCCTCGCCCGCGCCCAAGCCGACACCATCCTCACAGCCCAGCCCACCCACCTGCTGGGCCTGATCCTCGCGGCCAAAGCCGCACGCCTGGAAAAGAATGAAAAGGCCGCACAGTCCTTCGACGCACGCCTCATGGCTGCCGAGTCAAAGGAAAAGGCAAGTGGAGCGGGCGAGTACCTCCTCCATAAGAACGACATCGAAGCCGCCATCAGCGCCGCCAGGTCCGTGAAGAAATAAGGGCGCCATCGTCATGACACGATAGCGCCCATATACTGATATCTGCCGCTTGTGGGCTCCTCAGTGCTGATGCCCACCATGTGTATGCGACTTCGCATGGGTGATCCACCCAGTCACCTCCGCCACCCGCTTCCCTTGGTGACGCGCCGCCGCCAAGTCGGCCTCGTCCAGCGCGTGCCCACTATTTACCGTGGCCGTTGCTCCATACGGACTCCCCGCCCTGTACATCACCGGATCCGTATACCCCGGCGGCACCAGGATCATCCCCAGGTTGGCCATGGGTGTCATGATCGACCACAACGTCGTCTCATGCCCCCCATGCGGCGTGGACGCCAGCGTGAACGCGGCACCCACCTTGTTCACCAGCGCCCCATGCTTCCACAGCCCACCCACCTGGTCGAGCACACTCTTGAGCTCCGCCGTCATCACCCCGAAGCGCGTCGGTGAGCCCAGGATGAGCGCATCGTAGTCAGCCAACTCCTGAGGGCTCCCAAGGGTCTGATACGTACTGGCCAATGTTGCGCGATTCTCCTTCCATGCAGGATTCGCATCGATCATCGCGGCAGGCGCGAGGTCATCGATGCGACGCACCTCCACTTCGCTGAATCGGACGGAGCGCGCCCCATCGGCAATGGCGTCGGCAAGTGCGGCCGTGTTGCCGCTGCGGCTGTAGAACAAAACGAGAATCTTGGGCATGATGATGTAAGGGTTTCGCTCGGCGCGTGCCCCCCAAACGTAACGTATATTCCGCGATGCTCCTGACCCGCTTTCCCCTGCCGCGCATCGCGCGTGCATGCGTCCTGGCCGTTGCAGCACTCGGGTCCACCGTACAGGCACAACCCGCCACGAGCGACACGCTTCGCCTGTCCCTGGGCGAGGCGGTCTCCATCGCCATGCGCCAGAGCGACGAGATCGGCATCGCCGCCGCACAGACCGACATCGCCGAGGCACAGTTTGGCGTGGCGCGCTCCTCGGCGCTGCCGCAGCTCCGCTTCACGAGCTCGTACCTCAAGGTGTACCAGAGCGCACGCGGACAGGCGGTGGGCTCCGTGTTCAACCAGCCGAACACGTACACGGGCAACCTCAACCTCACCCAGACCATTTTCCAGGGCGGCCGGCTCATCTCGGCCACCCGCGCCGCGGACGACATTCGCCAGGCCACCCGCTATGACGAGCGCGAGCAACGCGCCCAGCTCACCCTGGTCGTGCAGCGCGCCTATCTGCAGGTGCTCTTCACCGATCGCATCGCACAGCTCCAGGACCAGAACCTCGCACTCGCGTCGGAGCGGCTCACCCAGGTGGAGCAGTTCGAGCGCGCCGGGCGCCTTGCACGGTACGACGTACTTCGTGCCCGTGTCGAACGCTCCAACATCGAGCCGCAAACCATCCAGGCACGCAATGATCGCGAGCTCGCGCTCGTCGATCTCAAGCGCATCCTCAACCTGCCCATCGAGCAGCCCGTGTCACTCGTGACACGCATCGATTCCGCGAGTGCGGCGGGGCTGCTCGCCGCGTTGCAGGACACCAGCGTCGTGGCGGACCGCGCCTCCATCAGGTCCGCGGAGCTCAACGTCGCCGCGCGGCGCCTCGGCGTCTCCGTGGCCCGCGCCGATTTCTTTCCCACGCTCTCCGTGTTTTTCCAGACGGGATACCAGGCCTTTCCGCTCACCGGCCTGCCCACGGCAAACGGCTCGCTGGCCAACGACTTCTGCACCATCGGCACGCCAACGGCCACACGCTGCCAAAACGGGGGATGGTTTTCCGATCGCCAGGCCGGCGTGAACGTCAGCATGCCCGTGTTCGACGGATTTCGCGTGAGATCCAACGTGGAGCTCGCGCAGGCGCAGACCCGACTCGCCGAGCTGCAGCTCCGCCAGCAGCGCGAAGCCGTGTCTGTGGACGTGGCCCGGGCGCGCGCGGAGCTGCGTCGTTCCAGCGCCGTATTTGCCGCTCGGCAGCAGAATTCTGCCGAGGCCGACGAAGCCTTCCGTCTGGCCACGCTGCGCTTCAGCCGCGGGCTGAGCACCCAGCTCGAAGTCTCGGATTCTCAACTCGCCCTGCTCACGGCGCGTAGCACAGAAGCCCGTGCCACCTACGACCTCTTTCTCGCTTCGGCGGACCTTGCGCGCGCGCTGGGCCGTCCGATCCCGTTCTCGCCTGCGACGGCAACGCTGCCGGCTTCGCGATAGTCCATGCCAGTGATTCCTGTTTCGCACTCCGCGCGTCTCGTCGCGCTCACAGCCGTCCTGGCGGTATCGTCAGCGTGCTCGAAGGATGGCCAGAGCGCGCCGGCCACCGGCAGCGCAGGCGCACCCTCCGCCAGGGCAGACTCCGGCAAGAGCAGGGGAGCTGGCGGCACGGTGCGCACGTCGCCGTCCATCACGCTCGCCGCAACCGACGTCGCCACCATTGCGCCCGGAACCATCGAGGACGGTGTCGGCCTCACCGGCGACCTGCGGCCCATCGAGACCATCGACGTCCGCGCTCGTATCGAGGGCGACCTCACCAACGTGTACGTCCGCGAAGGGCAGCTGGTGAGCGCCGGCCAACTCCTCGCCCGCTTCGAGAATACCGAGCAGGAAAGCACCCAGAAGAGCGCCGAGGCGGATCGTGCGTCCGCCAGGGCCGATCTCGCGAACATGCAGTGGACCCTCGAGCAGGATGCACAGCTCTTCAAGGCCGGGGCAATTGCCGAGCGTGACTACAAGAACGCGCAGCAGGCGGTGACGTCGTCGCAGGCGCGCCTTGCCGCCACCGAAGCACGGTTGCGGTCCTCCGCCAACCAGGCGCGCGACACGCGCATTCTCGCACCATCCGCCGGCGTGATCGACAAGCGCCTCGTGGAGGGCGGCGTACATCTCGCCAAGGGCGCGCCAATGTTCACCATCGTCCGGAACGGCACACTCGAGCTGGCGGCCGCCGTTCCATCGCGGCAGGCCGGCAACGTCCACGTGGGGCAGATCGTGCACTTTGTCGCCGACGCGCGCCGGTTCGATGGCAAGGTCGCACGCGTGAGCCCAACGGTGGATCCGTCCACCCGCGCCGTTACGGTTTACGTGGAGATTCCAAATCCCGGCGGCACCATTCGCGGCGGCACCTTTGCCACGGGTCGCGTAGTGAATCGTACCCTCACGAACGTGCTTACGGTGCCCACGGCCGCACTCAAGCAATCGGCAGAGGATGGCAAGCCATTCGTCTATCGTGTTACCGGTAAGACCATCGACGTCGCTCCCGTCCAGATTGGTGCCGTCGACGAGCGGCTTGGCGTCGCACAGATCACGGATGGGCTCCAGGCCGGCGACCGCGTCATCATCGGCAACGTCGGCACGCTCGGCCGCGGCATGAGCGCGACCATCGCCGGCGAAGAAAAGGGAAAGAAGAAGCCATAACCAGAAGGGCGGTTCATGTTTCTCTCGGACATCTCGATCAAGCGGCCGGTTTTTGCCACCATGATGATGGTGGCGCTCGTGGTACTCGGCATCGTCAGCTACCAGCGCCTGGCGATCGACGAATACCCCGACATCACCTACCCCGTCGTCATCACCCAGACCGCGTATCCCGGCGCGTCGCCCGAAGTGATGATGCGCGACATCTCGAAGCCCATCGAGGAAGCGCTCAACACCGTCCAGGGCATCAAGGAGATCGGCTCCACGTCGCTCGAGGGCATCTCCATCGTGCGCGTGCAGTTCAACCTTGGCGTCGACGTGCTGTCTGCACAGCAGGACGTCCAGGCCAAGGTGGCACGCATTCGCCGCTCGCTGCCGGCGGACATCCAGGACCCCATCGTCCAGCACTTCGATCCCAACGACTCGCCGATCATGTCCATCGCGCTGCAGTCAAAGGAACGGCCCATTCGCGAGCTCACCGACCTCGCGAATGAAGTCATCCAGACGCGCATCGAGGCCATTCCGGGCGTGGGCGGCGTGAACATTGTGGGCGGACGTGCACGCCAGATTCGAGTGCAGGTGGATCCGGACGCCATGCGCGCCTATGGGCTTTCGCCGTTGCAGCTCACCACGGCGCTGCAGCTGGAGAATCAGGAAGTGCCGGCCGGCCGCATCGAGCGCGGCTCCACGCAACGCCTCGTGCGCATCACGGGCCGCATTCTCGACCCCAAGGCCTTTGCCGACATCCCGGTTGCGGTGCGGCGTGGCACGCCCATTCGCATTCGCGACGTGGCCACCGTGGTCGATGGCGCCGAGGATCGCCGCACGGGCGCAGAGATTACCTCCACGGTGGGTGGCACGGCGGTGAGCTCCCCCGCGGTGTCGCTGGACGTGCTGAAGATCTCCGGCTCCAACACAGTCGAGGTCGCGGATGCCGTAACCGCCGCCGTGATCGAGCTGGAGAAGCAGCTCCCGGCCGACATCCACCTGGCGTTCGTCCGCGACGACTCCAAGCGCATCCGCGAATCGCTCGTCGACGTCGAAGTCTCGATCGTGCTCGGTGCGATCCTCACCATCATGATCATCTACCTGTTCCTCAACTCGTGGCGCTCCACGGTGATCACGGGGCTCACCCTCCCCGTGTCGATGATCAGCGCGTTCTTCGTGATGTGGCTGTTCAACTTCACGGTGAACACCATGACCCTGCTCGCGCTGTCGCTCGCCATTGGCCTGCTCATCGACGACGCCATCGTGGTGCGCGAGAACATCGTGCGGCACCTGGAGATGGGCAAAAGCCACGACGCCGCGGCGCGCGAAGGCACGAGTGAGATCGGCCTCGCCGTCATGGCCACCAGCTTTGCCGTCATCGCCGTGTTCATTCCCGTGGCGTTCATGGGCGGTATCATTGGCAAGATCTTCTTCCAGTTCGGCGTAACAGTCGCCTTCGCGGTGCTCGTGTCGCTGTTCGTGAGCTTCACCCTGGACCCCATGCTCTCCAGCAAGTGGGCCGATCCCGAGGTGGAGCATGCGTCGAACGACGGCGGCGAGCACCAGGCCGCGCAGCGGAAAAAGGCGAACTTCATTCGTCGCGGGGCATTCGCCTTCAACGATTGGTTCGAGCGCGTGGCGGACAGGTATCCCAGGTGGCTCACCTGGGCGCTCGCGCATCGCCTCACCGTGCTTGGCGTCGCCACCGCCACCATCGTTGCGAGCTTCTACATCATTCCCAGGCTCGGTTTCACCTGGATGCCGGACGTCAACGGCGACGAATTCAGCGTCGGCTTCCGCACCCCCCCGGGCTCGCGCATCGACTACTCGATGGAGAAGGGCCACGAGATCGCCATGTTCCTCCAGGGGCAGCCCGAGGCCGACTTCACCTACCTCTCCGTGGGCGGCGGCTTTCGCGGCACACCCAACCAGGGCAGCATCTTTGTCCGCCTCAAGCCGGGCCACAAACGCTCGCTCGCGGCCATTCAGGGCGATCTCCGCGGCAAGTTGAAGCAGATTCCCGGCGTGCGCCCGTCCATCACGGGCCAGTCGTCCATCTTCAGCCGCGGCCAGCAGCCCATCCAGGTCAACATCCAGGGTCCCGAGGCCTCGCGCCTCAAGATTGCCGCGGAGCGCACGCTGCAGGCCGTCAAATCGGTGCCAGGTGTGGCCGAGCCCAACTCCAGTGAGGACGGCGACATCCCGCAGCTCGACGTTCGCGTGGATCGCCAGGAAGCCTGGCGTGCAGGTCTTGGCGTGGGCAGCGTGGCCGCGACCCTCCAGCCGCTCTTCTCGGGGCAGCGTGCGACCACCTGGGAAGACACGCAGGGCTTCTCGCATGACGTCGTCGTGGTCTTCCCGGATTCCCTGCGCGCGTCGGCCGAAGATGTGTCGCAGCTGCCGGTGGCCAGCACCTTCATGGACGCGAAGAATGGCCTGCCGTCGATGGTCCCGCTGTCGCAGGTCGCGGAGGTGAGGGCCGGTGTGGGGCCCCAGCAGATCGAGCGGCGCCAGTTGGAGCAGCAGGTCACCATCCGCGCCGGCGTGCTGCCGGGCTACGCCATGGGCGACGTCGCCAAACGTGTGCAGATCGCCATCGACAGCATTGGCCTGCCGCCGGGCTATCACGCGGTCTTCACCGGCGACGTCCAGAACCTCGAGGAGACCAAGGGCTACGTACTGAGCGCCCTCGGCCTCGCGGTCGTGTTCATCTATCTCATCCTCGCGTCGCTGTTCGGATCGTTCCTGCAGCCGCTGGCCATCATGCTCGCCCTGCCGCTGAGCTTCATCGGGGTGGTACTCGCGCTGCTGGTAACACGCGGCAACATCAACGTGATGACGATGATCGGCATCATCATGCTCATGGGGCTCGTCACCAAGAACGGCATTCTGCTGGTGGATTTCGCGAACCAGCTGCGCGCCGAGGGGAACGAGCGGGCGTCGGCATTGTTGTCGGCCGGACGCATTCGCCTGCGCCCGATTATCATGACAACGGTGGCGATGATTTTCGGCATGGCGCCGCTCGCGCTGGCCATCGGGGCGGGTGCGGAGGCGCGGGCACCCATGGCGCGGGCCGTCATTGGTGGGCTCATTACCTCCACGCTGCTCACGCTGTTCGTGGTGCCGGTGATGTACACGTACCTGGATGACTTTGGCGCCTGGGTGAGCTCCAAGCTCACCTCCGCGGCGGAGCACGAGGCACGTGGGACGTTGCCGGAGCCTGCGATTGGCGATTGAATTGTTGCGTGGGCTTCGTGGGTGCAGTGACCGCGCGCGCTATTTCTTCTTGACGAATTCCGCGCACGGACGTAGAAGGGTGAATGTGTTGAAAGTGATGGCGCGTTCCGGCGGGCACACGACGTGCACCGGGGCCGCGACATCCGGATCGACACTCAGGTCCGACTGTCCTAATCTCCAGAGGAGGCGGTGATGCCGCGCGGTGACGATTTGAACGAAGAGCTCCGATTCTCCGATCGTGATGATGATGTCGACGATCTCGGCTACGGCGGCGGTGGTGGCTCGTCGTCCTACGATGACGACGACGAGGAGGATGGAGGCTGGACCACCCACAAGGACGACAGTGACGACCTGTGGGACAGCACTGACGATTCGGATGACGAGGACGAGGACGGACTCGCGACACCCGTAGTCGAGGGCGACGACGAGGAAGAGGAGAGTCCGCTCGTGGTGGCGCGTGCACCCAAGTCGGGGGGCAGCGGACGTCCCATCTCGCCGGCCTCGCCGGCTCCGGCCAAGGCGGCGCCTGCGAAGTCTGCGGCTTCGGCCAAACCGGCTGCAGCATCGAAGACACCGGCAAAGGCCGCGGCACCGGCCAAGTCCGTCGCTCCGGCCAAGTCCGCTGCTCCGGCCAAGGCAGCGTCAAAGCCGGCAGCCAAGTCTGCGCCGGCAAAGAAGGCACCGGCCAAGGCGCCCGCAAAGGCTCCCGCCAAGAAGGCTGCGCCCGCGAAGAAGGCGGCTCCGGCCAAAAAGGCGGCACCGGCAAAGAAGTCTGCGTCCGCTCCAAAAAAGGCGGCAGCAAAGAAGTCTGCGCCTGCTCCAAAAAAGGCCGCGAAAAAGGCAGCGCCCATGAAGAAGGCGCCGGCAAAGAAAGCGCCGGCAAAAAAGGGTGCGGCCAAAAAGGCGGCGAAGAGCGGTCGCCGGTAAGGCCGTGGACCTGGTAACACGCAACGGGGTGTGGCCCACGCGGCTGCGCCCCGTTGTGCGTTGTATCGGCACGGGTGTCGTCACATGATGTTGTCCGTTCTCGTCATCGATGACGAACGCTCCGTCCGCGAAACACTCGCGGAATTTCTGTCGACGTTGGGCCACGACGCGCGCGTCGCGGAGTCGTCGGCCCAAGGCATACGCCTCGCGGGCGAGCGTGCGCCGGACATTGTGCTCGTGGACCTGCGCCTGCCGGATGGCGAGGGCCTCGCGTTGCTGGAGTCCTTTGGGCTGCATGCGTCGCAGGTGGGCGTGGTGATGCTCGCCGGCCGCTCCGATGTGTCTGCGGCCATCAAGGCCATGCGCAGCGGTGCGGTGGACTATCTGGAAAAGCCCGTTCGTCTCGACGCCCTGGAAGCGTCGCTGCTTCGCACGTGGGAGCTTGTTCGTACCCGGCGCGAAAATGTTGCCCTGCGTGCGCTCGACACGAATAGTACGATATCGCACAAAACATCTGGAACCACGATGATCGAGGCCGAGCGCCGGGCAATTGAAGAGGCGCTCAAGTCCACGGGCGGCAACAAGTTACGAGCAGCCAAGCTCCTTGGAATTGCCCGCTCCACCCTGCTCGAGAAGCTGAAGCGGTTTGACGCGGTGATGTGACCGGTTTCCGGACACTGGCGCTTGCCTGCCGCCTGTGTCGCCACTGACTGCGGCTTCTGTTATCTTCCGGCGCTATGCCGGAACCCACACCTTCTCCCGTTGCGCTGCTGCGTGCGCATGAGCGTCATGCCCCGTGGAATGCGCGTGGTCTTGCGGCGCATGTCACGGCGCTTGTTGACGCGGCCGGCATTCGGCCCACGAATGCGTCTGCGCGTTCTGCGCCCAGTGCCCGGTCGGTGCGGTTCTATGTCGCGAATGGTCTGCTCGACCGGCCCAAGGGGGCCGGCACGGCGGCCACGTACAATTACCGGCACCTCCTCCAGCTGTTGTCCATCAAGATCCGTCAGCGTGAAGGTGCGACGCTGGACGGTATCAAGCTGGAGATGAAGGAAACCACCGGCGACATGCTCGAGCGCCGGGTGGCTGCGTCGCTGGCGCCGGCGCTGGGTGCGCACGCCGATCGTGCCGTCCGCAACACCGATGACGAGCGTTCGGCGAGCTGGCGTCGCGTGCCGGTGGCCGATGGCATCGAGATCCACGTTCGCGACGATTCTCCTGCCGCCCGCGATGACGCCCTGGTCGCCATGCGCGAAGCCGTTCGTGCCGCGCTTGGCCGGGCTGATATCCGGTAGGTTGTCGTTCGGACAGCGGTCGCAACAATGTCATCCCGTGTGAGCGGTTTGCCATAGCTGTCATCCCGCAGGCGCGAAGCGCCTGTCGGGAGATTGGTCGCAAATCGCGTGGCCAAACGTGCCGCAGGACCCGTCCAGTATCTCCCGACACTCGCTCGCTCCGCTCACTCCTGCGGGATGACAGGTCGTGGCCCCCAATAACTGTCATCCCGCAGGCGCGAAGCGCCTGTCGGGAAATTGGTTGCAGATCGCGTGGCCACCGTGCCACACGCCTGTAAGCGCCTACAGCAGCCGCGAAAGCACGGCCGCCCCACGCTCGATGACGCGATCATACCACGGACGCCTGCTGAACTCCGCCAACGTGATCTCCGAGGAGCGCGTGACGTCGTCCATGAACGTCGCATTCATCTCGCTGCCGAGCTTCGGGTTCAGGAACACCAGGTTGGACTCATTGTTGAACGCGAGCGACCGGTTGTCGAAGTTCATCGACCCGATCGAGCCCCACACCCCATCCACGATGAACGTCTTGGAGTGCATCATCGCCGGCTGGTATTCGTAGATGCGCACACCGCTCTTGAGCAGCTCTTCGTAGCGTGAGCGGCCGGCCCACCAGGTCGTTTTCACGTCGGTGTTCTTGCTCACCGTGAGGATGCGGACGTCGACCCCGCGCTTCCGCGCCTGCTCCAGGAGCCGCCGAAAGTCATCGTCGGGCACGAAGTAGGAATTGGTGACATAGAGCGTTTTCCGCGCACCGGCAATGGAAAGGGCATTGAACCGCTCGGCCGGCGTGCTCCCGGTGGTCGGTGAGGTGAATAGCACACCGGCAACGACGCCACCATCCACCGTGGTGAATGCCTTCTTGGGAAAGTACATGTCGCCGGAGATCAATTCGCCGGTACATTCGGCCCACGCTGCGGCAAATGCGGCCTGCAGACCCATGACGGCGGGCCCTTCAAATCGCACGTTACTGTCTCTCCATTGGCCTTCCGACGCGCCATTGCCGAGCCAGTAGTCCGCCAACCCAAAGCCACCCGTGTAGGCGACCTCTCCATCAACGACTACTACACGCACATGCGAGCGGTCCGTGGCATTGTGCAGCGAATACCAGTGCAGCTGCCGCAGCAGGCCAATCTCCACGTGTGCCGCCCGAAGGCTGTCGGCCCATGATTTCTTGAGATTCGCCGACCCGAATGCGTCCAGCACCAGCAGCACGCGCACGCCGGCACGCGCTCGCTCCGCGAGAATCTTGGCCATCGTATCCGCCACCGCACCAGGCTTGGCGTAATACATCTGCACGGTGATGGTGTGACGCGCAGCGCGCAGATCGGGCCATAGACGATCATAGACCGAGCCGTTGTTCACCTGCTCTACCGCGTTGCCGGTCGTCAGGTGCAGGCTGGTATAGAGTTCCATGGCGCGCGAGAACAGGGAGTCTTCGGGGGCGGGAGCGCCGTCCTTGTCACCAATCGCCACGACAGTCTTGACCGGTGTCCCGCGCGTGATGGACAGGATACCGGCCAGCGCGAGAGTGCCTACACTCAGGACACCGAACACCACGCCAAGCCGTTTGAGTCTCAGGGTCTTTCGCATTTGGGGCTTCGACATCACATACTTCATGCCAGCAGGCCGAGCCCGGTTATGGCCTGCCTTGTTTTCTTCCCAACTGGAGTCGCATGGATTTCGCCGGACGCAGCATCGTGCTCACGGGAGTGGGGCGAGAAGGGCAGGTCGGTGAGGCAGTCGCTGCGGCGTTTGCGGAGCTCGGAGCCCGGGTCTTTCTGGTGGATCGCCAGGAGAGTGAAGCGCGTGCCCGCGCAGACGCCCTCCTCGCCGCCGGCCGCCGCGCCGCGGGCCTTGGCGTCGATCTTACCGACGAGAATTCCGTGGCCTCCCTCGCGGAACGTGTACGCGAGGCCACCGGTGGGCGCGTCCATGCGCTCGTCCACCTGGCCGGCGGCTTCACCACCAGCGGCCCGGTCGTCGAGAGCGACGCCAGCCTGTGGACGCGCCAGTTCGCCCTGAACGCCACCACCGCCTATCTCACGTCGCGCGCCTTCCTGCCCCTCCTGCGTGCATCCAGGGGCGCCATCGTCTTCTTTGCCGCCGAGACGATCCTGCCCGGAGGCAAGACGTCCGGGATGTCGGCATACGCGGCGGCCAAGAGCGCGCTCGTATCGCTGATGCAGACCATCGCGCAGGAAGAAGCACCCCGTGGCGTCCGCGCCAATGCGGTTGCGCCAATCTCCATCCGCACGGCGGCCAACCTGGCCTCCATGGGTCCGGACGCCGCCTACGTGTCGCGCGAGGATGTGGCAAAGGTCGTACTGTGGCTCTGCTCCGAAGACGCCCGCGCCGTTACCGGCCAAACCATTCCCATCCGCTGAGACACACCATCGCGTGACCGCCGTGGCTCGGCGCCGAGCTGTTTCGAGGGCGATCCGGCTGGACCGGTCGCTCGAAGCGCTGCCCTTTTTCCGGCTCAGCGACTCCGCCGACGACGGAACCATCGCGCTCTCGGACGAAGAGGGGCGGCGCTGGCGTGTGTTGCCGAGCCCAGGTGACCGATTACCGGGCACCTTTGATCAGGATGTGTACGTCGAGCTTCTGCGCCGGTACCAGGAGGCCGGCGAGCCGGCCGACGGCGTGCTCACCTTTCCACTCCATGCCTTCCTGCGCTCCATTGGACGACGAGTGGACGGAAGCACCTACGAGCAGCTTCGGAGCTCGCTTGGCCGGTTGGAGCGTACCATGCTCGAGTCGCAGGGGCTCTACGAGAGTGTCGCCGGGGGCGGGCGTAGCGATGTCCGGTTCACCCTGCTCACCGCGGTAGCCGTGGAACGCAAGCGCACGACCGATCGCGAGCAGTTGACGCTCTTCCATTCCATGACGGACGCGGAGCCCGGCGTGGCCAGGGTCGTGCTGTCGGCGATCGTGCGCGAGAACCTCGCGGCAGGCCATGTGGTGAGCCTGTCGGCCGCGAGCTACTGGGCGTTGACGTCACCCGTGGCGCGGCGGCTCTACCGGCTGCTCGAGGTGGCGCGCGAGGAAGAACGTCTCACCTGGCGCATCGCGCTCGACCGGCTGGCGGAGCTCATGCCGTTGGCGCAGCGGTATCCATCACACCTCCAGCGGGTGCTCCAGCCGGCGCACGACATGCTCACCTCGGCCGGGATTTTGCGAAACGCCGTCATTCGCCAGCAACAGCGCGAATGGTTCGTTGATTACGTGCTCGGATCACGGCCGGCCTGACCATACCGGAACTCCCGCTGTCGCGCGAAGTATTGATAGGGAGCGATTTCTTTTTCAGCTGAGTTGTTCATGCGTCGTCGTCCCGTTTTTCTCGCGCTGCTCGCACTTCCCCTCGTCGTCGGTGGCTTCCTGGTGCAGGATCAGGAGGCGGGCGACGGTGCGCGCACCCTCGATCAGGTGCTCGGTCTGGTATCGCAGCGCTTTGTCGACACGGTGAGCACCGCGTCACTCTACGAAAAAGCCGCGCGTGGGCTGGTGAAGGAGCTCAACGACCCGTACAGCGAGCTGTTCTCGCCCAAGGAGCTCGCGAGCTTTTCGCAGCAGACCAACGGCAAATACGCCGGCATCGGCATGCAGATCGAGGATCAGCAGGGCGCCATCACCATCAGCAAGGTGTTCCCGCATACCCCGGCCGAAGCGGCCGGCATTCGGGAGGGCGACAAGATCCTGTTCGTGGATTCGCTGTCCACGCGCGGGTGGAAGACGCAGCAGGTGTCGGACTACCTCATTGGCGTTGCCGGCACCAAAGTCACGGTGAAATTCGGGCGGCCGGGAATCCCTGAGCCAATCGTCTCCACGTTCACGCGCCAGGTCATTCACATCCCTGCGGTGCCCTACGCGATCGTGCTCGACCACAAGATCGGATACGTACCGGTGCAGCGCTTCAACGAGACCGCCGCTGCCGAGGTGAAATCGGCGGTGGCGGATCTCCAGAAGGCGGGTGCCAAGGGCGTGGTGCTCGACATGCGCGGAAATCCCGGCGGCATCCTGGAGCAGAGCATCGTGATGTCCAACCTGTTTCTCGAGGGTGGACAGGAAATCGTCAGCGTGCGCGGGCGCCAGAACCAAGCCCAGAATTACACCACCAAGGGCAGTCCCGCCTTT
The DNA here is from genome assembly GCA_028287285.1 of Gemmatimonadota bacterium. Taxonomy (GTDB): domain Bacteria; phylum Gemmatimonadota; class Gemmatimonadetes; order Gemmatimonadales; family Gemmatimonadaceae; genus AG11. The sequence continues at coordinate 48,387 of JAQBPY010000294.1, forward strand.
CCTGCCCTGCCGGTCACCGTCCTCACCGACGAATACACTGCCTCGGCGAGCGAGATCGTGGCCGGTGCGCTTCAGGATCATGACCGCGCGCTGGTGGTGGGCACCACGAGCTTCGGAAAGGGGCTCGTGCAAACCATTTATCCGCTCGGCGGCGGCTGGGCGCTCAAGATCACGTCGGCCAAGTGGTATACGCCAAGTGGCCGGAGTATTCAGCGTGAGCGGAAGTTCGTGAATGGAAAGTTCGTGGAGACGGAGCCCGATTCGCTCGAGACGGAAGCGAAGAAAAAGGCGCGGCCGTCGTTCAAGTCCGATGCGGGGCGTGTGGTATATGGCGGCGGCGGTGTGGCGCCTGACGTCCTTGTCCGCGACGACACGCTCACCGCGGCGGAACAGACCTTTGCGAAGCTCCTCGCGCCCAAGTCGCAGGAGGTCTATGTGATGATCGCCGACTACGCCCTGGAGCTGTCCCGCGGCGCCACGAAAGACTTTACCGTGCAGCCCCAGTGGCGTGATGAGCTGTTCACGCGGCTGGTGGCCAAGGGCGTGGTGGTCACCCGCGCGCAGTTCGATGCCGCGCAGCGCTATGTGGACCGCGTCCTCGAGCAGCGCGTCGCCCGCTTCGTGGGGGGTGATTCAACGGCCAAGCGCCGCGACCTCGCCTTCGACGCGCCGCTCCGGAAGGCATTGGAGCTGATGGAGAAAGGCAGCACCCAGCGCGATCTCTTTACCCTCGCCGCGGCGCAGCCACACAAGTAGCGCCGTCGTTTTACATTAGTTCGCGTATGCGAACTCTTCCAAATTCGTTGCTCGTCGCTGCCATTGCCGCGAGCACCCTGTCCTGCGGAATGCGATCCTCGGGCAGCCGCACCATGATTGCGCCGGAAGCGGGCGAGCGTCACCTGGGCAGCATTCGCCAGCTCACCAACGGCGGCGAAAATGCCGAGGCGTATTTCAGTGCGAGCGGCAGGCAGCTGATCTTCCAGAGCACCCGCGACGGCCGGTCGTGCGACCAGGAATTCGTCATGAACGTTGACGGCTCCGAGCTGCACAAGGTATCCACCGGCACGGGCAAGACGACGTGCGGCTTTTTTTTCCAGAATGACGAGCGCGTCGTGTTCGGATCCTCGCATGCCGAGCAGCGCGACTGCCCCGAAAAGCCCGATCCGTCCAAGGGCTATGTCTGGCGCCTCGATCCGTACGACATCTACACGGCGCGTGTGGATGGCACTGAGCTCAAGCGGCTGACCAGCTACGGCGTGTACACGGCAGAAGGGGTCGTCTCACCCGATGGAAAGAAGCTCGTGTTCACGTCGTTGAAGGACGGGGATCTGGACATCTACACCATGAACATCGACGGCAGTGACCTCAAGCGTCTCACGACCACGCCTGGATACGATGGTGGTCCGTGGTGGTCGCCGGACGGCTCCAGGATCATCTATCGCGCGTGGCATCCGGTTGGTGATTCCCTGACCGTCTATCGCGACCTGCTCGCGCAGCGGCTCGTGCGCCCGAACAAGATGGAGCTCTGGGTCATGAACGCCGACGGCAGCGGCCAGAAGCAGATCACGCAGTTAGGCGGCGCCAACTTCGGGCCGTCGTGGACTCCCGATGGCAAGCGCGTGATCTTCTCGTCGAACTACAGGCAGCCGCGCAGCGGGAACTTCGATCTGTTCCTCATCAACCTCGATGGCTCGGGGCTCGAGCAGGTCACCACGCAGGAAAGCTTTGACGGCTTCCCCATGTTCAGCCCCGACGGCAAGAAAATCATCTGGGCGTCCAACCGGCATGACGCCAAAGCCGGCGAGACGAATCTCTTTATCGCCGATTGGGTGCCGTAGCCACCGTGCGTTCGAGCAGCGTGAGCGCTTCGTCGGTGGTCAGGGCGGTGTTGTCACTTTCTGGACCGCCGCCCGGATCCTTGAGCAGGTGGCCAGTCAGCACCGCGACGACACGCTCGTCGCGGTGAATCACGCCACGAGCGGCGAGTGCGCGGACACCGGCAACACTGGCGGCGCTCGCCGGCTCACACCCCACGCCGCACTGGTCGATTACCGCCTTGGCCGCAAAGATCTCGTCGTCCGTAACGGATTCGACGACGCCATTTGTTGCTTCGATTGCGCGGACGGCACGGTCCCACGACGCCGGATCACCAATGCGAATGGCCGTCGCGCGTGTTTCCGCGCGCACACTGATGCGCTCCGCAAAATGATTCGCGAATGACTGCGCAAAGGGAGCAGCTCCGGATGCCTGCACGGCGAGTAGCCGCGGAATACTGTTGATCAACCCCCATCGGTGTGCTTCCACGAGCGCCTTCCCGAAGGCGGAGGTGTTGCCAAGGTTGCCGGCAGGCAGCGCAATCCAGTCCGGGGCGTTCCACTCGAGCTGTTGCAGGAGCTCGAGCATGATGGTCTTCTGCCCTTCGATGCGAAATGGGTTGACGGAGTTCACGAGGTAGACGCCCAGCTTGTCGCTCGCGTCGCGCGCCAATCTCAGGCAGTCGTCGAAGTCCCCGCGTATCCTGAGCGTCCGCGCGCCGTACGCAACGGTCTGGGCGAGCTTTCCGCCCGCGACCTGGCCTTCCGGCACGAATACAAAGCTGGGGATACCGGCGTGCGCCGCATACGCACTCAGTGAGGCCGAGGTGTTGCCGGTGGACGCACACGCCACGGCGCGCGCGCCAATGCGGCGCGCCTGCGTCAGGGCAACAGTCATCCCGCGGTCCTTGAAGGATCCCGTGGGGTTGTGGCCTTCGTGCTTGATGAGCAGGCCGTTGACACCCGCGTACGCGGCGACTGCCTCTCGGCGCAGCAGCGGGGTATTGCCTTCGGGGTGGCTGACAATGGCGTCGTCGCTTGCGTCCAGCACGATGTCACGAAAGCGCCAGACGCCGGACCGTTCCCTTGCGGTGCTGCCAACACCGATTTTCGTGGCGCGATTGTCGAACAGCTGCTTCAGCGTTGCCGTATCAGGATCGTGCTCGACGCTCAGCAGGCCGCTGCAGCTGCTGCAGGTGGAAAGGCTGGTGTCCGACGCGTACGTGCCGTTGCAGTCGGCGCATTTTACCTGTGTTTGTCCAATCATGTCGTCGCTGCGTAAGGATAATTTTTGTCGTCCTGCGCAAAGCGAAGGACGACATTCATAACCGCCGAACCGTCGTTCCTTCCACATCAACTTCTGTCACCGTCGCCGTACACTCGATCCCCAGCACGCTGTACGCCTCGCTCATCGCGCGAGCAATGCGCTGCGCCACGTCCGCATCATCGGAAAGCGCAAACGCCGTGGGCCCGGCCCCCGATATCGATGCGCCGAGTGCCCCAGCCGCCATGGCTGCGCGCTTTGCTTCCATGAAGCCAGGAATCATGGGCGCACGCGCCGGCTCGGCAATGCGGTCATCGATTGCGCGGCCCAACAGTCCAACGTCGTTCGTGTAGCAGGCCGCGATCATGGCCCCCACCTGTGCGAGCTGGTGCGTCACATCGGACAACGGCACCAACTTCGGCAACGCGCGGCGCGCCATCGACGTCGAGAGCCGCTGTGCGGGGTGCACGAGAATGATCCGCAATTTGGCAGGCACGGGCAGACGAATGATGTCGATGGGGTCGATGCAGCGAATGAGCGTAATCCCACCAAAGAGTGCAGGTGCGATGTTGTCGAGGTGTCGCGCCGCGACCTTCGCCTCGGCAACAAGACAGCACTCGAGCACTGCATTCACGTCCAGGACATCACCGTACAACGCATTCGTGGCCACGGCGCCAGCCACCGCCGATGCCGCGCTTCCCCCCTGCCCTCCCGACAGCGGAAGTCCTTTGCGCACCGTCAGCGCAATGCCCGGCGCCGGCGCAACAACACCGTGCCGGCCCGCCGCAAAGGAGACGGCAGCCGACGCAATGGCCGCAGCATGTCGCGTAGCGGCACGCGGGAGATCGGCGTGCCCCGGGTCCAGCACGGTCACACCGGGCGCATCCCACCACTCGGCAACTACCTCATCGCGCAATCCGGCAATGGCGCAGCCCACGACGTCAAGGCCTGGCCCCAGGTTGCCAATGCTGCCTGGCGTGCTTGCGACAAAACGCGCATGGCGCTCCGTCACCATGCGCGCGTTTCTCCAAAGCGCGCCACCCAGAGGCGCGACGCATCGTAGCCGCGCTGGACCCATGCAGTGGCGGCACGCCGTGGAGGCTCGTCCATTGGTTCATCCGTCAGCCGGAACGTCCCCCAGTGGATGGCCAGCATCAACGGGAGCGGCGCCTTGGGATGCCTGGCCACGAGATCCGTGAACGCCTGCACCGCCTCGTCGGGGTCCACGTGCACCACATGCATGAACCACCGCGGATCGTACGCGCCCACGGGCATCATCACCAGATCGAACGGCCCGCACGCCGCCGACACCGCGCCGAACTCGGGATGGTATGCCGTGTCACCAACGAAGTAGCCGCGTTTTCCCTCTGCCTCGAACGCATAGCCACACCATAACGTCCGGTTCCGGTCACCCGCACGCCGGGCGCTGAAATGCCTCGCGAGCGTGCCGGTGACCTTCAACCCCTTCACCGTGGCGGACTGCCACCAATCCAGCTCGTGGATGTTCCGCACTCCCCACGCACGGACATAGGCGCCAAGACCAAGCGGCACGACCCACGTGGCCTGTGGATGCTCACGGGCGAGGCGCTTCACGGCCGGCTTGTCGAGATGATCGTAGTGGCTGTGCGACAGCAGCACCACGTCCAGCGGAGGAAGCGCACCGATATCGACGGCCGGCGGCATCAGCCGGCGCGGCCCCATCCACTGCACCGGAAACGCCCGCTCGCTGAACACCGGGTCCGTGATGATGTTCAGGGCCCCAAGCTGGATCAGGATGGTGGAGTGACCGACCCACGTCGCCGTACATGTCCCGGCCTCACCACGCGGATGCACAAAGGCCGGCAATGCGGTGGCTTGAGAGCCGTAGGCCGGGCTGGGTACGTGCTCTTGCTTGCGACGCTCGAGCGTCCAACGGAGGACGTCCCGGAACCCACGAGGCTCACTGTCAGGCCATGGATTTCGAAATCGACCGTCCGGACCGTGATGCGCGGGTGTTATTCCGTCGCCCACGCGGCGAGATTCTCACGGACGTGGGCGGTGCTTCGCATCCCGGCAAGCACTGTATGAATTCCGGGCAGTGACGACGTAAACCGAAGCGCCCGTTGAGCATCCGTCGTGCATTCCGGGAACAGCTCACGCACTGCATCGGGCAGATTCTCCGCCAGGCGGCCCTGCATGATGGGCGCGCTCGCCACCACCCCAACACCAAGTGCATCGGCAGCTTCGAGAAAGGGAACGAGCTTTCCGCCCAGCGGCTGGGTGGCAAGGCGCGCGGCCTCGGGCATGGACAGATTCACCGGCAGCTGCACCGCGCGAAAATGATGCGCCGTTCCGCCTACCTCCCGGGCAATCGCGATCAGCTCCGCCAGCGTCAGGTGCTGCCGGTGCTCGGGCGGCACGCGGAACCCCATCCACGTGGCGCACCCGTAGCCGGCAATGTCGCCGGCAGCCGAGCGTTCCTCGAGCAGTGCGAAGGCATCGCGCATGAGGACGCGAAACGCATCCCTGTCCACCGACAGCAGCTGCTCCTCCGGATTGTGCAGGTAGTAGATGTCGATCGTCTGGAGACCGAGGTTCGCGAGGCTCTGGTCGAGCTGGTGCGCCAGGAAACGCGGCGCGAGCGAATGCCCACCACGCACCAGCTGCTCGGGCAGGATGATGCCGGGCGCAAAAAACGTGGCCTCCAGCCACGCCTGATAGGCATCGCGGGACGCCGGCGGCTCCCCATCCAGCGCCGCGTACCCTCCCTTCGTGCAGATCAGCAACTCGTCCCTGCGCACATCGCCCGACGCAATTGCTTCGTCTACGGCCTGGCCCACCGCGCGCTCCGACCGCTGGCAGCGATAGTTGCTGGCGGTGTCGATGACGTTCATGCCGGAGGTGATGGCCTCATGGACGCTCGCACGGTAGCGGTCGTCCTCGGCGTCGGTGCAGTCACCCAGGTAGGTGCCGATGCCCAGCGCGCTCACCGTGAGCTTGCGGGGGAAGCGGCGCTGGAAATCCTCCGCGCGCGCCGCCGCCCGGGCAAAATACCGCAGCGTCCCCACGGTAGACGCCTTTTGCGCCGCGCGCCCGGCCGGCGGAGCGGGTGGCGGCGTGAGATCAGCCGGCTGGTGGGCCTGGTGGGGTTCCCTTGCGCGTCGTGACATGTCGTCGAGGAGGGTACGAATCGTTCCCCCGCTCAGCAAGGGAGGGGAACGTACAGACTCCGCTTTTGTGAGGGGGCGGCAGGTTGTTAGCTTTCGGGCTACACGAGAGAGTGGAGTCATTGATGCCAGAATTTGGCGCCTGGGCGCACCGGTGGTGGATGCCCGTTTTGTTCGTCGTCGTGGCGGGTCACATCACGAACGTCTGTGTCACGCTGTTCCTGCACCGCGCGCAAACGCACCGCGGCGTCCGTCTGCACGCGCTGGCGGCCACGCCCATGCGGCTGTGGCTGTGGCTCACCACGGCCATCGTGACCAAGGAATGGGTCGCGTGCCACCGAAAGCACCACGCCTTTGCCGACCGTGAGGGCGATCCGCACAGCCCCGTGATGGAAGGCCTGCGCGAGATCATGCTCAAGGGCGCGTTCTACTACCGCAAGGCCGTGCGCCAGCCCGGCATGCTGGAGAAATACGGCAAGGGCACCCCCAACGACTGGCTCGAGCGGCACCTCCTCACGCCGCTCAACTGGACGGGCGTGTTCTTCATGCTTGCCATCGACGTCTACCTCTTTGGCTTTTTCGCCGGCCCCGCCGTCTGGGCGGTGCAAATGCTGTGGATTCCCCTCTGTGCCGCCGGCGTCATCAACGGCATCGGCCACGCACTGGGCTATCGCAACTTCGAGGTCAAGGACGAAAGCCGGAACATCTCGCCCATCGCCATCTGGCTCGGCGGCGAGGAACTGCACAACAACCATCACGCGGACCCCAAGAGCGCCAAGTTCAAGGCACGCTGGTTCGAGCTCGACATCGGCTGGGTGTACATTCGCGCGCTTAAGCTCATTGGCCTGGCCAAGATCGAGTACGCGCGCAACTACGGCTCGGCGGCACTGAAAAAAGACGAGCTCGCGGTCGAGGGCACCTGATGCCTGCCATCGTTGCCTGCGCCCGCTGCGGCGAAACCAGGGCCGGCTTCGAGCGCCAGCCCTTTCCCGGCACCATCGGCGCGCGGGCGGCGGCCGAGATCTGCACCGAGTGCTGGGGGTTGTGGTTGAAGCAGCAAACCATGCTCATCAACCACTACGGCCTCAACGTGATGGACCCGCAGGCCCGCAGCTTCCTCACCAAGAACATGGACGCGTTCCTGTTCAAGAAGGGCGGCGAGGAAGACGTGGACACCACCAAACAGGGGACCATCGCATGGTGACGAGGCTTCGCGGTGCCGCGCTCGTACTGCTTGCGGCGGCAACAACGGCGTGTGCGACAGGACAGGGGAACCAAACAATCGGCTCCGGCGGCGATGCTGCCTGGGCCGATTCTGTTTTGTCGACGCTCTCGTTGCGCGACAAGGCCGCACAGATGGTCTGGCCCTGGATCCTCGGCGACTACACCGCCGTGGACAACGCGGCCTGGACCCGTGTCGAAAAGATGATCCGCGAGCAGAAGCTGGGCGGTGCGATCATCTCCGTGGGCGGTCCAATCGACATCGCCGTGAAAACGAATGCCCTGCAGCGAGCCGCGACGGTGCCCCTGCTCATCGGCGCCGACCTGGAAACCGGTGCGGCGTTTCGTGCGCGCGGTGGCTACTTCATTCCCAACGCCATCGACCTTGGCGGCGCGACCGCGTTTCCGTACAACATGGGCATTGGCGCGACCCGCGACACCGCGCTCGCCTATCAGATGGGCCGCATCACCGCGCTCGAAGGGCGGGCGCTGGGCATTCACATGGCGTTCGCCCCGGTGCTCGACGTCAACAACAACCCGCGCAATCCGGTCATCAGCGCGCGGTCGTTTGGCGAAGATCCCAGGCTCGTGGCGCGCATGGGCGTCGCGTTCATTCGCGGCATCCAGGACAACGGAATGCTCGCCACCGCGAAGCATTTTCCTGGACATGGCGACACCGAGCAGAACTCGCACCTCGAGCTCGCCCGTGTGACGGCTTCACGCGCCAGGCTCGATAGTGTGGAGCTCTACCCGTTTGCCGAGGCCGTGAAGGCCGGCGTGCGTGGTGTGATGACCTTTCACGGGTATCTGCCGGCATTGGACACCACGCACACTGCGGCGACGTTCAGCCCCAAGGTGATGAACGATCTTCTGCGCACACAGATGGGCTTCAAGGGCATCCTCGTCACGGACGCGCTGGACATGAACGGCGCGCTCGGCACGGCCACGATGGCCGAGGTGACGCAGCTGGCCGTGGCCGCCGGCAATGATGTGCTGTTGATGCCCACCGACGTGCCAACGGCCATTGATGCCGTGGTTGCCGGCGTGCGCTCGGGGCGCTTTACGGAAGCGCGCATCAACGAGTCCGTGCGCAAGCTGCTGGTCGCCAAGCATCAGATGGGACTCGATCGCAAGCGCTACGTGGACGTCGAAGCCGTGCGTACTCTCGTGGCGGACAGCTCCAACCTCGCCTATGCGCGGGTGGTGGCGGAACGGGCCATCACGCTCGTGCGTGACGCGGATAACCTCGTGCCGTTCAGCCGGTTGCCGCGTACGAGCAAGGTGGTGAGCCTGTCCATTGCGCCGCGCGCCGAGTTGAGTGCGGGCACGACGTTCAATGCGGAGCTGCAGCGCTACTTTCCGCAGTTGCGCACGCAGGTGCTGACGCCGGAAACGGTGTTCGATGCAACGGCCGGTGCGGCGTCTGGTGGTACAGGAGCATACATAGCGAGTCCGGTACCACGTCTCCTGCCGTCGGTCGTGGAGAATGCGCTACGTGCGGCGGATGGGTCGGACCTGGTGATCGTGTCCTCGTACTTTGGGGCATCGTCGAGCACGGCCACCATGTCTGCCACGGGGGGCCTCGCGGAGCTCATTGACGGTCTGCAGAAAGCGGGACGGAAGGTGGTGCTGGTGTCGTTCGCGAATCCGTACCTCGCGCAGGACCTGCCGGCGACGCCGGTCTTTCTCGAAGCGTGGAGTGCCTCGCCGTTATCGCAGCGAGCGGCCGCGCACGGATTGCTCGGCCTTGCGCCGATCACCGGCCAGCTTCCGGTCAGCATCCCGGCAGTTGCGCCGTATGGCACTGGTTTGCGGCGGGATTCCACCGCTGCCAGATCGCTTACACCGTGAGCTGATGTACCCCGTGTCCCTGTATTCCTGTACGGGAGTACGGGCACGCCGTGCGGGTTACCGGTGTCCTGCCATTTCGTCCGTTGACGCTAGCGCATGAATGGGGTATATCCCTTTCTCGCGCGTCGTGGGTATTCGGAACATTTAGGTACTATTTCGACCGGCTGCGAGACGTCACGCCCTTGACATTGGTGACGAATTGTTACTAATTCGCGCCACATGCGTGACCGACCAAACGTCCCGATCAAGCCTGCCGTCCGACGGACGACGCTCGCGGTGGACGTCGTAGTTCTCTCCCCTCGTGCTGATGCCCTCGCTGTCCTGCTGGTGCGTGCCCCGGTGGGCGCGCGCGAAAAATGGACGTTGCCCTGGGATGCTCCGCAGCCCGGCGAGGGGTTGGAGGATGCGGCGGCCCGCATCGCAAGCGCGGCGCTTGGCACGGCGCCGGCCTACTTCGAGCAGGTGGGCACGCTGAGTGATGGACGTCGCCATCCCGGAGAGGCCGACGTGTCCGTGGGTATTGCCGCGCTGTCGCCCGCCAGCGCCGACGCCCCCATGGAGGAGGCCGAGTGGTTTCCGCTGGCCGGGCTTCCGGCACTCGCTCCAAGGCATCGGACCGTCGTGGATCGCGCGGCCGCGGTCGTACGCCAGCGCGTGGACCAGTCGCCGCTCGCGTTCAGGCTCCTACCGCCAACGTTCACGCTGAGCGATCTGCAGGCCGTGTACGAGCTGTTGTTGGGCCGTCGCCTGCACAAGGCGAGCTTTCGCCGCGCGCTCCAGGCCAGCTACCTCGTGGAGCCCACGGACGAGTGGCACAGCGAAGGCCGCGGCCGTCCGGCGCAGCTCTTCAGGTACGCCCCCAGGAAGCGTCGCGGTGCCCGGCGCGGGGTGCGGTTTGATTTGTTCACGGAATAAGGAGCCTGACAGCCCATACGCTGATGGACTTCCGGCGGTCCAGCCTCTTGCGTCTGGCACATTAGTAGCAATATGTTCTTTAGGTCCAAACTCGGGACGTTATGCTCGACTACCTGGACGGGCTGTGTGCCGCGCTTCTTGCGCGAAATGGAACGGAGATTCGGCGCCTGCTGCGTCATCCGCTCGCGCGCGCGCTTCCCCGCCGAGTTCGGGAAGAGGGCTACGCCATTGCGCGGTCCAGCCCCGAGAGCCTGCGTGCCCCTGTGCACACGCTCCACTTTTACCACCAGACGCTGCATCTGCTGGGCGCACGGTCGGCGGCGGTTCGCGTGGAGACCTCCACCAGTGATCAGCGGAGCGGACCGCCAGGCTCACAGATCGAGATGCCACTGCGCGCGGCCGGCGGCTGAGCCGAGCCGGGTGTCATCCCCGCATGCGTGAGCGGAGCGAACGAGTGTCGGGAGATACTGTCCGCTGCGGGGAGCGGGCTACCGACGCATCCAGGCAATCTCCCGACAGGAGCTTCGTTCCTGCGAGATGACAACCATCGCAACAGCTTCTGCGGGATGACAATTTTGGGGGAAACAGTGTCATCCCGCATGCGTGAGGTCAGAACGGCCAGGAGAGACAGAACCGCCAGAGGGGGATCCCCACTGGCGGTTTCTGCGTCTGGTCTCAGGTCTCGCTTGGGCGTTGATCAGCCGGGCTTGGTCACATCTGCTGCCTGCGGGCCTTTCTGTCCCTGGACGATTTCGAACTCGACCTTGTCCCCTTCCGCCAAGGACTTGAAGCCGTTGCCTTGAATGGCGCTGAAATGAACGAAGACGTCGGGCCCGCCTTCGCGCGAGATGAAGCCGAACCCCTTCGCGTCGTTGAACCACTTGACCGTGCCGTTGATGCGAGCCATGAGACGTTCCTCTTACAAGAGCTGGTAAGCCTGATCGCATGGTTTTCGAGCTCGACCGTGTGGTCTCATACCCGTTTCCAGCGATATCTGTGATGCCCCAGTTGAGCCGGTCTTCTGACCCCTCGGGGAGGGACTGTACCTGCTCTATGGCAACTTTTGTGCACACGTGTTTAAGGGGCGACTTTTGTACGATCTCGCACACCGTTGCCGGCACGCTGCACCCACATGTAAAACGCGACACGGGGCCGATTTCTCGGCCCCGTGTCGCAAGTATATGCTACTCCGTCCAGTGAGCCTTACGCGGCACCCGCGATATAGCGTGCAACGCGACCGCACTCACGACACTGCAGGGTGACCTGCGAGCGGGGAGGCGGCGGAAAGTCGTCAGGCGTGCGCTCGATCTGGCCGGAGCAAGACGGGCAGCTCAAGGGCGAGCCGTTCCGGTCGTTCGCGATCAGGTGTAGCGCTTGCACTGGGTTATACGTAGCCGGGCGCGGCTTGCGCATTGGCCCTCCAAAATGATTTCGCACAGACCCGGATTGGATGAGGCGCCGGGCCGCCCTGGACGAATAGTAACCCTCAAAGGGCCTAAAGCACAGTGGGGCATCGTCTTGCGGATTGACGTACGGGTTACGGCCTTGATATGCCTGAGCGTTGGGACCGCTTGTGGCCCCCGTGCGCATATTCCCGCCCGGCCGGTCCCGATACCAGCCACACTCGAGCGAACGGACCCCGGTGACCAGCTCGCGCGCAGGCTTGCACCGATTCTATACCTCCAGCGCGACGAATGGTTCCCTCTCAGCCGCGCGGTCGCGGTGGTGCACCCCACGAGGCCCATCATCGCCTACCACCTGCTCTGGCAGGACGACGTGCATGGGTCATGGATCCCATTCACCGTCCCCACCGACGAAGAGGTGGTCTGGGTCGGCTATGACCCGGGCGGCGCGCCCACGGATCTGTGGACCTTCTGGCACGGGGTCATCCTGCACACGGATTGGAGCAGTCGAGGAACGCCGGCGGTCGATGTGCAGTGGGGGAAACATGGCTCGTTGCCACACGGCATCATCGAGAGTGACCTGCCGCGATTCCGGACACTGAACGCCTTCTACGCCTACCACTTCATCGGGTTGCCGGACATCCTGCTCGGCCGGCTCACTCGTCCGGGACCACTGGGATTCTTCCATTCGTACGGCCGCTACCGGGATTTTTCGCGCGTGATGCGGTTGGGCGATTCGCTCGACGTCGTGGTCCGCGCGGTGGATGCGCGCGATGTGCTCGCGGCGGTGTTTGGCGGCTCGTATTCGAACAAGATGCAGTGGCCCGCGGAGCGTGGCGATTCGCTTCGCGCGCCCGAGACATGAGCGTGCACCGGCAGCGAGAAATTGTTGTCGCTGGCTGATCGGGCGATTTGGACGCATCTTGTTACCATCGGCTGCGCGGATCAGCTATGATGCGATAGCCAGGTTGTTGTATGTATCCCCCACGAAGTTCGCGCAGCACCGACGGCCACTTACCGGCAGAGGAGAACGCAGCGATGGCAGCGAAGAAAAAGTCAAAGATGGGTGCAGCCAAGAAGGGCGCAGCCAGGACGAAGACCGCCGGCAAGAAGGTCGCCGCGAAAAAGATGCCTGCCAGAAAGAAGGCGCCTGCGAAAAAGGCAGCCGCCACCAGGAAAGCGCCCGCGAAAAAGAGCGCGATGAAAAAGGCGCCGGCACGAAAGAACGCTGCGAAGAAAGCCCCAGCCAGGAAAGCTCCAGCGAAGAAGGCGCCTGCGAGGAAGACCCCCGCCAAGAAGGCCCCCGCCAGGAAGGCGCCGGCCAGGAAGGCGCCGGCCACCAAGGCGCCGGTTACCAAGGCGCCGGCAAAGAAGAGTGCGGCCAGAAAGCAGTCGAGCTCACTCGTGGCGCGCGTGAAGCGTGTTGCGACCGAGGTGGTGGAGCAGGCGCAGGCCGCCGTGAGCAGCGGCGTCGATGCAGCAAAGGAAATGGGCGAGAACATCGTCGAGCGCGTGACCGGCTGACGTTGCCCACACTTGTGCGTTACGCCGGCAGCACGCCGGCGTGGCGCGCGAGGAAGGCCAGCACGAGCTCCGCAACCCTGGCCTTGCAGTAGTCCACCGTGACGACATGACCGCAGCCGCGCACCCAATGTGATTCCACGGGTACGCGGAACACCCGCAGCGCCGCCTCCGCAGACGCGCGCGGAATCCTGTTGTCGGTCTCCGAGTTCACGACGAGCGTGGGAAGCGTGAGCGCTGACAGCGCATCGCGTCCCGCGTCCGCGGTATCGACGAGCGCGGTGAGCGCCGCGGCAGAGAATGATCCGTACGCCCGGCTCTCATCCCGCGCGTTGACGTCATGAACGGAGCCTTCGCCTCGGCCGCGGAGATACGGCACGGCCCAGCGCCAGAGCGGCGAGACGCGCTGTGCCCACCGCACCTGGGGGGGCGGAACGAGATATGGCGCGATCAATACGAGGAGGCGGACGTCGGCTGCTTCTCGCGCAGCATATGCGGCGAGCGCTCCGCCCATGGAAAGTCCAACCAGCCCGATCCACTCGTGTGACTGGCGCAGCTGCGCAAGCGCGCGGCGCACCTCGCTGTGATAGTCGTTGGCCGTTGCCATGGCGAAGGCACGCGGTGAACGGCCATGCCCGGGCAGCAACGGCGCGTACACCGTGTAACCTGTCGCGTTGAGCTGCTCGCCCAGGTAGCGAAGTGATTGCGGCGAGTCACCGGAGCCGTGCAGGAGCAGCAGCGCCTTGCCGGTGTTGCCGTGCAACGTGAACTCGTGCGCGCCTTCGGCAATGCCGTTCGCGTCGAGCGGAAAACGGCGTGCGTATTCGCGCTCGATGGTGCGTGTCACGCGCGCGCGGTATGCGAGTCCGGTCGCTACCAATAATGCAGGAGCGAGCATCAGCACGCTGAACGGCCACAAGCAGGTCCTTCGCTGCGCTCAGGACGACCCATCAATAGCGGCGGACAGAGGGATCGACCTCGAGACTCCACCGGTCGATGCCACCCACGAGGTTCAGCACACGATTGAAGCCCTGATCACCGAGCCATTGAGCAGCGGCCTCGCTGCGCATTCCATGGTGGCAGTACACCACGATCTCTGCATCACGGCTCAGCGAATGCGCGGCTTGCGGCAGTGAATTGAGCGGAATGAGCCGCGCGTCGCCAATGCGGGCAATGGACCACTCGTATGGCTCACGCACGTCGACGACGGTGATTGCGTGGCCGGCACGCAACCGCTGATCGAGCCGAGCCGGCGTGATTTCGCCCGGACCCGCGTCATTATCGATGTCGGTGGTCATGGTTGCCGCCGTGCTGCCGCTTGTGAGCCCGCAAAACGCATCGTAGTCCTGAAGTGTGGTGATTTCGTGCGTCCCACATGCCCTACATTCCGGATCTGCCTCGAGCTCGATGGTCCGGAAGCGCATGCGCAACGCGTCCACGAGCAGGAGCCGGCCCACGAGTGACTCGCCCGCGCCGGTAATGAGCTTGATGGTCTCCGTCGCCTGTATGACACCGATGAGGCCAGGCAGCACGCCGAACACGCCTCCCTCTGCGCAGTTTGGTACGGTGCCGGGCGCGGGAGGCTCGGGAAACAGGCAGCGGTAACAGGGTCCGCCCTCTGCGCCGAAGACGGTCGCCTGCCCATCGAAGCGTATGACGCTGCCGTGTACGTTCGGCTTCCCCAGCAACACACATGCATCGTTGACGAGGTATCGCGTGGGAAAGTTGTCGGAGCCATCCACGACAATGTCGTACCCGCGCAGGATGTCCAGCGCGTTCGCGCTCGTGAGCTTCGCATGAAATGATGCGATGCTCACATGTGGATTCAGGTCGTGAAGTCTCGTTTCCGCTGCGGCAACTTTGGGTTTCCCCACGTCCCGGGTGCCGAACAGCACCTGGCGCTGGAGGTTGCTCGTATCGACGACGTCCGCGTCGATGACGCCGAGGTGGCCGACTCCTGCAGCGGCGAGATAGAGCGCGATGGGTGAGCCGAGCCCGCCCGCACCAACGAGCAACACCCGTGCAGCCTTGAGCCGGCGCTGTCCGTCCTCACCGACATCGGGAAGGATGAGGTGGCGATGGTAGCGCTGGAGCTCTTCCGGCGAGAGTGATTGATCCGAGTCGAGCGGCATCCGTGATGTGGGCGTGGGCCGAGAATATAAGCCCGCGCGCCACAGTTCGGTTCGGGCGGTGCGTTCAACTCGGCGGCGGAGCGGCGGCGGCGGCCCTCGAGTCCACCAGCGCGTTTACGGAGATCGATTCCTCGCCGCCCAGGAGGCGATCGAAGAGCCGGGCTGACGGATTCACGAACAAGGTGCTTCCGGAGCGTTCGACAAATCCTTCACCGGTGAGCCGCCCCAGCACCAGCGACACGGACTCGCGTGTTGCGCCAACGAGCTCGCACAACAGGCGGTACTGCGGCGCGCCCAGCTCGATGCGTCCGTCGGCGTGCAGGAAGCCGGTGTGCGCGGACATGCGCTGCAGTGCGGACACGATGCGATGTTCAACCGAGAGGGTGGTCAGCTCGCGGAGCTTGTCCAGCAATGCCGACCGTTCGGCCATCACCTGCCCGATCAGGGTGAGGGCGTGCGCGGGTTGTTCACGAACGAAGGCGCGCAGCTTCGACGAGCTGAGGAAGAGCGTTTCGGTCTCTTCGTCGGCGCGGGCCGCGGTGGAGTAGTGTGCATTGGGTGCGAGGCCCTCTGCGCCAAATGTTTCTCCAGGTGTGGCGACCCACGGTACGAAAGCACGCCCCGCACGCACTTTGCTGCGAAGGACGACGCGTCCGCGCACTATGACGAAGACGCCGTCGGCCTGGGCGCCGCGATCATAGATCTGGAAGCCATTGGGCCACGAGGCGCGGGCGGCAAAGGCCGTCAGTGCATCGCGCGCGTCATCGGATAACCGGCTCACCGTCAGGATATTTCGTTCTTGGGTCTGCATGGTTGCTCGCGCTCCTTTCAAGCCACGGTTCGCCGACGCAAGTGGTGGGCCTATGGGGCAGCTCGCTAGCGCTCGCTTGGGGATCGTTCGCTAGCGCTCACTTGACGGGGGACGGGTTGCTCGCTGTCGCTCGCTTGACGGGGGTCCCGACAGCCGCAACAAGCGGCTGCGGGATGACAAGCGCAACAAGCGGCGCGGACAAACCTCAGCGAAGGGCAGCTCGGGCAGTGGCTATTGCGCGGGTAGCAGCGTCGAAGCGTTGGGCGAGGTCGGCAAGCTCTGCGTTCGTGAGAGTCTGGTCATTGGCGCGAAGGGCCTCGTTCACACTCGGAAATACCATGTTCGCATAGCCGTTGTCCTCGTCCGCCACGTAAATGAGGTTGCGATACCACGGGCGCGTCTTGAGCCCCTGCGGCCGAATGAGTGCACGCTCCACTTGCAACAGCGCGGCATTCACCGCCTGGCGTTTTTCCTTTGCCGGTGCACCAGTTGCGAGCGCCGCATCACGCGCCGACGCGAACGCGGCGGCTTCCGTTTCCATGCGGCTGATGGACGCGTGCAGTGCGGTCGTCGATGCGCTCCACTTCTTTGCGGCGAGCGCGCGGTCCATGGCGGGCAGGTACCGCTGCATGGTGCGCGCATATTCCACGTAGTCGTACGGCAACACGTCTGCATTGGCGAGGCGAAGCACCATTGCCGCACCAATGCTGGCCGCGGCCGCGTGATATGCGAACGACGAATCACCGAACCTGGACATCCAGGTGAAGTTGTCATACTGCGAGTGATACACGCCGCCCGCGCCACCAAAACCCCACTCGGCAATCGGAATGCCAAGGTGATTGTAGAATCCCGCGAAGTCCGAGCCGCCGCCTGGATCGCCCATCGCCGGCTCGGACGTATCTGCGACAGCGGCGGCGCGGCGCCATTCGGCGTACACGCTGCCCTTTTTGTTCGGGTCGGGCACGGCACGCGCGATGTCGCGCAATGTTGGCCGCAGTGACGGCGACCCACCACCGCCAAAACGCACCCCCTGCGCAGCCACGTCCTGATTGAAGTAGGCAACACCGCCGCGCATCAGGCGCAGCGAATCGTCTTCCACGTATTCGGTGGAGCCCATGAGACCCCACTCCTCCGCGTCCCACGTGGCAAAGACGATGGTACGCCTGGGATGATGACCGGCCTTGACCGCTTCGGACACCGCGCGCGCCGCCTCGAGAATGCTGACGGTACCGCTGATGTTGTCCGCCGTGCCGGGCCCCCAGCCGTCGCGGTGGCCGCCCACGATCACCAGCTCGTCGGGAAACTCGCTTCCGCGAACGATGCCGAAGGTGTCATAAATGGGCTTGGTACCGTTCGTCCTGCGGTCGTCAGTAACCTTTACGCGTGCCTTTACCGGGCCAGGGCCTACATGATACCGGAATGCCAGGCCACCCTGCCACGATTGCGGCACCTCATGCCCTTTGAGACCGTCGAGCAGCTCGCTTGCATTTCCGTAAGAGATGGGAACGACGGGAATGTGCGGAATGGTCATCTGCGCTTCCGTCAGGCGCGGCGCGCCTGGAACGGCCGCATAGCCTGGCGTGGCCGGATCACCGGCGCCATTGAACACACTGCCGCGCTGCACGCCATTCCTGTTGCGCATCGGACCGTCGGGGTAGACGTCGCCGCGTACATAGCCGTCGTCCTGCGGATCGCTGTAAATGAGCAATGCCGTGGCGCCGTTCTTTTCCGCCTCGCGCGCCTTGATGCCGCGGAACGAGCGGCCATAGCGCGCAATGGCGATCTTGCCCTTGACCGAGATGCCCAGCGAGTCGAGCTGTGCATAGTCTTCGATGAGGCCATAGTTCACGTAGACGATGTCGCCGGTGACGTCGCCAGCGCCGCTGTGGCCATTCACGGTGAGATACTGGCCAAGCGCGGAGGTGGGATCACCCGCCACCGGCGGCTCAGCGAGCGAGAGCGTTTTGGGTTTGGGCGCGATGCGCCACAGCTGCACCGAGGTCGGGTGCGGAATGAAGACGTCGTACTTCTTGAACTCCGTCTCGAGTCCCATCGCCTTCATCTGCGCGATCACGTAATCACGGGTGCGCACCTGCGCAGGAGTGCCGGCAACGTGCGATTCCGCGGAGAGGGCTTTTGACAACACCCGCGCACGGGCCGCATCCGGGCGGGCAATGGCCTGGCTTTCGAGCGTCCGTTCCGCGGCAGCGCTGGCCGGGGTATAGCCGGGGAGTGACTGTGCGCCCAGGAGCGCCGCGGAGGTCAGAGAGAGGGCGAATGCGAGTCGTAGGGACATGCAGAAACGGGATTGGAGTTTTGTCCGTCCTTGGCCAAGCGAAGGACGATCATCTGTCAGCGGGTCATTGCTTCGCGAATTCCCGTGATCACAAACTGCACCGCGATGGCCGCGAGGAGGAGGCCCATGATGCGTGTCATCACACGGATTCCTGTCTGGCCCATGCGGATCACGAGCTTTTCGGCGAGCCGCAGCGTGATCCATGACAGGAACAGCGTCACGGTGATGGACGCGTAGACGATGATCGTCTGCGCGGACGACTGCGCCTGATTCGCGAGCACCATGACCGTGGAGATGGCGCCGGGTCCGGCGAGCATGGGCATCGCGAGGGGCGTGAGCGCGACGTCGTCCTTGGCCTGACCCTCGATGATCTCGGCGGTGCCTTCCTGCGTGGAGCGGTTGCCGTGGAGCATGTCCATGGCCACCAGCCACAGGATCAATCCACCGGCGATGCGAAACGCAGGCATCGTGATGCCGAACAGGCCGAAGATCCGCTTTCCCGCCAGCGCGAACACCACGAGAATGACCGCCGCGGCGATGCAGGCCCTCCTCGCCGTGGCCTGCCGTTGTGATTCCGTCTGTCCCTGCGTGATGACGAGGTAGGTGGGAATGACGGCAATCGGGTCGACGATGAACAACACCGACGCGAACGTGACGAGCGCGAACTGGAGGTAGGTGTCCACCTCAGTCGTACTCGCTCATGGCGGATGCGATGGCCTGCCGCAGGCGCCGCTCGCGCTCCGGTCCTTCGGGGACCGTGGCCGCCAATGAGCCAAAGAGCCGCAGCATCTCGGTTTCCACGAACGGCTCGCGGTCCTTCATGCCGAGTGCGTCGAGGGAATGCTCGGCGAGAGTGCGAAGCATGCGACGCGTGTCGTCTCCCAGAGCGGAGAGTGTGGGCGGCTCGGCGGGGGGCGGCAGCGGTGTCTGCTCGCGGCGGCGCTTGCCGGCGTCGAGCATGTCGTTCATGGATGCGAACGCCACCACGAATGAGCCGGGAGTATGCTCGGTGAAGCTCTTGATGATGCCCTTGCGGCGCAGCTCGTGAAAGACGCGGATGCTTGCCTCACGCACCACGGCAATCCCGCCATCGCTCCCGTTGCCTCGGCCCGTGATGATGAGGACGTCGTCGGATTTCTGCACGTGGTGCTGGCGAAGCCAGCGCTCCAGGCGCGCGGCAGCCTCGCTGCCCGTTGGCATGGCGGTGCGCAGGTTGAGTGTTCGCGCAGCACCAAAGCGCACTTCGTCAAAGGCTTGCTGCAGGCCCAACATGCCTCTGACCTTTCGCTCGGCCACGACCGTTACCTGGGCGTGGTCCGAACGAGTGCCTGCTCGAGCACATGCCCGTCCGTGCGCTCGGTTGGCGGCACGCCGGCGACACGTGCCAGCGTTGGTGCCATGTCCGCGACGAGCGCCGGTGTCGCATAACGCCCCGCCTTGAACCATGGGCCGTAAAACAGCACAGGCACATGTGCGTCGTCGTCGTAAGGAAGCCCGTGCTCTGCTGCGGTAACATTTACCGGGTAGGAGCCTTCCACTGGCGTAAAGACATATTCGATGGGCAGGTCGGGAGGAATCATGTGATACCACCGGCGTGCGACTGCATCATGAACCGTGTCACGCATCGCCAGCTCGCGCACACGATCCACGCGTGCGATGCCTGGGGTCTTCCGGAGCGCATCCAGGAAGGCGCGCAGAATGGGCTCCGCCTTCACGCCCGCGTGGTCGAACGCGGCGCGGTCAACCGAGATCATCGAGCTCTCGATCGTGACCGCGGCGCTGTCAACCCTGGCCGACCGAAGCGCCGCGCGCACTGTGGCCACGGCTGGCCTGGTGTCGTATCGCACCAGCGGGGCCTTGTGCGCGCGTGCGGCGGCGAGCTCCGGGAAGGACGTGACGCCGTGGTCCGCCGTGAGCGCAAAAACAATCGTGCTCGAATCGCGCACCTTGTACAACGAGTCGATGAACGCACCGAGGGCGCGATCGAGATGCAGGTAGTTGTCGTGCTGCTCACGCGAGTCGGGGCCGTAGCGATGGCCCACGTAGTCGGAGGCCGACAGGGAAATCGCGAGCACGTCCGTGGAGGGACCCTTGCCGAGTGTCAGTGCGCGAACGCCTTCGAGTGCGGCGGACAGGACCAGCTCGTCCATGAACGGCGTATACGGCAGCTCCGTTGCCGCGCGGGCGGTGTCGGCGGGTAAAACGTGTGGAAACACGAAATCGGTGCCCGCATGTTCCTGCGGAATGCTGTCCGCTTCTGCATATGCCGTAGACGGCAGGAGAAGATTCCAGGACTGGCCGGCGTGGCGCTGCGCGAACCGCCGCGCGTTCACGGCCTTGATCCAGGCAGGCAGCGTGTCGGCGTAGTAGGTGCTGGTGGTGAATTCTCCGTTGGACGTGGCGTACCAGAAGACGTTCTGCTTGGCCCGCCCCATGGGGAGAATGGCGCCACGATCCTTTCTCGAGATGGAAAGGCCACGTGACTGTGGATTGCGGGTGCGAATCCAGTCCATGAGCACCGACCCGCGAAACCGGAATGGCGATGCGGCCGCGTCCCGGGAGGTGAGCAGGGGGGCGAGTGGATCCGATACGCCGCTCGCGTTGCTCACGATGCCGGTGGATCTGGGAAAGCGTCCAGACATAGTCACCGAGTGACCCGGAGCTGTCTCTGTAGTGCCGTGATCCTGATATGCATTTGTGAAAAATGCGCCGCTTTTCCGGAAGCGGGCGAGGCCGCCGGCGTACTGGCTGCTCCAGCGGTCCACGTAGTCCGCCCGCATTTGATCCACGGTAATGAAAACGATCAGCGCCGGCTTGCTCCGCTGCGCCAGAGCAGGCGTCGTGAGCAGCGTGGCCAGGCCCAGCGCAGTACGAAGGACGGCAGTGGAACGCATTCAGCGATGGCGGAAGATGAAAGACTCCGATGGAGTGCCGAAATCTACACGCCGCCGCCGCTGCCGGCCTTCGTTTCCCCATCTCGGTGGATGTGAAGCGCATCTCCGGCAGTGCGGCGGCTTCAAACCTTTGAGATCATAGCCGGCGGCCTCTTGGCAGCGAGATGATTAGAAAAGGCACCATATATGCGTGTAAGTATATAAATTATTATTGTTATATAGGAGCCCCATATTTGGAATCCTATCTGATGGCAAACTCTCTTACGCCGTCCGCCTTGCCAACAGACCTCCCAGCCAGGCGAGCGGCAGTGCGGTCGCAGCAAGGGCAACCGGATACCAGGCAGGGCCGAGGTTCATTGGAATGGTCGCGAAGGCGCCTGCGGTTGCAATGACGGTTCCAATGGCGCCGCCAATGAGGGCGTGACGCATTGGCGCACGGGGCGCGAGTCTGGCCGTGAGGTACATGCCGGCGACGGTGAAGAGTGACCGGTACGCCAGCGCGAGCGCATTCAGGCTGGGCTCGTGCATTGGCTGGCCCCAGGGTTGATAGACGCCGAGCAGGTGCAGCACTTCGTCGGTGCCAAGGGACAGCACCACGACCGCGATGAAGCCCGCGGCCACGGCAGCAACGCTACGTCCGGGGTTCCTGTCATTCGGCGTGTTCATGATTCATTCTCCGTCTGGTGGTGGGCTCATGATGCTTCATACCGGAGTCGGAGCCAATGGGAAATGCTCGACATGAAGTAGTCACGCTTGCCGTTCGCGGCTGGAGGCGGCAGGATTCCCGGTGTGATGCAGATGCCCAGGCGCGTTGTGGTAGCGGTACTCACCGGCCTGATACTGGCGGGGCCGGTTGCGTCTGCCCAGTATCGCCGGAATCCCGCATGCCGCACGAACTGGGACGCCGAGAACTATTTCGTGTCGCCGTTCTTCGCGGGTAAGCCGGTGTACGATGGACGCGTGACATTCGCGCGGATCCAGTACACGGGTGCGTACGAATGCGGTGCCGAAGGGCCGGGATGGGCGCAC
>JAQBPY010000297.1 GCA_028287285.1 Gemmatimonadota bacterium
ACTCTGACAAGCGCTCGGCGATGGCCACTACACACCTTCTGAAGAGGGCGGCAATTCACGATACTTCCGTTGCCGGCGACAACTTCTGAAAAACGCGGTTGTTCGTCGTCGCTACACGTGACAACAATAGTGGACGGCCGCAGCAGTAAGCGCGAGAGAACCACGGCCGAAGTCTCCTTGATCACGCCCGCGCGGCTCAACGGCGGAACGCCCACGCGGCGCGCGATGGCGAGCCACCGATGCTTCACCGCGGTGCGGAAAGCACCGCTCACGTGAAGGACCAAGCAAAGACGCTTGTGGGCTCACGTTCTCCCACGATTCCCTCTCCGACGGAAGACGAGCGCCAACATGCCGGAGAGCGCCAGCCCAAGAATGACCGTGCCGATCACACTGCTCGTGAGCTCGGCGCGAATGCTCGCGCGCGCGCGTAGCGCTGATTCCGTCTTGGCGAGGACGCTCGCGCCTGCGCCGCTCGCGCGCAGCCGCGCGAGCTCGAATGCAACCAACCGGTCAAGCCACTCCGGATTAATGATCTTGTGGTATAGCAGCATGAACGCTGCGCTGAACGGCCACGAGATGAGCATCGTGAATACGCCTGTACGAAAGGCACGCATGTAACCGAACGAGTCACTCCGCCGTCGTTGCTCGCCCATCGCACCTGCGATGAATGCTATTGGGATGATCATGACAACGATATCAAGCGACTGGGCGAGCGCGAGTCGCGTGGAATACACCCCGCTGATGTGGAGCAACATCGTCCATAGGGAGAGAGCAACCGCTAACCCCAGTCCCCACCGTTGTTCTGTGTGCATTGCAGGCTGATTGAAGTAGGAATCGGCACCAACACCACGTCGGCACCACGGCAAACAGCATGCACCCTGCAACGGTTGTAGACGCTAGTGGTGGTCTCGAAAGTTCTCTGTCGCACCCAAGTCAGAGCGTGGTTGACTCTACAACGATTGTAGCGATTAGGCTCGGGCGCAGTCGTGTCGCCACTTCTTGGCGGCGCACCAACCCACCATCGCCCGACGGTCCGCATGAGCGAGCACATTTCTGGCTACCCTCCCCGATCTGCGGGATGGGAGACCAAGGTCTATCCCATGCCCTCCTTCCCTCGTCTGCTCTCGCCGGACCCGGCGCGGGCTGCACAGTGGTATCAGGACGTGCTTGGCTTTGCGAACGTGTACAGTATGGCCGATGGGCGCGGGGGAATGCTCTTTTCGCACCTTCGGTGGGCGTTGTTCGCGGACCTCCTCATCGTGCGTGAGATCACACTCTTCCCATCACCGACTGAGGGAATCGTTCTGACCTTCGGCGCTTCTGGTCCCGAGGAGCTCAGCGCGCTTGCCGACCGGGCGGCGGGGTGGGTGACCAGCGGACCGGCGCCCACTGCGTGGAATACGACCGAGGTACAGGTCCGCGATCTCGACGGCTACCGGCTCACGTTCACCTGCGCCCAGGCGGATGTCATGCAGCCCGGTGGTGAGACATTCGAGGAAGTAATGCAGCGGTTGCGGAGTGACAGTGGGGGCACATGACGGCACTATTCGCCAAGAGCTAGCCCTCGTGCCCCGCTAGAATTGCGAGACCTTCCATGAGCCACGGCCACGCGAGGCTTACCGGGGACCGCGCGACTGCTGGATTCAACTCTGCCAGAAGGGTCCAGAAGCGTGATTCGCGCGGATCGCCATCAGTCGTGAACGTGTCCCGGAGTGCACGCGCTCGGGTGCGCGCACTACCGAGGGCGGAACGCCCCTGTCGTCGCAGCATCGCGTCCACCCACTGACGCACGATGACCTGTGCTCGGGCGCTGTTCGGGGACATCCCTTGTTGCACAGCATCCGTGGCAGGCCGGCAGATGCGCTCGAGAGCAACCATGTCGTTCGACCGCGACACTCTTTCGGGTTGCGTACGATGGCGAGCCAGGAAGCCCTCGTCAGTGACTATCTCCGCCAACTCCAGCCATGCTGCCAGTTGTTCGTCAGTTGGCGTCTCCGGGAACTCGACGGCGCACGCCCTCCTGATAAGCTCATGCAGCGTTGGGTGGCGCACGCCTCGTAGGCGCGCATCCAGCGCGTTTTGCACGAAGCGCGCACGTTCCTTTCCATCAATGGTGGTGAGCGCTTGAAGGCGTCGCAACCGGTCCATCGGAATCGCGCGCGTTCCCCCGAGCAGCGTCCTGAGCACCGCGCGCCGCCGCGCCAGTGCTTCAGCTTGGAGGTCGAGCGCGCGGAGGTGCAGCTCGACCACCGCTCGCGTGCTCGCAGCCTCGCGTAGCAGCAATCCGATGGTGACGAGGTCGAAGTCCAGTCCGCGAAGCGCGCGGATGAGTTCCAATCGCACACGGTCCGCGTTCGAGTATCGGCGATAGCCTTTCGCGGTCTTCTCTGTGGGAATGAGGAGACCAAGGCGGTGATAGTGCCGGAGCGTCTGCACGCTCACTCCAGCTTCGAGCGCGAGCTCCCCGATGGAAAGAGTGGCAGCGATGGGCACCATTGACTCTACAAGCATTGTAGGGTTTAGGCTACCCACTCGACGATGCGTGCGCCTTCGTGCGCGAGTGCCACGTATTCCGCTTTCCCGCGACGCTCGGATCATCGAGCACTTCCACCGGCCGAAATGCCCCGTTTCGTGACACCGCGCAGGAGTTGCTTGCACACCGCTCTCCTCACCATCGGGATGCTGCTCTGCTCAGTTGCGCGCGTGACCGGCGCGCAGTCCCTCATGTCGACAAGCCAAGCACCACGAGCAGAGAGCGAACCTGGCGCGACACTGTTTCGGCAGGTTCAGCTCTTTGATGGCGAGAAGGTGCACGCATCGTTGGACGTACTCATCTCTGGCGGCAAGATCGCGGCAGTCGCGGCGCACATCAAGCCGACTATGGGTGTCGTCATCGTTGATGGCCGCAGGCGTACGCTGCTACCTGGTCTGATCGACGCGCATGTCCACACCTGGCCGCAAGCGGCGCGTGCCGCGCTCCAGTTTGGCGTCACCACGGAGCTCGATATGTTCATGGATGCGCGGGTGGCGAACTCACTCCGGGAAGGTCAGCGTGCGGGACGCGCTCGCGAGCGTGCCGACGTCTTCTCGGCAGGAACACTGATAACTGCGCCAGGTGGGCACGGTACAGAGTACGGACCCAAGATCCCGACACTCGGGTCTGCGGACTCGGCATCGGTCTTCGTAAATGCGCGTGTTCGCGAAGGGTCCGACTGGATTAAGATCGTATACGACGACGGCCGCTCGTCCGGGCTGTCCCTCCCTGTGCTTTCCGAGCAGACGCTCAGGGCGACCATAGCTGCGTCGAAGGCGCACCGAAAGCTCTCTGTGGTGCACATCGGTTCCCTGCACGACGCGCGCACTGCCATCGAGGCCGGTGCGAGCGGCTTGGCCCATCTGTTCACCGATTCCGTTGGTGATGTGTCGTTTGCTGCACTGATGAAACGGCAGCGTGCCTTTGCGATTCCCACCCTCACCGTGCTCAGTGTCATGACTGGGTCGGATGCGGGCGCTCGTCTCGCGCACGATCCTCGGCTCGCACCCCTTCTGTCCCGACAGGATCTTATGGCGCTTGGCCAGTCGGTCACCAAGCGGCCGGGCGCTCCCATCAGACGCTACAGTGCGGCGGAATCCACCGTCCGAGTGCTGCACCGCTCTGGTGTCCCGCTGCTGGCAGGGACCGACGCCGGCAACCCCGGCACCGCTCACGGGGCGTCGCTGCATCTGGAACTCGAGTTGCTCGTGGCGGCTGGCCTTTCCCCCATTGAGGCACTTCGCTCGGCGACTTCAGTTCCAGCGCGGATCTTCTCCCTTGGAGATCGAGGAACCGTTGCGGTCGGAAAGAGGGCTGATCTGCTGCTCGTCGATGGAGACCCCACCCGCGAGATCACAGCTACCCGGGCGATAGTGGGAGTCTGGAAAGCGGGAGCCATCGTTGACCGCATCGCCTATCAGAAGGAACTAGCGGCGAGCCTGGAAGCAGCTGCGGCGCCTTCGGCGTTGGGGGATGGGTGGATCAGCCGCTTCGACGACGGCAGCCTTGCATCGGAGTTTGGAAGCGGATGGACCGCGTCGGGCGACGGCGTGATGGGAGGTAATTCACAAGCAACTGTGAACATCGTTGACGGGGCGCTCGAGATCGCGGGGACAATTGGCCCCAAATCTCCGCATCCGTGGGCCGGCGCGATGTTCTCCCCCGGCACGACGTTGTTTGCGCCGGCCAATCTCTCAACACGGCGAGTAATCACGTTTCGAGCGCGCGGCGATGTCGGGATGTTGCAGTTGCTGATCTTCACCGAGAGCAATGGGCGCACTCCGCTCGTGAGTACGGTCGCCCTGACCGGTGAGTGGCAGCAGTATTCTGTTCCATTCGCGGCGTTCGGTCAGACTGATGGTCGCGATGTACAAGCGCTCATCTTCGCAGGTGGTCCCACGTCGGGCCCCTTCCGGATCATGATTGACGACGTGCGACTCCAGTGATCAAGCACGGGATGAGGTGGTGGATGACCGCTGAACCGCCTGCCCGCGATAGCCGGCAGCTGTCGCTAGGCCGTTGATTCGTGCCGGGCGATACGCATAGTGGGGCGCTCACGCGCTGCGAGGTGTGTGGTGGGTTCTACCTACACGGGCGTCGCGGCTGCGAAGAGACATTCCATCTAATCAGCGGCGCCGCGCAAGCCGATGCGCGCCATGCCCACCGACACCGGATGGTCGTCGACGCATATTGTCTTCAGCACCCTGACCCATATTGCCTGTCCGCCAAGTCGTATGCTGCGCACCTCGTCGGGTTATGCTGGGGGGTTGAGCACGCGGCCACAATGAGTGGGTACGGTGCCATTCAGCGATGGCTGAATGGACAGCGGAAGCTCAAGAAGCCGCCATTACCCCCGACGACGGGTTCGGTTACGCTCGCAGAGGTGATGTTCGACTCCTCGCAGCGCCGCGACGATGCTGTTGCTCGCTGGGCGAAGTCGGTGTGGCAAGCTCATGAGTCACAGCACGCAATCGCGAGAGATTGGCTAACCATAGCGCTCTCGGAACAACAGAGGTCAGGCAGACGCGCTTTCTAGACAGCCACATCGTGCGGGAACACACGGATCAAGAAGCCATGGGGACAGCGGCACAGTTCAACAACCACATTCAGTGCTGCCCCGAGATATTGCATCCATGCACGCGCGTGTAACCATCAGATGCTAATTAAGTCTGTAATGATGGACGTCGATGGAGTCCTGATAGATGGCCGCCGCGAGGATGGGCGTCCTTGGCACACGAGCATCGAGAATGATCTTGGCTTCACGTATGAAGCCCTACATCGAGAGTTCTTCGCGGCTTACTGGGACGATATCATTACTGGGCGTATCGGAATGCGCGCCCGTCTGGACGCTGCGCTCCGGAACGTGGCATCGCGCGTCGACCCACCCACGTTCCTCTCGTACTGGTTCGAGCGGGACGCGCGGATTGTCGACCCCTTGTTGATGGCGCTCGCTTCGGTGCGAGCAAAAGGCGTGAGAGTCTATCTCGCCACCAATCAGGAACACGTGCGGGCGTCGTACATCATGGATACCCTCGGCTTCGGGACGAGAGTAGACGGGATATTCTACTCTGCAGCCCTCGGCGTGAAAAAGCCCGACTCCGCCTTCTTCACGAAGGTCGGAGCAATAGTGGGGCTCGTCGGGCAGGAGATACTTCTCGTTGACGACAGCGATGCGAATGTCAGCGCTGCGCGTGCCGTTGGGTGGCATGCGTTGCGCTGGACTGCGGAAACATCCACACGGATACTGGAACACCTCGCTTCACTTCGCCCATGCTGAGAGCCAAAGAGCGGAGGCGACACTAATCACCGCCTTGTCGCCTAACAGCCGTTATCCGTCAAACCACAGGCCGTAGTTGGCCCTTCGACCTTCGCCGCCCCCTCGCAGCAGCGCCAAGTCACCAGAGATTGCGGCTACCAGGAACTGATACCTTGGAGGCTCAGCCTCGGTGCTCCTCCTGGACTTGTCCGACTTCCTCCGGTGGCTAGCGCGCGACGCTTGCCAGCAAGTGACGGCGAAGCTGTTTCAGATGAGTGACGGAAGCTTGGCCACCGAGCGAGTCAAGGCCAGCGCTGACGGAGCCCGGCCTGATCGTTAGGCGTGAGTGGGAAAATGCGAGGTACACCAGAGGTGAAAGCGGCGGGGCGACAGGGCGCCGGACGCCCACACATGAGTGTGCGAGCATCGGCGTTATGCTGCAAGCCAAGCAGATGCCCGAGTTCGTGCACCGTGACATTGCGCGCAACGTTTGGGAGCGTGAGTGGCCACCGGTTCATCGGGCGCAGCGCGACAATGCCGTGCCGATCACGGCCCTCGAATGGAACGCCAAACGAGATGATGTCCGGGCTGGCGGATAGAGCAACGTCCGCCTCATCGTCCACGCCGCCCAGCGACGAACGCAGTCGTGCATTGAAGTAGACGGACCACGGTCGCGGTTGGGCGCGGCTCGCGGCCCCGAGCG
This sequence comes from Gemmatimonadota bacterium, assembly GCA_028287285.1. Taxonomy (GTDB): domain Bacteria; phylum Gemmatimonadota; class Gemmatimonadetes; order Gemmatimonadales; family Gemmatimonadaceae; genus AG11. Next base: position 6,493 of record JAQBPY010000297.1, read on the forward strand.
CATCCTCAGGGAGCGGAACGTTCGCGATGACGGTCCCGGAGTCAAAACGAACGCTGCGTCCGAGCCGAGAGAGTTCACCGTTCCAGAAGCCTAGCGCTTCGCGCACTACGGGAATGCGCGGATCGTCCGGAGTGCCGATGATGGCGACTCGCAGCAACGGGCCCACAGGACCGCGGGCCAGCTCGGCGGCGCTGACAGATAAAGGGCCAACGCCGACGCCACAGGCATACAGTGCGACGATAGCCGAGAGACAAACTGCAAGCCGACTTAAAAAGCCCACTATCCCACAAATGTTGATGAAAGAATCCCGCCTTCAAGGCGAATGCGACGCGACGCCGAAGTCATCACGTTCCCCAAAGGCGTAAAACACTGCCAGCTGGACTCGCTCGGACAAGTAGCGAGCGCGCTGGCAACCATAAACGTAAGTCGTGACTGGAGCTCGAGCCGCCAACGTGACGCATCAAGACAGCGCGGAATGGGCGCTCAGCGTATGGCGAGCATACAACACGCAGCAATCCAATGCCAGGGATTGGCTGGCCCATGCCTGGCGGGCCCGCACAATTCCCGCAAGCGCGAAACGTAGGTGCTCGCGCATGGAACTAGGAGTCATCGTCCGGGAGCATTCTGACTTGAAGGCTAGCCCTGGTTAGCGAACCTCTGGAAGCGTGTATACGAACATATAGGAGTGCTTCCCTGGGGTGACTTCGATCACCATGGTGCCTTCGAGCCCCATTAACTCGTCCGTTCCAGAGTCGGGCACCACGGTGATGCTCAGACTGGA
>JAQBPY010000299.1 GCA_028287285.1 Gemmatimonadota bacterium
ACGAGTGCATTGAAGCGTATGTCGGTCATTGCGTCAGACCAGACGCACCGTATTCGCCTCTCGTTCAATTCAGGCTTGTTGCGTTTCAGTGTCCAGACTCCGGACCTTGGCGAGGCAACAGACGAGCTTGCGATCCGGTATACGGGGGATCAGCTCGATATTGGATTCAACGCGAGCTACCTGCTCGAGATCCTGCGATACATCCCCACCGAAGAAGTGAAGCTGACATTCAAGGCACCGGAACGGGCTGCCACAATTGAACCTGAAGGGTGGAGTGACCCCGCCACATACCTCTGTCTGGTAATGCCACTTCGTCTCATTGATTGAGCACATTCCACTGTACGCAAATGGGGTATGTGTACGGTGGTGTGTCATTGTATCAGGATGAGTACATGGACCCTGGAATGAGTCGATGAATGCACTGCAGACACTTGCACAGGCAGCAGGTGTTGCTTATGCAGCCGGGCTCAACTTGTATGCGACGATCGGGATCATTGGTCTCGGGTCGCGTTTTGGCTGGATTGGTCCACTTCCAGGGAGTCTGACAGGATTGAGCTCATGGTGGGTCATTGGTGTTGCGCTGACACTGATGCTGATTGAGTTCTCCGCGTCTCTTGTTCCAGCTGTAGCATCGATCTGGGACACTCTCCATTCGCTCATCCGGCCTCCTGCCGCAGCGGCCCTTGCTGCTGCTACAGCCTGGCATGGAGATCCTCTGTTTGTGCTTGTTGCTGCGCTCCTTGGTGGAGGGCTCGCAGTCACAACGCATACCACGAAACTTGGCTTACGGTATGCCATCGATGCATCACCAGAGCCCATAACAAATGGGGTCACGAGTGTCACAGAGCTCACCCTGGTTGCCACCATCTCACTTGCATTGTGGCAACACCCCTTTCTGACGCTGTTGTTTGCCCTGATTGTGCTGGCTATTCTCATTGCAATGGTTCGGTTGATCTGGAGGACATTGCGCCAGGTTTTTTCAGGCCGGTGGGTTCCACGTCATGGCTTCCTGCAGGATGCTCGTACAAGTGATCGTCTCGAACGGAGGGCAGATGATCATGAGTGATCATTCTTTAGTATTAAGTTATTTAGTATTAATTAATACTTAAATACTATATATACCAGACTCTTCTTCTGCCGAAGCAGGAGAAGAGTGGATAACTGCCGGCCTGTAAGCCGGGTTCTGTCGAGTGTTGCCACTCGGACGGTCATTCCTCTAGGAGTACGGTCACCCATACCCTCGAGCAGCCTACCCGCAGCTTGATCGGAGTGGGCCACTCCTCGCTGCCTATTTGGCCTTGCTCCCACTGGGGTTTACCCGCCGGAGCTGTTACCAACTCCGCGGTGGGCTCTTACCCCACCATTTCACCCTTGCCTGTGTGCGATGGTCTGCACCATTGGCGGTTTACTTTCTGTTGCACTTTCCGTCGACGTCTTGCGACATCGCCCAGGCGTTACCTGGCAGTGCGCCCTCTGGAGCCCGGACTTTCCTCGAATACGTAAAGTACTCGCGACCGTCCGGCCGACAGTATCCACCTGAAAGATAACACATTACCACTGCACAAGGATGACGCGTGTATGACGCTTATGGCTAGCCTGTGTGACATAGTCTGCAACAAGACGCGGTGCAGCGTCCTGGCGACTTTACGCAGCCGATCCTGCATGATGGAGCAGAGCCAATGTCAACGAGCTCAGACAGCAAGGACCTTCCACCCATAGTCACACTGCTTACGCCGGCGGAACGAACACGAGTCGATGCAATTGGGGAAGGTTACTATCATGCGTTGCATCGCGAAAATGTTGACGATGTCATTCGCGATCTCAAGTCACGCGAGATTCAGGCGGTTCTTGTATCAGTCAACTGTGCAGGAGTGCACGCAGGGCGGGTTGCATCACTTGTACGGGAATTTCCACGGGTACCTGCCGTTGCGCTCCTGAGCGAGCTGGAAGCAAAGACGCCGCACGCAGTGCTGGCATTGGGGCAGAGTGGAATTCGTCGTTTGGTTGATGTTCGGCTGGCAAATGGATGGCGCGAGCTGCGTGGTGCATTGATGGCCGACTCAGTGAACAGCAGCCAGCGTGTTGCCCTCGGCCAATTGGCCGTTGATCTCATTGGCGCATCAGCAGATTGTCTGACGTTCTTCGAGATGCTGTTCACGTGCTCGCCACGTATCAGCAATGTTCGGATGCTCGCGAGACACCTGTATCTGTTGCCGAGTACCTTGATGAGCCGATTCTTTCGTGTTGGTGCGCCAACACCTAAGCAATATCTGGCTATGGCACGTCTAGTTCGTGCTGCATGGTTGTTTGAGAATGCGGGATATTCCATTGCCAATGTTGCCTATCATCTCGACTACAGCTCGCCGCAGAGCTTTGGCCGGCATGTACGTGCTCATTTGCACATGACAGCCGGAGATTTTCGGGCTCGTTACGATGGTACTGGAATGTTTGAGCGATTTCGTGCAGAGCTTATTCTTCCGCACTTGAACGCTCTTCGCATACTACGCCCCATGGTGGCCACACCAGGTTGGATACGTGTTGAATCCACCAGGACCTACGGCAGCGAGTGATGTTCAGGTAGGCAGGCGTGCAACAATTTCACTTGCACGTGCCAGCGATACCACCTGAAGGCCAGCCGCATTCAATGCCTCTGTCCCGCCTTCTTCCCTATCAACGAGTGCGAGTACTCCTGTCACGATTCCGCCGGCAGCCCGAATACTGTCTACCGCGCGAATGGCTGATCCACCTGTGGTGATGACGTCTTCAATGACAGCAACACGATCACCGCTCTTGAATGGACCTTCAATCAGGCGCCCGGTACCATGCGTCTTGGCTTCCTTTCGTACAGTGAATGCACGGAGAGGCCGTGACGTATTCGCGCTGGCGTATGCGATTGCATAGCTCACGGGATCGGCCCCAAGTGTCAGCCCTCCAATAGCCGAAATATCCCAGTTCGTTTGCCCGAGTGCTGCGAGCGCCAACGGACCGATCAGTGCCAGTCCCTCAGGGCTCATTGTGGTGAGGCGCGCGTCGATATATAAGGTGGACTGACGTCCGGACGCGAGCGTAAAATGTCCACGGCGAGCAGACCGTTCGGCGAGCAGGCTGAGAAGGCTGTCCAGATCAGGCATGGAAGTGGTTGACGTGAGTGAAAAAATAGACGGTGGTCAGGCAGTGGAGCATATGGCGGAGGAACGTACTGGAATGGGACTCCTGTCCCGATTTCTTGGTGCGGTATTTCTTGTACTGCTCGGCGGCCTGCTCCTTCTCGATCGCGCGTTGCTCAAAGCCAATCAGTATCAGGCGACACTCGATGCGCAAGCAGCGGGCTTGCTGACGGAAGCATTTGTTGCCCAGCAAACTGTAGTACTCGACCGTGTCATCACCGCGGCTGAAGAGAAGAACGGAGTGCATGACACTGCTGCGGTCCGGGGAGCGGTGCAACGACTCCTCACGACTGCTCCCGGACTGCGCCAGGCGTGGTTGCTGGGCATGAATGGTCGTGTGGATCTCGATGTCTCGGAGAGCTCGGTCGAACGAGTACTGCCGGTCGCGTTAATAGAGCGACTTCATGCAACGCAGCCGGCAGGCGGGCTGACAATTGACGTGATTCCGGTGGCCTCCGGCCACTCGCTGGTCACATTGGTGAAGCCACTGAGAGCATCGACTGGTGCCACAATGGGTGTCGCTGGTCTGGTGTTTGACGGCGACACGCTCCGAGCATGGCTCGCGCGCACAAAACCGGGAACACGCCTGACGCTGCTCGTCATGTCAGGCGAAGATACGGTGACATTTCTTGGCCAGCCTGGTGAAAGTGCCCAGGCGCTGGCCACTGAGTACACCATTGTCCGGCTGCCCACCGGGGGTACGTGGCGTATTGTCACAACGCATGCGCTTACCACCCGATCGTTGCGATGGGCGCTGTGGACACTTGGTGTTGCCGGCGTCCTGTTCCTTGCACTCGGGCTATTGAGGGAGCAGCGGAGAGCACTCCAGGTAGCTGAACGGTCAGCGGAGCTGGAACGGCTCTACAGTGACGTAAAAAAGGCGAATCAGGCGAAGAGCGAATTTCTCGCGAACATTTCGCATGAGCTTCGTACTCCGCTGAATGCAATTGTGGGGTTCGTCGAGCTGCTGCATGATGGCTTTTATGGCGAGCTCTCTCCCCGTCAGGCCCTGCCGGTCGATCGTATCTCCGCCTCGGCGACGCACCTTCGTCATCTCGTGGATCAGGTGCTGGACATTGCCAAGATTGCTGCCGGACGTCTCGAAGTGCATGCAGAAACGATAGTGCTGCGTCCATTCGTGCTCAATGTCGCAAGTGAGCTGGAGTCACTTGTGGGTGAGCGTGACCTGGCATTCTCCATCACCATCAGCACATCACTTCCGCGTGTACGTACGGATCCGACCCACCTGAGGCAGATCCTCATCAACCTCATTGGAAATGCGATGAAGTACACTCCGGCGGGCCAGGTAGGCGTGCGTGCCCGGCTCGTTGATGCCTCCGGTATTCCTGCCGATCGTCGTGTTGGGGCAATACGCCGAGAGGAGGCGCGAAACGCGGCCTCGGCCATACGTCCACCCCGCAATGGAACGTGGGTGGCGCTGCAGGTGGTAGACACGGGAGTTGGCATCGCGCCAGCCGATCAGGAGCGAATCTTTGACGAATTCGAGCAGGTGAATGCTGGACCTCGAGGTGATTCGATGAATCGTGGAACCGGGCTCGGGCTCGCGATCTCCCGCCGTCTCGCCCGTCTGCTCGGCGGCGAAATCGAGGTTGAAAGCGAGCTCGGCAAGGGTTCCACGTTTACCGTGTGGCTTCCCGTCAACACGGCGGATCTTGTACCAGAACCAAACGGTGATATCACGCCGGGTGGTGACGAGCTCAGCGCTTGAAGATTCCCTTGACGCGTGAAAGCAGGCCCTGTGATGCGGCTTCTTCCGGGGCGTTCAATGCCGTGTCGAGCTCGCGAGCAAAGGTCACCGTGTCCGGATAGCGCTGGCGTGGATCCTTGCTCAGACCGCGCATGATGACCTGTTCAACAGCGGAGGAAAATTTCAGGTTTGGCCGAGCGGCGTTGAGGGGAATAGGCGGCTGTGAGAGCAGCTGTGAGAACATCTCGCGAGGAGTCTTTGCCGTGAACGGCAGGCAGCCGGTCAGCAGCAGATAGGCAATGGTCGCCAAGCTGTACTGGTCGGCAGCAGGCGAAACAAGCTCTCCGGAGAGGGCTTCGGGAGCCACATACATGAGCGTCCCCACGAAAAAGCCAGCACGGGTCAGTCGTTGCTCCGGCGCCATGTCGGTATCGGTGGCGATACCAAAATCCAGCAGCTTCACCTGGCGGCTGGTTGGATCGTACATGACGTTGTCGGGCTTCAGATCGCGATGGACGATGCCTACGACGTGCGCGGCGTGTACAGCGTCGCCGATCTGGCGAATGATGGTGGCAACTTCATCCTGGGGAAGCGGGCCACGTTGTTTGGCGTAGCGCTCCAGGAGTTCGCCGGCAGCCCACTCAATGGCCAGGAAGTGCATTCCCGGGCCGGCTTCTCCAACTTCGATGGTCTGGACGACGTTCGGGTGCTGCACACGTTCGCCGTATCGTGCTTCACGCACAAAACGGGCGACCGCCGTCTTGTCCTGGCGGAGCTTTTCGCGCAGGACCTTCACGGCCACCGTTCCATGGGTGGCGTGTTCGGCGCGAAAGACGGCAGACGTGCCGCCTTCGCCAACTTCTCCGCGCAGGGTATACCCGGCGAGTGATCTACCTATCAGGTTCTCTTTTGGCACGAGGCGAACCTAACGTCTCCGCGCAGGTGGTAGCAAGCAGGATGATGGAGGTTTTGTGAGAGTTTGTGTGCGGTGGGGTAGAAGGCATACCGCCCTGTGGGCGCACGCCCTATGCTTCGCGCATCCCGACTGCCTGCTTCCGTGACTGATCCTACATCATCTCCCAAGTCCATCCCGACGCGGCCGTCCGAGCCGCGGCTCTTTCTCGTGGACGGATATGCGCTGATTTATCGCGCCTTCTTTGCCCTGATCTCACGACCATTGACGACCGCACGTGGGGAGAACACGTCAGCGGCGTGGGGTATTGCCAATTTCGTGCAGCGCCTGCGCGCGAATCACCGCCCCGACTACCTGGGCTGGGTTCACGACTCGGGAATGAGCTTCCGGCATGAGAAGTATCCCGCCTACAAGGCCACGCGCGAGAAGCTCACAGAGGAATTGCAAAGCGATTTCGACACGGGCATGGAGCGTATCAAACAACTGCTCGATGCACACCGCATCCCCATCCTGTCGCTCGCCGGATATGAGGCGGATGACGTCATTGGCACGCTGGCAAAACAGGGGGCGGAGCAGGGCATCAACGTGGTCATTGTCTCGGGCGACAAGGACTTTCAGCAGATGGTGCGGCCTCATGTCTGGCTCCTCAACCCCGGCCGAGGTGGGCCGGCGAGCGTGGAGGAGCAGTGGGTGTCTGTGGAGAATGGCTCCGAACGCCTTGGCGTGCCTCCGGCCCATGTGACTGACTATCTGGCGATGGTGGGTGACTCGTCCGACAACGTGCCGGGCGTAAAAGGGGTGGGAGAGAAGACGGCGCAGGAGCTCGTTGCGCAGTTTGGCGATCTCGAGGCAATTCTCGCGGCTGCGCCCACATTGGCCAAGAAGCGTCCGCGCGAAGCGCTGATGGAGCATGCAGCATCGGCCCGGTTGTCAAAGGAGCTGGTAACGATTCAGTGTGATTTGCCACTGACGCTCTCACTCGACGAGCTGCGGATTCGGGAGCCGGATTCTGCGCGGCTGCGTCAGATTTTCGTGGAGCTCGAGTTTCACACGCTGGTGAAGAGTCTGCCCGACACTTCGGCGACAACGGTCATGTCGCCGGATGCTGTAGATGCCCCTGTCGAAGCGTCGCCGCGCCCCGCCACGAACTATGTCACTGTCGATACGCTGTCCGCGCTCGACGCGATGATTCACCGTGCGCGGAGCGCTCCGTACATCGTGTTCGACACGAACACCATGATGGAATCCGATAGCCCACAAAAGGGCGATCCGCTCAGGAGCACGATCGCGGGCATCTCCATCGCGGTCGCGCCGGGTGAGGCGTACTATCTGCCCCTTCGGCACCGGGAGCTGCAGCCCGCACAGGGTGACTTGCTGCTTGGTGACGCGCCGGAGCTAGGAAAGCCGGCAACGAGGCGTGCCACCAAGTCGGCGGAGCCATCAAGCATCGCGGCGCGTGCGCTGGCCGCTGGTCCTTCGTCAACGAAGAACCTGCCGGCGCTCGACGACCCGGCCATGGCACCGCTCCGTGCCCTGCTCGAGGATGCAAACGTCTCCAAAGTGGCGCAGGACGCCAAGCGGGGCATTCTCGTGCTGCGCCGCGCGGGAATTGCGCTGCGTGGCCTGGTCTCCGATACGATGATTGCCAGCTACGTGCTGGATCCAGGCCGGAGGTCGCACGGCCTGGATCTCCTTGCCTTGGAGTTTCTCGATCGCACCATCACGAGCTACGACGATCTCTGTGGAAAGGGCAAAACAGAAGTTGCATTCGATGTTGTGCCGGTTTCCGCGGCGCGCGACTATGCCTGCGAGCAGGTGGACGTCACCTGGCAGCTCGAGGAACAGTTCCGTCCTCAGCTGGAAGCGCAGCAGGTCCTCGAGCTCTACCGCGACATAGAGATTCCATTGGCCGGCGTGCTCGCCGACATGGAATGGACGGGCATTGAGATAGATCGTGCATGGTTTGCATCGCTCAAGGAGCGGTTCGAGCGCGAGCGCCGCCGAGTGGAGCAGGAGATTTACGCGGCGGCCGGAGGAGAGTTCAACATCAACTCCAACCCCCAGCTCAGGGACGTTCTGTTCGATCGTCTTGGACTTCCCATCAGCAAGAAGACGGCAAGTGGCCCATCGACAGATGTGACGGTGCTGCAGGAGCTTGCGGACGCAGGGCATGAGCTGCCTGTGCTGCTCATGGAATACCGTGAGTTGAGCAAGCTCGAAAGTACGTACATCGATGCGTTGCCGATTCTGGTGAATCCACACAGCGGCCGCATTCACACCACGTACAGTCAAACGGTCGCGGCAACGGGACGTCTCTCGTCGGGCGATCCGAATCTTCAAAACATCCCGATTCGACGCGAGCTCGGGAAAGACGTGCGTCGCGGCTTCATTCCGCGCAGCGGGTGGAAGCTGCTCGCGGCGGATTACTCGCAGATCGAGCTGCGGCTGTTAGCCCACCTGTCCGATGATCCGGCGTTCGTAGCGGCGTTCAAGTCGGGCGGTGATATCCACCGGCAGACGGCCGCGCTGATCTTCGATGTTCCATTGGCCGACGTCACGTCGGAAATGCGGGCGCGCGCAAAAACCATCAACTTCGCAACTATCTACGGACAAGGGCCTCACGCCCTCTCCCGCCAGCTTAAGATCTCGCACGCCGAAGCGAAAGAGTTCATCGAGAAGTACTTCGTTCGCTTTCATCGTGTGCGGGAATACCTTGATGCCATGGTGGACTATGCGCGCACACACGGCTACGTGGAAACGCTGTTCAAGCGCCGCCGGTACGTTCCCGAGCTGCGTGATCGCAACTTCAACATCCGTGCATTTGGCGAGCGTACGGCCGCCAATTCCCCCATCCAGGGCTCGGCGGCGGACCTGATCAAGATCGCCATGATCAACATCCGTGAGCGTCTCGCAGTGGAACAACGCCAGGGGCGTATGTTGCTGCAGGTGCATGACGAGCTCGTGTTGGAAGTACCGGACGACGAAATCGACGTCGTCACGGCGCTGGTGAAACACGAGATGGAGCATGCGGCGGAGCTCTCCGTGCCGCTGCTGGTAGATGTGGGTGTAGGCTCGAACTGGGTGGAGACGAAACAGGGCTGAGGCGACAAACGTCTTGCAGAGTGCGCCGGTTCGGGCAGATCGAACGAGCCAGCTGGTACACATGCCTTCGCGTCAGATAGCCTAACTATTGACAGCACAATGTCTTAGCGCATATGATTGCGCAGGGCACCGTGCTTGCCTTGGTGGGCATCGTGACTACCCGCCCATATTCTCACCGACAGCATCGGACTCCCGTGATGCCGCGTCCTCGTGCCGCCTTCACCTTGATCGAGCTGCTGATTGTCGTTGTGATCATCGGCATTCTTGCAGCGATTGCCATTCCCAAGTTCCAGAACACCAAGGGCAAGGCCAATGCGGCGGCACTTCGCAGTGACCTGCGCAACCTCGCCGTGGCCGAAGAGGCCATCTTCTACGATTCGACGAAGTACTCCACGGATACGGCGGCGCTGAAGTTCCGGCCGTCGCCGGGTGTCATCGTGACCATCGGACTCCCGGTCTCAGGTGGCGGCTGGGCGGCGACAGCCACGCACCCCCTGTCGTATCCGCTTCACTGCACGATCTACTACGGTCCGGTTTCACCCTTGCCAGCACCCGCAACACAGGAAGGCGTGCCGGCGTGCCAGTAGGAGATTCACCATATCTCGAGTTCGAAAAGCGGCGCGACGGGATGATTCATGCCATGGATGGCGGGCTGTGGATGCACCGTCACGTATGGAAAGGCCGGCCCATGGCGCATCTCGTCTCGACGAACAAGGAGCTGTTGCTTCACTACGGCACGCTGATTGGAGTTACACCGGAGCGGCTGCAATACAAGCCGCTCAAGGATCCACGGACCGGCATACGTCGCGATGCGTGGCACTGGGACCTTGGTGGCCCGTACTTGCCACCCAGGGCGCGTTAGGCGCGTTGCGGGACTCGTCGCATCAATAACAGCGACGCGGCAAACATGGCGACGACGGTGAGCACTGCGGCGCGATATGCCACGCCAGTTCCCAGGGACGGCTCGAGGACATCGACGGTAGCGGCCCAGATGAGCGGGCCCCCAACCGCGGCCGCGCGGGATGACAACAACATCAGGCTGAAGAATCGTCCTGCTTCTTCCTTTGGCACCAGCGACAGGAGCATTGGCCGTTCGGCTGTTGGGACCGCGCCGAAGATCAAGCCAATGAGCAGGCCAACCGCCCAGAATCCTTTCTGGCTCGGCGCAAGAATCATGGCGATGAGCAGGATGATCCAGCCCATGATGGTGAGGACGAGCGTTCGCCTGGGGCCAATGCGATCGGTGAGAATGCCGGCAAAGTAGCTGCCGAAAATGGCGGGAATGGTCAGCACGAGAAACAGCGTCGTCTCGGTTCCATCGGGGAATTTCATGGCCTTCACCGCGTAAATCGCCATGAATGATACAATGGTGCCGATGGCGTCCTGATAGAGAAATGACGCCAGGATAAAGGGCAGCGCGCCACGGTATTTCCGGGAGTCGCGCAATGTATGGAGCACGTCGCGAAATCCTTCGCGCCAGTCCAGGGGGATCTTCTCGGTCACGGGATGATGATCGCGACAGAAAAAGAACAGAGGCAGGGAGAAGACGAGAAAGAGAATTCCCGTGGGCACGAAGGTGGAGACACGACCGCCGTGGCTCGTGAAGGGAAAGACGCCGTGCAAGGTGTTGATGAAGCCCGCTGGAAGTGCGCCGACCAGCGGCAGGTTACCACCAAAGAACGGAGAGACCAGCAGCAACCCCACGATGGTGCCAACATATCCAACAGCGGTGCCGATGCCTGACAACCGGCCTCGCTCCTCGGGCGGAACGAGCTCCGGCATCATGGCATTGTAGAATGGCTGTGCAGCCTGATAGGTATAGTTGGCGATGGTGAAGGCCAGAATCACCCAGCCAAAGGCACCAAAGGACGGATGCCAGCTTGCCGGGGCAACCACACCATCAATGGTCTTGGCGCCCATGATGGGCAGTGTGAGCTGGCCAAGAATGCCGATGGCAGCGCAGGCGAGGCAGGAGGCGATGGTGAAGCCAACGACCCAGCCTTTGCGTCTCCGTCTCGCATCGGAGAGAGCGCCGAGTATGGGGACGGACAGGAAGACGAGCAGGGAGGATGCGGCGTTGCCTACCGCATAGACCGTGTTGGAGGCGCCAAGATCGTTGATCAGCCATACAGAGAAGTACAACGTCGCGACATTCATCGAGAAGATGGTGTTCGCGAAATCGTAGAGGGCCCAGCTGGCTCGTTCCCGAACGGGGGCGCGCGTCACCGTTGCCGGCAGACCGGTGTGGCCCGGGTGTAGGTCCTGCATTACTTCGTCTCCTTGATTGACGCCCCCGCTCGACGCCCCAAATTACCGCGAATGACACTCCGCCGCTTTTGCTGCCTGTTTGCCGTTACAGGAATGCTTGCATTCGCCGTGGGGTGCGAGCGGAGCAAGCCCGCAAACCGCGCCGCGAGCGTACCGCCAGCGGTGGAAGAGGGCACACTGCCCAGGCACGTGGTCGTGCCGGATTCCGGATGGAGCGATGCCGCAGGGCCCGTCCTCCTGATTCAGGGCGAGGGGCGCGACGAAGCACTCGTCATTCCTCCTGCCGAAGACGACAGTGGTGCCGCTACGCGTCTGGCAGTGCTGGGGGGGCAGAATTCGGCCGTGACGTTGTTCGGCCGCGGCGGAGAGCACCTCACCGGGGAGCTCGAGGCATCGCCAAAGACGTCAGATACCCAGTGCCGCCTCTGGCCGCTGCGCGCCGTGCACGGAGCAGAAGGCTGGGCGGTTGGCTTCATTGGGGGGCAGACGTCTGCCATGGCGCTCGATTCGGTAGAGCGACTGAGTCCGCGCGACAGTCTGGCACTCGCGGCCGAAGTCTCACGTCTTGCCTCAAGTGTCACGACTGCAACGGCACCGTCATTTCAGGGGCTGCGCTTTACGGCGCACGACATTCGTCGCTTCGAGGTCTCGCCGGGCGTCCAGGCCATTGTCGCGCATCTGATTCGGCGAGTGAACCAGGAGGCGAGCCCGCTGGAGGAGCAGACGCTTCTCATTGCGGAGCGTGACAGCGGTGTCACCACCGGGCCGTATCAACTCAGGTACGTGGACCGTGCGAACGGAATGGAGGAAGAAGTGCCGGTACCCGAAGTGGTTGGCGCGGTACGCATCGAGAGCCGGCCAACGCTCATTGTTGCGCGGGACAGCGATACGGGGGTGACGTACTCAATGTTGGAGCGTACGCGCGATCATCATTGGCGCATCCGATGGATGAGTGGTCCGCAACGGTGTGAGTAGCAGGTCCTTCACTGCGCTCAGCGCAACAGAAGCGCTCAGGACTTCCCCAATGACGCTGGCGCGCGCCCTCGGCCCGCAGCGCTGGCGAGACCAGCAAGGGTAAGCAGATATGGCAGCGCAAGAAAGAGTTGATATGGCGCGTGCCACCCCATGGCCTGGAAGGCAAACTGCAGCGCACTTGCTCCGCCAAAGACAAGCGCGGCCAGTGCGACGCCAAGTGGTTGCCAGCGCCCTAGCACCACGATGGCAATGGCAATGAACCCACGTCCCGACGACATCCCCTCGGCAAATGTGCCCGCCTGAGCAAGGACCAGCGTGCCCCCGGCGAGCCCGCCAAGCACTCCTCCAGCAAGTATGGCCAGCACGCGCACCCGGGCGACCGAAATTCCGGCGGCACGTGCAGCGTCCGGCTTTTCCCCAATGGCTCTTAGCGACAACCCGCCATGTGTACCGGCCATCCACCATGCAATGGACGGGACGAGTAGATACATGACGTACGTGATGGGAGGCTGGGCAAACAGCGCGGCACCAACGAGGGGAAGCCGTGACAGGCCCGGTATGGCAAATGGGGCGCTCGTGGGAAGCGCGAGGGCTGCGCCGGAACTGCCGTACAACGCGCGATACAACGTTCCGGTGGTGCCTACGCTCAACAACGTGAGTGCAGTACCGGTAATGATCTGATCGGCTCTCAGGCCAATGGCAAACACGGCAAACAGGATGGCGATCAGGACCCCGCCCACCATCGCGCCGGCAAAGCCGCCAGCTACACCGGCGCCCGTTGCACCCACGAGTGCGCCAAATGCACCAGCAAGGATTGCCCCCTCGAGGCCGATGTTGATCAGCCCCGCTCGTTCAACGATTACCTCGCCCAGGGCGGCCAGCGCCAACGGCGTTGCGGTGCGAATGGTGGCCGCGAGGAACGGCGCAATGACATCGCTCATCCCGGCACCACGGGCACCACGGGTGCGTCGGAGGCATCCATGGAGGCCGATCGTGAGCGCCACCGTGCGGCCTGGACGGCGATGACGGCAAGAATGAGCAGCGCCTCGATAACGGATACGAGTGTTGCGGGGACGTTGGCATCGCGCTGCATGGCACCCTCGCCGGCCTCGAGCGCCGCAAAGAGTGTAGCAGAAAGCACGATGCGCCACGGATCGAGGCCCGCGAGCAATGCAACGGCAATTGCCGTGTATCCATAGCCGGGGGAGATGTCCTCGTAGAGCGCGAAGGTCACGCCAAGCACCTCCACGGCTCCGGCACATCCGGCAAGTGCGCCGCTCAGAAAGAAAGCCCTCCGGGTGGTACGAGCGACGTCGATCTGACCGGCACTCGCCGCCGCCGACGGGCTCTCACCGGCGACGAGCAGCCGGAACCCCTCTGCGGTATGGCGAAACAGCCAACCACAGGCGAGGAGCAGAGCAAGCGCCAGGAATAGACCAACATGCAACCGGCCGGCACCCGGGATGCGCGTGAGCTGCACACCCTGCACAATCGTCGACGTCTGCGGATAGACATGAGTCGGCTCCTGCAGCGGTCCACGCACCAGGTAGGACAGCGCATGCAGCGCGATGAAATTGAGCATGATGGTGCTGATGACTTCGAGCACTCCAAAGCGAGAGCGCAGCAGGGCCGCGATTCCCGCCCACGCTGCGCCGGCAACTGCCCCGGCGGTGAGGGCCAGCATTGACGTGATGATGCCGCCCTGTGGCAGTGCGAGTGCGACAGTTGCCGCCGCCGCTGCTCCGACCAGCAGCTGGCCCTCCGCGCCAATGTTGAACACGCCCGCGCGAAACGCGACGGCAACCGCGCCCCCCGTGAGCATCAGCGGTACGGCGCGGACCAATGTGGCGGACGTCAGTGCATACCAGGAGCCCAGGGATCCACTCCACAGTGCGAACAGCGCCGTGTGGGCCGGGTAGCCACCAGTCATGAGCAGCACCGACATTGCGACGAGCAACGCCGCAATGAGCGCAAGAGCAACGAGTGTGGACTTCAGAAACGACATGCCGTTCCGGAGAGGCGCGATGTGTCTGCATCAACTACCATTGACCTTCGATGCACGCACACACGGAAAGTGCCTCTCGCACACCAGACGCGGTAGCCGAGGATGTTCGTCGGTGGAGAATGCTGGCGCTCATTGCGCTCGCGGAGCTCCTCGGGATGTGTGTGTGGTTTGCCGCGAATGCCGTGGCGCCACAACTCGCGCAGCGGTGGGGACTTTCCCCCAGCGAAACCGGGTGGCTCAGCACGGTCGTACAACTGGGTTTCGTAGTTGGAACAGCCGGTGCCGCATTGCTCAATCTCGCGGACACGCTGCCCTCGCGATGGTACTTTGCATGCGCCGCCCTGGCGGCCGCAGGCGCGAATGGGGCATTGATCTGGGCTCCGGGCTTTCGATCTGCTCTGTTGTGTCGAGCGCTTACCGGCATCTGCCTTGCGGGTGTGTATCCGCCGGCAATGAAGATGG
Source organism: Gemmatimonadota bacterium (assembly GCA_028287285.1). Lineage (GTDB taxonomy): Bacteria > Gemmatimonadota > Gemmatimonadetes > Gemmatimonadales > Gemmatimonadaceae > AG11. Next base: position 14,601 of record JAQBPY010000299.1, read on the forward strand.
CGGCAACCTGGTTTCGGTCTCGCCGCGGGCTTGCCATTGGCGTGGTGGTTGGTGCGCTCACGATAGGCAAGGCGACGCCATACCTCGTGCATGCCGTTCCCGGAGCCGGAGTCACGCCGGCCATCGTATGTGCATCAGCCGCCGCCGTGCTTGCGGCACTCCTCGTTGCTGCAGGCTATCGAGACGGACCGGCACCATTTCCACGACGGCCCTTTGATCTTGCACTCGTTGGCGTGGTGCTCCGCGACTCAAAGTACCGGCAGGTTCTTGGCGGCTACCTGGGGCACATGCTCGAGCTCTACGCATGCTGGATCTGGCTGCCGTCATTCCTGGCGGCGAGTGCGGCTACACGCGGTCACAGCGCGGAAAGCTCGGCGGCATGGGTCAGCGTGCTTTCCTTTGTCGTGCTCGCGGCTGGTGCCATTGGCTGCGTGATTGGGGGTGAGCTGGCCGACCGTGTTGGTTACGTGCGATTGGTGGTCGCGGCCATGGTCGTGAGCGGAACGTGCGCGTTGCTCACACCGCTAGTATTTGGTGCCTCGTCAGCCGTCGTGATTACCTTGCTGCTCGTGTGGAGCATGAGTGTCATTGCCGACAGTGCGCAGTTCTCGACGCTCGTCACGCGCGTGGTTGCACCTCATGCCATTGGCACCGCGCTCACGCTGCAGACGTCGTTGGGGTTCCTTGTCACGACGATCACGATTCAGCTCGTGCCGATGATCGTGGGCGTGGTGACGTGGCGGTATGCCTTTCCCGTTCTGGCGCTCGGGCCGGCGCTTGGTGTGGCGGCGATCAGGCGGCTGCGGGTGTGAACAACAGGTCCTTCGCTCCGTTCAGGACGACAAATGGCGCTCAGGACAAATGTCACGGAAGCCCGAGCATCGCACGACCAACCGCCTCGCGGTCAACGGCTATCTCGCGGACAGTGCCGGCATAGAGCACCAGCACGCGTGTCGCGAGCGATAGAACTTCGTCGAGATCGCTCGAATAGAAGACAACCGCCGCGCCTCGTGCGCACGCGTCATGGAGTCGCGCGTGGACGTCGGCCGTTGCCCGCACGTCGAGCCCACGAGTTGGATTCTCGACGACGAGCGCCTCAGGCTCCTTGAGCTCTGATGTTGCCGAAAGCTCTCGAGCGAGCACCAGCTTCTGCTGATTGCCACCAGACAATTCCCGCATGTTCGCGCGCGCGCCGGATGCGCGAATGTCGAACGCGCCGAGTAGCTCCTCGGTTCGCGTACGAAGCGCGTTCCATGGCATCATGCCAGCTCGCACACCCGCACCCCGAAGAGCAACGGTGTCTACCAGGGCGCGATCGAGCAGTACGGCATCGCGGTGCCGGTCTTCGGGAATGAACCCCACCAACGTGGGCCGCTTCAGGCGGCCGGCAGAAACGGGATATCGGTCAGCAAGGGCTCTCAACAACTCGCGCTGCCCTGCCCCCTCCACGGCGGCGATACCGACGAGCTCTCCACCTCGAATTGCGAACGACGCATCACGAATCCGGGTGCGGCCATCGGGATCCGTCAGTGCGAGATCCGTGGCCTCGATCACGATCTCGCCAACGGGATAACGACGGGACGACGCCACCGTGGCCGTGGCTGATCCGATCATCGCTTCGGTCAGTGCCTGGGCCGACGTTGTCGCCGCCGCACCGCAGAACACCACGCGGCTATGTCGCAACACCGTCACATCGTCCGCGACCGCGAGCGCCTCGCGAAGCTTGTGCGTGATGATCACGGCGGAATGTCCTTCGCTGACATAGGCACGCAGCCAGCGAATCAGATCGTCCACCTCTGCTGGAGCGAGCACTGCCGTTGGCTCGTCGAGGATGAGCAGCGTAGCGCCATGTGCGAGTGCCTTGGCAATCTCGACGCGCTGCTGCGCACCCACGGGGAGAGTGTCAATCCGTGCATCCGGATCGAGTGCAAAACCGGTACGGCTGGCAATCCGGCGCACTCGAGCCACCATCTCACTCCTCCGCAACAGACCTCGACCGCCCAACGCGACATTCTCGGCCACCGTCATCGCGGGCACGAGCGTGAAGTGCTGGTGCACCATGCCCACGCCGTGGGCAATCGCGTGTTGCGGCGACGTGATGTGCGCGCGATGTCCCCCCACGCTGATCCGTCCCGCGTCGGGACGCACCATCCCGTACGCAACATGCATGAGCGTCGTCTTGCCGGCGCCATTTTCGCCCAGGAGCGCGTGCACCGTGCCTGCACGCACCGTGAGCGACACGTCATTGAGCGCAACCACCGGCCCGTACCGCTTGCTCACGCGCAGGAGCTCGAGCGCGCACGAAGCATCCGCCACCTTTAGAGGCCTGTAGGCGCGGCGACGAACGACCAGGGAAGCCCAAATGCCCGCTCGAGCTCAGCGCCAAGCGCGCGCACGCCAAAGGTCTCGGTGGCATAGTGCCCGGTGTACAGCACCGCGATCCCAAGCTCGCGTGCTTCCACCCCTGTGTGATGCGATCCCTCGCCAACGATGAGTGTGTCCACTCCGGCGGCGACCGCCTCTTTCAACGTGTCGCTCGATACTCCGGCGCCGCTGCAGATTGCCCAACGGCGGGTGTACCGGCCCTGCGTGTTGCCTACGACCACCGCCGTACCAGCATCGCGTCGCGCGATGGCCGCCGCACGCCGCGCGAGCTCGGCGGTTTCGATATTGGAGTTGCCCATGACGCCGATGTACGTGTCCTGGTAGCGGCCGAATGGACCTGACGCCTCGAGATCGAGCTCGCGTGCGAGCAGTACGTTGTTGCCAACCACCGGATGGAGATCGAGCGGAATGTGCGCGCTGTAAACGGCAATGTCGTGCGTGATGAGCTGGCGAAAACGTTCATAAATGTGCCCGCGCAACGGCTGCGCACCGGACCAGAACAATCCGTGATGAACGATCAACAGGTTTGCGCCAGCCAGGATGCTGCCGTTGATCGTCTCGAGCGAGGCATCGACGGCAGCGGCAACCCGATGAATGGGCGCCCGGTTTTCCACCTGCACACCGTTGTGCGCCCCGCCATAGTCCGGCACTTCGGCGACACGAAGCAACGTGTCGAGATGTCCGGCGACGTCCGCAAGCGAGGCGCTCATGGCTGCTTGCTCGCCGCCTTGGGCGAGAAGCGCCCCGCACGCATTTCGGCACGGATCGAATCCACGGCATGCGTCGTTGCAGGTGGTATGCGTGACGCGAGTGCCGGATTCATCACGAGGGAGACGACGTCGCTCGAGGTGCCAAGCGTGATGACGCGTGGCGTGAACTTTCCTTCCTTCACCTCGCGCGCGACCGTGAGGAACGCATGCGGCAGGTCGATGACGACGCTGCCGATCGTAACCTCTGGCGCCACGGAATTCTGGTTGGAGTTGGAGCCGATGATGAGCGCCTTCTTCGACTCCCGAGCTGCCTGGAAGATGCCAAGGCCGGCCGCGTCTGCATTCTGGAAAATGATGTCCGCACCTCGCCCGATCTGCGCCAAAGCCTGCTCCTTGCCAGCGCTCACGTCATCCCAGTTGCCGATGTAGGAATTGAGGATCTTCACCGTTGGGTTTACGACCCTGGCCCCCTCTTCGAAGGCGGCAAAGCTCTCGACAACAGGCGGCAGCTGCGTCCCGCCAATGACGCCGAGGACGTTGGATTTGGTCATGGTACCCGCGACCATGCCGGCAAGGTACGACGCGTCCGCGAAACCGAATGACATGCCGGCCACGTTGGTGCCGCTCGTGGTGCTCGACGTGGTGACGTAGATGGTTTTCGGGAAATCCGGCCCGACACGTTTCGCGGCGTCCTGGAACTCGAACCCGTGGCCGAACACGAGATCATACCCCTGCGACCCATATTGCCGAAACTGTTCCTCGAACTCGGCCGGCGTCTTGGTCTGGATGTGGCTGACGGATGCGCCAAGGCTGTCCTTGATGCGCATGAGGCCCTGGTAGGCACCCCCGTTCCATGATTGGTCGCTGATTGGACCAGGCGTGAGGAGCGCTACGCGAAAGACCGTCGTGCTCGGCGCAGGGTTTTTGGTGGCGGCTGCGTCTTTCCCCGAGCAGGCAGACAGTGCCAACACGACGGCTGTGGATAACACTGTGTACAACGTATTAGGCCGTGCCATAACCATTTGTCAGTGCAGGTAGTTACATGATGTTGACAATATTAACACAAACTAACGTTTACACGCTAGTCGAAGTCGTTTCGTGTTCGCCCCAGCACGATATCGAGCACCCGCTCGAGGTCGTCGTGGCTGTAGAACGAGATACGAATGGCGCCTCGTTCCCCGCCCAGCTGCTGGACGGAGACGTCGGTCTGGAGCCGCTTGCGAAGCTGCTCCTCAATGCGACGGACGGATGGATCGGCGTTGAGTGGTGAGGGCTTGGGCGCCGCTTTTCCTGGGGTGAGTCTGGAACTGGAGGCGCCGCCGTTCCCAATTTCACGGGCACGTGACTCCACGTCTCGCACGGACAACTGGTGTGCAACGATCTCGTTCGCGAGCTCGATCTGCCGGCGTTCGTCCTTTACCGCCAGGAGTGCGCGGGCGTGTCCGGCGGTGATGTGGCCCTGCTCCACCATCTGCCGGACGGCGGCGGGAAGGGCGAGCACTCGCAGGAGATTGGTGATGGTCGTGCGATCCTTGCCGACGGCATCCGCGACCTGTTGCTGGGTCAGCTCGAACTCTTCGATCAGGCGCTGATAGCCTTCAGCCTCTTCGAGCGCATTGAGGTCGCTGCGCTGCAGATTCTCGACCAGCGCAAGGGTGAGCATCTGCTTGTCGTCGAACTCGTGGACGATGGCCGAAATTTCCGTCCAGCCAAGACGCGTTGCGGCACGCAGCCGACGCTCTCCGGCCACGAGCTCCCAGCCGCCTCGTGGCCTGGTCCTGACCGTGATGGGCTGCAGGAGGCCGCTTGCCTTGAGCGAGGACTCCAGCTCCAGCAGCTCCGGCTCGGAGAACACACGGCGCGGCTGGAGCCGGTTGGGAGAGATTTCCGAGATGCGTATCGTCTTGAGGTCGGATGCGGGGATGCGCTGTTCAACGCTGGATGGCGCGTCACTTTCGCGTTGCTGTCTGGCGGTGGAGATCAAGGCTTCGAGCCCTCGTCCAAGGCGGCGCGGCGTATCGGCACTCATGACGCTGTCTCGGCTTTGGCCGTCTTGGCCATAGTAGCCGCAGCATGTTTTTCCCGAGCAATGAGCTCGTGCGCGACGGCCATGTACGCCTGTGCGCCGATGCTCTGCACGTCGTATAGAACGATGGGCTTCCCGAAGCTGGGTGCTTCGGCCAGCCGCACGTTCCGTGGTACGACTGTCTCGAAGACCTGGGCACCGAAATATTCGCGTGCGTCTTCGGCTACCTGGCGCGAAAGGTTCAAGCGCGCGTCGTACATGGTGAGGAGTACGCCCGAGATTCCCAGCGCCGGGTTTACCCCGTGCTGAATGAGGTGGACGGTATTGAGGAGCTGGCTCAGGCCTTCGAGCGCATAGTACTCGCACTGGAGCGGAATCAGGAGTGTGTCCGCTGCGGCAAGCATGTTGAGAGTGATCAGCCCAAGTGATGGCGGGCAGTCGATGAGGATGAAGTCGTATTCGTCGCGGACGGGCGCGATAGCGGCGCGCATCTTTCCCTCTCGGCCAGCCACGCCAACCAGCTCGACTTCGGCGCCGGCGAGGTCCGGTGTTGCGGGCAGGACGTCGAGGCGACTGAACTGGATCTCTCGCCGGCGAGCGTCGGCAATGGTCGACTCTCCAAGCAGGACGTCGTACGTTGTTGCCTCGAAGCTGCCGCGTTCAACGCCAACGCCGCTCGTGGCATTGCCCTGTGGATCACCGTCAATGAGCAAAGTGCGCTTTTCCGCGACGGCGAGACTTGCTGCGAGGTTCACGGCGGTGGTCGTCTTTCCGACTCCGCCCTTCTGATTTGCGATTGCGATGACGCGAGCCACGGAGCCTGAGGACAGGGTCTGACCAACACGTGCAGTCTTCCCAAGCTAACGGTGCGCAGACGTTGTGGCACGTGGAACTACCCCAGGCTCATCAATGGTGCCTCGTTAAGTAGACAATGTGCCACGTGACACATGTACTTTGCTAGCGAGCCCTTGTGAGTGATACCTGCCTATCGATTCGGCTGAAACTGCCAACGCGCGTTCACGAACACACTGACTGTTTGCTCACCAGGATTCACGGGAGTCGGTGCCGCATCTGCCATACCCTTTGCCCGTGCGGCCAAGGCATACATCGGATGCGGGGTCGACGTTGGTCCATTGGTCGAGAGCTCAATCAATGCCCCCAACGAACCACCTGCCGCTTTTGCCATGGCGTCGGCATCTGCCCGTGCGCTGGCTACGGCGGTACCAATGGCTTGCCTGCGAGCCTCGTCAATGGAAGATGCGTAAAAGCTCAGGCTGTTGATCATGTTGCCGCCCGCCCCCAACGCTGCGTCGACGATCACCCCGGCCTGCTCCGGGCGCTTCGTTTCCGCCTTGATGGAGTTGGTCACGACATAGCCACTCACGCGTGGCTGCCCACCGTTCTTGTCATACTGCATCTCGGGATAGACCGTGTAGCCTTCCGTGGAAAGCTGGTCACGCGACAGACCCAGCTTACCAAGAGCGTCCAGGACGGCCCGGGTCTTCGTGGCGTTTTCAGCGGCAGCAGCGGCAGCCGTTGCCCCGCGCGTCTGGACGTTGACCATGACCGAAGCACGATCCGGGGTGACCTTGGCCTCGCCTTGGCCGGAGGCTGCCACTGTGGGTGGCGCAGGCACGAGTGTCGGGCTCACCTGGGCGACGAGTGCGCCCGATGGAAATGCAGCAAGCAGGAACAGCGCCGAGTAGCGTCGCAGAGGACTGAGGGGAGACATGGGGACCTCGTGTGGTGGGAATTAGTAACTAATGGATACTTATTAGTGTCGAACTGGCGTCGATACCGGCTTCATTAGGGAGACGTCGTGTACGTCCCCGGCTTGCACATAGGTGATGCGGGAATCATTCCCGTCCTGCAGGCGCAGATGACACGGAGAAAGCGTATTCGTGTTACCTGCAAGTCCCGGCCTCGCTCCGGCGGGATGGCGGGTTTTGTTGTCTTGTCATCTCGCATGCGCGGCGTGCGTGCTCGGAGAGGCTCTCCACTCTGTTGGCCGGAATGGCGAAAAGTGCGGCAAGGTAGCTCCCGACAGTCGTTCGCTCCGCTTACTCCTGCGGGATGACAAAGGTTTGTTTGGGCCGCCATTTGGTCGCCGTTTGTCATCCTGCACGTGCTGAGCGCGTGTCGGGGAGATGCTCCACAATCCGCGTTCCGAGCCATGGCACGTGATCGCCCCTGAAGCCGATCACGGCCTAGACGAATCAGCCTGTCGAGCTCCGACGTACACGCCCGCGTCGAGGCCCGTTCCGGCGGCGCTTTTCGATCTCGATCACGAGATTCTGCACGTCCGTCACACTCACCCCTGGCGCGCCTGCGGCTTGTGCGAGGGTACGCGGTTTCAGGCGCACGAGCTTCTGCCGCGCCTCGAGCGACAGCGACAGCATTTCCTCATACGGCAACTCGGCGTCGAGGGGAAAGTCGCCCATGCGACGCATCTTGTCCGCCTGCGAGCGCTCGCGGTCGAAATAGCCGGAATACTTGAGCTCCAGCTCCGTGCTGATCACCGCATCCGCCGGAATGCCCGCGCCAACGTGCATCGTGCGGAACAATGACTCCAGCGAAATGTCCTGACGACGGGCGAGCTCCGAGAGGCGAATTGCATGCGCGAGTGGCGCACTGTTCGCCGCCATGAGCACAGGCTCTGCCTGTTCCGGCGTGATCGACGTCGCATCGGCGATCGCACGGGCCTCGACTTCGAAAGCGAGACGCTTGTCGACATGGACCTGCTCCGCATCGCTGTACAAACCCATGGTTGCAGCAATCGACGCGAGACGCCGCAACGCATTGTCCTGCCGCACGGTAAGACGAAACTCGGAGCGCGACGTGAAGAGGCGATACGGCTCGTCCACACCACGGGTAACCAGGTCATTCACCAGCACGCCGATGTAGGACGTCTCGCGTCCGAGCATGAGCGGCGCGAGCCCGAGGGCAAGGGCGGCGGCATTCGCGCCGGCAACCACGCCCTGGCCCGCGGCCTCCTCATAACCCGTGGTGCCGTTGATCTGGCCGGCGAAAAACAATCCGGGAAGCGCACGAACCTGCAGCGTGGCATCGAGCTGCGTGGGTGGATAATAGTCGTACTCAATGGCATACCCCGCGCGTGTCATCCGAACGTGCTCGAGCCCGGGTACGGTGTGCATGATGGCGAGCTGCACGGGCGCGGGCAGTGACGTCGAAAGTCCATTGACGTACATCTCGCTCGTGTCGTGCCCTTCGGGCTCGAGGAAAAGCTGATGGCGTTCGGCCGCGGGAAACTTCACGATCTTGTCTTCGACGGACGGGCAATAGCGCGGTCCGCGTGATGCGATCGCCCCGCCGTACATCGCCGACTCGTTGATGTGCTCCTCGATGATCTGCTTCCCGTCGGCGCCAAGGAAGGTGATGAGACAGGGCAGCTGATCGGGGTGACGCGTGGCACCGGAGATGTCGCGACGCGGCGTGGTCCAGAAGTGCGACCAGGTATAGTCGAACTGCTCGATCTCGCTTTCCTGCACCGTCAGCGTGGAGCGATTCACTGTTCGGCCATCAATGCGCGGCGGTGTGCCGGTCTTGAAGCGTGCAACGTCCAACCCGGCCTGCTCGAGTTGCTCCGCCAGATGCGTCGCGGAATTCTCGCCCGCTCGGCCGCCGGCAATGGATGTCGTGGTGCCGATGTGCAGACGACCGCGCAGGAACGTTCCGGTAGTGACCACGACCGTGCGCGCACCAAAGCGACGTCCCTCGAGCGTCTCGACACCGACGACACGATCCCCGTCGAGGATCAACCGGGCCACGGTGCCCTGCACCGTCTCGAGATTGGAATGCGCTTCGATGAGGGTGCGCACCGCGCGGCGATACAGTCCACGATCGCACTGCGCACGGGGCGCCCACACCGCCGGCCCCTTGCCACGGTTGAGCATGCGAAACTGCAGCGACGCGAGATCCGTGGCGCGCGCCATGATGCCACCCAGCGCATCGACCTCGCGCACGACCGTTCCCTTGGCCACGCCTCCAATGGCCGGATTGCACGACATCTGGCCAATGGTCTCCAACGCGCTCGTCACTATGACCGTCCGCGCTCCGCGCCGAGCGGCGGCGACGGCAGCTTCCGTCCCCGCATGACCGGCACCTATGACCAGGACGTCGTACTCGGCTTCGAAGAACGGGAAGGACGGTGACATTCCGAAACATAGTGCGGACGATAACTTGCAGCCCACCAACTACCCGACCCACATGCCACTCGCCATTGCGCAGGGAGTCCCGACGCTCTTCTTTCGCCGAACCGCCTATGAGCGTTCCGGCCTGACGCGCACAGCGTTGGACACACGACTGGGATTGACCGACGAGGAATTTCGTGTCGAAGGCGACATCATCGCGATGGGCCCGATCTACGACGTGGATGCACTTGGCGCGCTCGTGGACGAGCTGGAGTCAGCCGGGCTCACGTACTACGAGGACTTCTTCGAGATGAGCGGCAGTTGGCCAGAGTGGCTGATGCTCCTCGCGCGCGGAAGTGGCCCGGCGCTGGCGTAGCCATCGGCCTCGGTCGCCGCACATTTACCCAGACGGCGAACCTTATTTGGCACGCGGGGAGTGGCCATAGACCTCACGGCAACAGACTCCCCGATTTGTTCGGTTCTTGCGCAGGCGCCACCGGCAATGCCTCCTCGAGCCGCAGCAGGCCATGCCAGTCACACTCGAAGCACCAGCTCGACCGCAAGCCGGGCAACAAGAAGTTCAAACCCCGTGACTCGACGCGAAGCGTGGCCGCATCGCAGTTCGGGCAGCGATCACTCTGCGGCAGCAGGAAGTAGAAGAAGACGGTCGCAGCAACGCCGCGGATGACAAAGAGTCCCGCGAACACACCGATGAACAATATCGCGTCAGTCATACCGTCTCCTCTGCCGGCAGCGCCTAGAGCCGACTCTCCACGAGCGACCAGAGCTCCACATGTGCTACGCCGTCCTCGATGCGTTCGATGCACACCTCATCACCCGCAGGGATCGCGCCGCCCAGGATGTTCCGTGCACGGAGCTCCTCCGCCACGCCAGTACCGTCAAAACGAATGCGTCCTTCCCCCGCGGCAGGGATTGTGACGGTGACGACGCCCACCACTCCCTGATGCACGTAACGCGGGTCGTCGGGGTCGTGTTCCGGCTTGATCCGCGCCGCGGCAATGGCCACCCGTGTGACCACGGCGGCAAAGACGAGCGCCAACGTGGCGGCCATGAGTGCAGTGATGCCAGGGGAACGCCCACTGTTGCGGCCAAGTAGATAGCCCGCAGTCCCGAACATGGCGACGAACGCGACGGCGGCCGGTTCGGACCGTCTGAGTGGCAACACCTGCGGAGAGGGCAGACGTCGACGTTCCGCCCCAAAGAACATGAGCCGGACAGCGAACAGCAGGCCAATGACAAACGACGCCAAGTACAGGTAAGTCACGACTCAGCCACTCCGCGCAATCCGATCGCACAAAAACTCCACAACCCGCTCCTCGGCAAAATAGTGCGTTTTGAATGGAAACGTGCCACCCACGAAGCCCACGTGGCCACCTCTGTCGTAGAATTCTGTCTCTAAATGTCGATTTAATAGCGCCACTTTCAAGACATCATCAACTACTGATCGCGGCAAAAACGGGTCATCCGTTGAGCTCAGCAACAACGTGGGCCGACGAATACGGCTCAGGAACCCCAAAGAGCTCGATTTCGAATAGTAGTCGTGCGCGTCGGCAAACCCGTGCAGCGGAGCGGTGACCGCATCGTCGAAGGCATGGAGCGTCTTTGCGCGTTCAAGGGCGCTGGCGTCGAAGGCCTCCGGGTACCGAGCGAGCTTTGCGCGTGCCTTGACCTTGAGTGTCTTGAGAAAATGGTGCCCATAGATACGCGAAAAACCATGTTCAATATGCCGAGCGCTGCGTTCGAGGTCGAATGGAACAGATACGGCGGCGGCCGCTATCAGGGTGTCCGGAACGCTGGTCCCCTGCTCTCCAAGCCATTTGAGCAGCACGTTGCCACCAAGGGAAAACCCAACGGCAACGAGGGGCTGCCCCGGATTTTCGGCGACCAGCCGACGCACCACAAAGTCAATGTCGGTGGTTTCGCCGGAGTGGTAGAGACGGCGGGCGCGATTGGTTTCGCCATTGCACCCGCGAAAGATGAGGACATCCGCAGCCCAGCCGCGTGCACGCGCCTGGTGCAGCACACCCTGCAGGTAGTGCGACCGGATGGTGCCTTCGAGCCCGTGGAGAACAATTAGTCGCGGAATGCTACTATTACTGCCGACAGGAGCGTCGAGGCGGCGAATCTCGATCTCGTCGTCGTCGGGAGTGTGCCACCGCTCCGACCGCGTGAAGACCTCGGGCGTGCGACGCACGAGCTTTCCCCACAGGGTGTGGAGATGCGCGCCCGGTACCCACCACGCGGGGGTATAGGTAAGTTCGCTGGAGGGTCGCACGTAAGCGATTCGAGGCAGGACGCGGCCAACCCGCGCCGTTCAATTATACCAATGCCGCGCGGATGGACGTTCAAGTCTTCGGGACAAGGAAAAGCGCCGAGACACGAAAGGCGCTCCGGTTCTTTGCGGAGCGTCGGATGAAGACGCACTTCGTGGATCTGCAGGAGCGCGCTGCATCACGCGGCGAGCTCACGCGCTTTGCCCAGAAGTTTGGTGTCGTCGCGTTAGTGGATGCGCAGTCCCGGCGGTACCTGGACCTGGGGCTGCATGCCGGACGCTATAGCGAAGAACGCTGGCTCGATGTCCTCATTGACGAGCCACTCATACTAAAAGTGCCCCTCGTGCGGCATGGAAACGCGCTCACCATTGGCGCGGCGGAGACGACGTGGAAGAGCTGGTTGGCAACAGCATGACCGTGGTACGCGGGTCATGACGCAGATATCCATTGGCGCCGTCGGCGTCGAATTTGGCGCGACGACGCTCTTTACCGACATCACGGTGACGATCAGCGCCGGCGAGCGCTGGGGAGTGGTGGGGCGGAACGGGACGGGCAAGACTACGCTGTTCAGGCTCATGACGGGCGATTTGGCTCCGTCCAAAGGCACAGTCGCTCGGCAAACGGGTTTGGTTGTGTCACTGTTAGGACAGCATCGCGACTATGGCGAAGCAACGACCGTGTGGGAAGCCGCCGCCGGTCCATTCGCAGAGCTGCTTGCATTGGAGATATCGCTGGCGGAACAGGCGCATGCGCTTGCCGACGTGCACGACGAAGCCGCCCTGACAAAGTATGGCCGCGATCTGGAGCGGTTCGAGCGCGAGGGTGGATACACCATTGCGCCGCGTGTGGATGCCGTGCTTCAGGGCCTTGGCTTCGATGCGACTGCGGCACGCACGCAGATGCTCACCACCCTCAGCGGCGGCGAGCGCGGGCGTGTTGGCCTTGCTCGCCAGCTGGTGGCGCCGTCCGACATTCTGCTGCTCGACGAACCGACCAACCACCTGGACCTCGAGACCACGCAGTGGCTCGAGGAGTATCTGCGGGAAACGGAGCGCACGGTGGTGCTCATCAGCCACGATCGCGCCTTTCTGGCGGCGGTGGTGGATCACGTGCTGCACTTTGAGGGAGGAAGCGCCGAAGCCTATACGGGCGGCTACGAATCATTCATCATGCAGCGCGAAGAGCGACGTCTCTCCCTGCAGCGCGCCTTCGACAAGCAGCAGAAGGTGATTGCCGCGCAGGTGGACTACATCGCGCGCAACCTTGCTGGCCAGAACACCAAACAGGCCAAGGGACGTCGCAAGCTGCTCGCGCGGCTTCCGCGACTGAGCAGCCCCGTACCGCCCGATGGCGTGATGTCACTGCGGCTGGAAGTTGCCGAGCGAGGTGGCGATCAGGTAGCGGTTGCGGAGCATGTGAAGATCGGGGTTCCTGAGCGAACGTTGATTGATGATTTCAGCGGCCGTATCATGCGCGGCGACCGGCTTGGCGTCCTGGGGCCGAACGGCTCAGGCAAGTCGACACTGCTCAAGACGCTCGTGGGCGAGCGCGAGCCGGAAGGCGGCGAGCTCAAGGTGGGCAATTCAATCCAGGTGGCGTACTACGACCAGAATCTTGGTCAGGTGCCGTTGGACAAGGCGCTGTACGATGTGATCAGTGAGCTGCGTCCTGCCTGGGAGCGACGGATGGTGCAGGGTCATCTGGGCCGTTTTGGATTTTCCGGCGACGAAGCGCAACGCAAGGCGGCGACATTGTCAGGCGGCGAGCGTGCGCGCGTTGCACTTGCCATGCTCATGCTGACGCGTGCCAATCTCCTGGTGCTCGACGAGCCCACGAACCATCTGGACGTCGAAACGATCGAAATCCTGGAAGAGGCAATTGAAGCTTACGAGGGAACGATTATCCTGGTGAGCCATGATCGCGCCATGCTTCGGGCGCTGGCGTCGAAGGTATGGGTACTGCACGACCGGCACATCACGGAGTTTGACGGCAGCTTTGCGGAGTGGGAAGTGGTGAGTGAGGAACGCGCGCACGCGGCATCGGTGCGGGCGTCCGAAGAAGTGGCGCTACGGCGCGTGGATGAAAAAAAGCGCACGGCGCATCGCGAGGAGAAGTCGCAGGCCGACGATCCAAAGCGTGCGATCAAGAAGGCGCGCGAGCGCACGGACAAGGCGGAGAACGACGTGGCGGAGCTCGAGGCGGAAGTTACCCGGCTCACGACGACACTGGACGACCCGGGGCTCTATACGCGCCGCACCGGGGTAGAAGAAGCACACAAGCTGGGCTCGGAGTTGGACAAACTGCGCAAGAAGCTGGATCGCGCGCTGGCGACGTGGGAAAAGGAAACTGCGGCACTCGAATCACTCGAGCGCTGAGTCATCGCACTGGGAGAACTGTGAGAGAGGACGGCCTGTGACCCCCTGGGTCCTGCGATTGTTGATCGCGAACGTCTTTGTGTATTTCGTGCAGCAGACGGTGCCGGGCGTCACGAACGACCTCGCGTTTGTGCCAACGCAGCTGTTCGTGCAGCCATGGACGCTCATCACGTACATGTTCCTGCACGGGAGCATCGGGCACCTGTTCTTCAACATGCTCGCACTCTACTTCTTTGGGTCGCGGGTGGAGGACCGGCTGGGGCCACCGCGTTTCTTTGCGCTCTATTTCATCAGCGGCATCGCCGGTGGACTGCTCTCGTACGTATTCTCCCCGCGCTACCCAATCATCGGTGCATCCGGCGCGGTGTTTGGCGTCAGCCTGGCCTTTGCGCGCTTCTGGCCGCGCGACCAGATCCTGATCTGGGGCATCATCCCGGTAGAAGCCCGGTGGCTCATCGTCATCATGACGGCCATGGCGCTCTTTGGCGTGGGCTCAGGGGTGGCGCACTTCGCGCATCTGGGCGGATTCCTGGGCGGATATCTCTACCTGTTGTATCTGGAGCGGAACTCCGGCGCGGCGCGATTCAAGCGACAGGTCACGTCCGGGCCGCCTCCTGATGCGCTCGCAACAACGTGGCAAAAGGTCAATCGCAACAGCATTCACTCCGTGAACAAGGACGAAGTGAACCGCATTCTCGACAAGATCAGCGCTTCTGGAATCAAGAGCCTGACGCCGCAGGAGCGGTTGTTCCTGTCCAACTTCGTGCCCATGGACGACCGGCCCAAACCGCCGCTGCCGCCGAGCTGACGTGTGTTACAAACCCACTAGAACTCGCCGATGAAGTTGATCTCCGGCTCCAGGCTGTGACCGAACTTCTCTTTCACGGCGCCCTGTGCATGGGCAATGAGCGCAATGACGTCGGCACTCGTGGCATGGCCAAGGTTCACCATGATGTTCGCGTGGATGTGCGAGATCTGCGCATCCCCGACCCTGAAGCCCTTGAGACCGCACTGATCGACAAGACGCCCCGCCCCCACGCCTTCTATCTTCTTGAAGATGGAGCCCGCGCTCGGGTGCCAGTCGAGCCACGGGTGCCGGCCGCCCCGCCAGCTCAGGTTCTCCTGCAGGATGCGATGCATCACATCGGGCTCCTGCCGCGTCAGGTGAAACGTGGCCGCCAGCACGAAGTCGGCACGATGGTGAAGAATCGTGTCGTCGTAGCCAAAGCGCATGTAGCCGGCGTCGACGGTCTTTCGCTCGCTCTCCTGCGTGAGCAGCTCGGCGGATTCGAACACCTCCGCGATGAACATCGTCCGTTCACGCTCCGGGGCCGGCGACAGGAAATGCAGATTCTGCCAGATCGCGCCACCAACGGTGCTTGGAATACCAACGTAGTGCTCGAGGCCTGACCAGCCGCGGCGAACCGCTTCGGGAATGAGCTTTGCCATGACGGCACCACTCTCCACCCAGAGCCGGCCATCCTCACGAAACTCGAAGTGCGAGGCCACATTGCGAATCACGAGGCCGCGCACTCCCTTGTCGGCAATCAGTACGTTCGCGCCCAGGCCGAGCACAAAAAAGGGAACCCCGGCCTCGCGCGCGGTTACGATGGCAGATGCCAGCGAATCTGCGGAATGCGCTTCATACATGAGATCGGCGGGTCCGCCAATCTTGAACGTGGTAAAGGGCGCGAGCGGTTCGTTGCGCCGGAGGTGCGGACCCGCGAGCGTATGGGCAACACGCTCGAGGGCAGCAAGGTCAATCGCAGGCGCGTTGGACGCGGAGGGGAGTGTGGACATTGGCCAGGGAAAGAAATCATGAACGTCGGGCAGTCGCTACTACGTCGTCCCTTTCTACGCACGACGCTCGCCACAGCGCTTGCGCTCGTTGCCGTCGCTACCTCACTCGGCGCCCAACGTGCAGAGCTGGAGAAGCGAATTCGTCGCGAAGTGTTACCAAATGGGCTCGAGGTGATCGTCGTCGAGAACCATGGGGTTCCCCTGGTGACCGTGGAGGCGGACTCGAAGAACGGATCGTTCACGCAGTCGCCCACGTATGAGGGGTTGTCGCACCTGTACGAGCACATGTTTTTCAAGGCGAACGCCACGTTCTCGCAGCCGGAAGCCTTCGTGAACCGTGCCTCCGAGCTTGGCGCCGTCTTCAATGGCACCACCCAGGAAGAGCAGGTCAACTACTACCTTACCGTGCCCTCCGACAGCACCTACCAGGCACTCGCCCTGCTGTCGTCGGCGCTGCAGTCGCCGCTCTTTCTCAAGGACGAGCTCGAACGCGAGCGTGCCGTGGTGATCGGTGAATACGATCGTGCCGAGTCCGACCCGTTCTACGCGCTGCGGACGGTGACAGGTAAAGCCCTCTGGGGCTCCGCCTGGAGCCGCAAGAACCCACTCGGCGAACGGAAGGTGATTCTTGCGACGACCCCCGAGCAGATGCGCACAATTCAGCGAAAGTACTACGTGCCAAACAACATGGCGCTCATCGTTACCGGCGACGTGAACGGCGACTCGGTGTTTGCTGCGGCCAGAAAGCTGCTTGGCAGCTGGCCGCGCGCTGCAGATCCCTTTCAGGTAGACCCCATCCCGCCCGTGCCTGCGCTGGCAAAGAATGTCGGCATCGTGGTGGAGCAGCCGGTGAATGCCGTGCTGGTGATGATGCAGTGGCAGGGCCCGGGCGCACATGCGGACATTCCGGCCACCTACGCCGCCGACGTTTTTTCCGACGTGCTCAACCAGCCGGGCTCGCGCTTTCAGCGCAAGCTCGTGGACAGTGGGTTGTGGCAGTCGCTTGGCGTGAATTACTACACACTCAACAATGTTGGACCCATCACGATCCAGGGGGAAGTCGCACCCGACAAGCTGCGAGAGGCGGTTGCGGCGCTGAACAAGGAGCTGCTGGAGGTGGTGAAGCCCGGGTACATCACCACCGAAAACGTGGATGGAGTAAAGAAAAAGCGCATTGTGGGAACCATGGAGAGCCTGGAGCGGGCGTCGGGGTTCGCACACCAGCTTGGGTTCTGGTGGGCGGTGACCGGCCTGGACTACTTCTTTGGATACGTGGATACGATGGCCAAGCAGACTCCCGATGATCTTCGCCGGTATGCCTCGCGATACATCATCGGCAAGCCACGCGTCACGGGCGTCCTGTTGTCGCCGGAAACGCGCCGCGCCATCAAGCTCACGGAGAGTGAGCTCGCAGGTGGAGGCGTTCCGTGATACGCATGCGTCTGGCGACACTCGCTCTGGTCCTCCTGAGCAGCGCGGCGCGCGCGGATGCGCCGCGAGTGGCTCGTGTAATGGCGGCGATGCCCGGTGTCGCCGCAGAGACGGCGACCACCGTAAAGTTCGACGTCAACGGTGTGTCGGTGATCCTGCGCAGGAATCCGGCAAACGAAGTAGTCGTGGCGAACCTGTACCTGCTGGGCGGCGCGCGTCAGCTCACGCCGGCAAACGCCGGCATCGAGGCCATGATTCTCGCCGCAAGCGAGCGCGGAACGAAGCGTTTTCCCGGTGCGGCCGTGCGGCAGCTCACGGCGCGTCTTGGCAGCACCATCGGCATCGAGGCGAGTGACGATTGGAGTGCCATTGGCCTGCGCGCCATTCGCGCGACGTTTGATTCCACGTGGGCCATTCTGGCAGACCGGGTGGCGGCGCCAACGCTCGACCCCATCGAAGTCGGGCTGGTACGCGAGCAACTGCTCTCCGTTGCGCGCGAGCGTTCGACGTCGCCGGACGACGCGGCCTCCCAGCTCGCCGACAGTCTGCTGTACGTGAATCATCCGTACGCGGTTGCGCCCACGGGCACGCCGGAATCCATCTCCTCGCTGACCATCGCACAGCTCAGGCAGTATCACGCGCAGCAGTTCGTCACGTCGCGCATGCTGCTCGTGGTGGTGGGCAACGTCGATCGTGACCAGGTGGAGCGATTGGTGCGTGGAACCATCGCGAACCTTCCCCGGGGCACCTACCGCTGGACGCCTTCGCCACCGGTGACCACCACCGGCCGGGCGCTCGCCGTGGACAATCGTCCGCTGCCCACCAACTACCTGTTGGGCTATGTGCCCGGCCCTGCCGCGACCAACCCTGACTACGCCGCTCTGCGGGTGGCCACGGCCATCCTCTCGGGCCGGCTGTTCACGGAGGTCCGCTCGCGCAGGAATCTCAGCTACGCGGTGGAGGCGCCGTTCATCGAGCGCGCGAATGCCGTAGGAGGGCTGTATGTCACCACGGTCGATCCCAATCAGGTGCTGCGGATCATGCGCGAGCAGCTGACGATCCTGCAGACGGAATCGGTGGAAGCCACCGGCCTGAAGCGGCTCGAGCAGCAGTTCATCACGGAGTACTACCTCAAGAACGAGACGAACGCCGACCAGGCAAATGTGCTTGCCCGCGCGGAGCTCTATGAGGGAGACTACCGCAACGCCGACAAGTTCATGGCGGGTCTCCGTCAGGTCACTCCGGAAGACGTCCGCCGAGTGGCGCGCACGTACCTGAAGGATTTCCGTTTCGCGTATGTGGGTGACGCGAGCAAGCTCGATCGCTCACTGCTCGCGCAGTTCTGACGGCCTCGCAGCCTCGTGTCGTGCGGCCAGGATAGCCTGGACGTCTGCGAGCGTGCCGCCCACAGCGTGCAACGCAACCAGGCTGTGGTAGATCACGTCGGCCGCTTCTTCCCGCGCACGGTCAACGTCGCCGTCGGCGCAGGCCGTCACGAGCTCCGCTGATTCTTCGCCAAGTTTTTTCAGGCGCAGGTTGCGATCGGTGAGGAGCTTTTGCGTGTAGCTCGGGCTCGGCGCCGCCGAAGCGCGCTGGCTGATCAGCGTGTCCAGCATGTTCAGGGCGCCGGCTGTTTCCGTGCCGAAACACGAGCGCGTGCCCGTATGACATGCCGGACCTGCAGACGTCACCCGCGCGAGCACCGCATCACCGTCGCAGTCGGCCGCCAGTGAAACGACGCGCTGCGTGTTGCCGCTCGTCGCACCCTTGTGCCACAGGCCGCGCGTGCGTGAGCGATAGTGCATCTCGCCGGTGTCCAACGTGTGCTGGAGCGCCTCGCGGTCCGCGTGCGCCACCATCAGAACTACACCTGTAGTTGAATCCTGGGTCACGACGGTGACGCTGCCGTCGCCCTTCGCAAAATCCAGCTGGTTCAAGTCGAGCATGTCAATGTTCCCGAGGAGCCTGATTGTCGACGACACGAAGAAATGCGGCGAGTCACTCTTTACGCAGGAGAGATCGCACGGTCGTGGCGAGCGCCCTGTTCGTTGCAACGGCACTGCCGCCGAACGCCGTTGCCCTGCCACTCCAATCTGTAAACACCCCGCCGGCTTCGGTGATGATTGGCTGCAGGGCCGCCGCATCCCACGGTGACATGACCGGATCCACCATCACTTCTGCCCGACCCGTGGCAACAAGGAGATAGCCGAAACAATCTCCCCAGATGCGACTCACGCTGGCGGCACGGGACACACGTTGCCAGCCAGCGTGAAACTCCCGTCGTTCGCGAAAGCGCTCATCGGTTGTAAGAGCCGTTGCGTCAGCGAGGGAGGATACGGACGACACACCACAGCGCGCACCATTCCACCAGCACCCCTTGCCGGGAGCGGCAACAACAATCTCATTCACGGCCGGAAAATAGGCGGCGCCCACGAGCACGTCCTCTCCCTCACACAACGCAACGAGCGAGCCCCACAGTGGCGAGCCGCGCACGAACGACTTCGTGCCGTCGATAGGGTCAATGACCCACCGCCGCTGTGCCCCCGGACGTTCCTCACCAAACTCCTCGCCGAGTATGCCGTCTGCGGGATGGAGACGATTGACCCATTCCCGCGCCGCGGTCTCGGCCGCACGGTCTGCCACCGTAACAGGCGACCCATCCGCCTTGATCTCGACGTGGAGATGCGAGCGATAGTGCCGGAGCGCGATGTCGCCGGTGAGACGGGCCAGCTCCGACGCAGCGTCGAGAAGCGTGCTCACGCCGCGCGCACCATGAGATGCACCCGGCGCATGGCATCCTTGATCTCGCCAACGGTCGTTATGCCATCGTGCAGGATGCCGGCAACGAGCGCTGCATCCGCACCACCATGCTGAAACACGTCGCACACATGCTGCAGCGAGCCCGCGCCACCCGAGGCGACCACCGGCACGTCCACCGCTGACGACACGGCACGCGTGAGCTCGATATCGTAACCGGTGCGCGCACCATCCTGATCGATGCTCGTCAGCAGGATCTCACCGGCCCCTCGGCGGACGCATTCGGCCGCCCACCTGATCGCGTCGAGCTCCGTGCGCTCACGTCCGCCTTTCACGTGCACGAACCAGTGCGATCCTTCACGTTTGGCATCAATACTGGCTACCACACACTGCGATCCAAAGCGCCGCGCCGATTCCGTGAGCACTTCCGGCCGAACAACCGCAGCGGAATTGATGCTCACCTTGTCTGCACCGGCGCGCAACGCGCTGCCCACATCGTCGGCAGAGCGAATGCCACCACCCAGGGTGAGTGGAATGAATAGACGCTCCGCGGTACGACGGGCGACGTCGAGCAGCGTTCCACGTTCCTCTGCGCTCGCGGAGATGTCCAGCAGCACGATTTCGTCGGCGCCGGCCAGCTCATAGCGAGTTGCCAGCTCTACTGGATCGCCAACGTCCCGAAGGTTCACGAACGACGTGCCTTTCACCACACGTCCTCCGCGGACGTCAAGGCACACGACGACGCGTTTGGTCAGCATGTTCCCCCGGGCAAGAAAAACAGGTCCTTCGCTGCGTTCAGGACGACAACTTTGTCGGCCATATCAGGACGCACCGTTGATACGGAGTGCTATCGCGCCCTTGGTGCTGAACACGGCGCCCGAATCAACAAACGCGTCGCGCACGGCAAGACCAAGTGCCTTGAACGCCGCCTCCACGATATGGTGCCGGTCCGTGCCGCGCAGCACCCGCACGTGCAGTGTGGCGCCTGCATTGTCACTGAACGAACGCATCCAGTGATCATACAGGCCGCTCGGCAACGGCCCCCGGTAATACGGACGTCCGCCCAGGTCGAGCGCGCAGTGTACCAGCGCGTCATCCATTGGAATTGTGCGATCGCCGTATCGGGCTGCCGTGGCGGGCAGCAGCGCCCTCATTGCCGCACCAACACAAATGCCAACGTCCTCGATGAGGTGATGCCTGAGATCACCCGTGGCCGTGAGAGACAGATCGAGCCCGCTGTACCGCGAAAAGGCCACGAGCATGTGATCGAAAAAAGGCAGCCCTGTAGAAACGCCGGCAGCACCCGTGCCAACGGTCAGCTCGCAACGAATGTTCGTTTCCCTGGTTTCACGAGCCACGACGGTCATTGGACACTCCACGAGTGAAAAATCATTCGCCGAACTCGTCTGCCACCACGATGGGATCGAGCGCTCCTGTGTAGAGCGCCATGCCAATGACGACGCCCGCCAGCCCGCGATGCTCCAGGGCACGGATGTCATCCATCGTGGTCACGCCACCAGATGCCAGTACCGGAAAATTCGACAGCTCAGCGACGTCTTCCATAAGGGGAAGATCTGTCCCCTGCATCTGCCCCTCCCGATGGACCGCCGTCACGAGCAAGCCGCCAAGTGCAAGCGAGTTGAGCTCGCCCACCACGTCGAGAATGTCAACGGGAAGCGTGTGTGCCCAGCCACGCGTGGTCACCCTCCGTTCGCGGACGTCGCACGCAACGATGATCTCACCCGGATAACGGGCCGCCAGATCCGCGAGCCACTCGGGCTCTTCAATGGCGCGGGTCCCGACGATCACACGTGATGCCCCGGCGTCGAGCAGCTCCTCGACGAGGTCACTCGATCGCACACCGCCGCCCACCTGGACACTGATGCCGCTCGACGTGAGCAGCGCACGAACAATGGACAGGTTGGATCCACGATTCGTTGCCGCATCGAGATCCACCACGTGCAGCCGTTGAAAGCCATAGTGCTCCCACGAACGGGCGACCTCAACAGGGTTCTCGAGCCGCACTTTTTCCTGCGCGAACGATCCACCCACGAGCTGCACACACGCTCCGTCCCGGAGATCAACGGCGGGAATGGCAATCACGGCGTTACTCCGGTCTTGAGAAAGGCGTGCAGCAGTTGCACGCCGGCGGCAGAGCTCTTCTCGGGATGAAACTGGAGGCCAACCGTATTTCCAGCACGTACAGCCGCCGGAAAACGATCCCCCTCGTGTGTCGTCCACGCAGCCACGGCCAATTCATCCGTGGGCCGGCACACGAAGCTGTTGGCATAGTACGCCATGGACAATGGGGCCGATGCGAACAGCGCATCTCCGGCAACAGGGGTCACGTCATTCCAGCCGATTTGCGGAACACGTGCAGCATTCAAGCGTGTCACGCGTCCCGCAATGACGCCCAACCCTTCTCCCGCTCCTTCATCACTCGCATCGAACAACAGCTGCATGCCAAGGCAGATGCCAAGTGTCGGCAGGCCACGTTGAATGGCATCGCGCATGATGCCGCGCCCAGATGCCAGTCGCTCGGCCGCCGCGCCAAAAGCACCAACGCCAGGCAGCACCAGCACGTCCGTTTCAACGGCGCGCACAGGATCCGTCTCGATCGCGAGCGAAACATCAGTCGTGTCGAGCGCCTTCGCGAGCGAGTGCAGATTCCCCGCCCCATAGTCAAAGATTGTTACACGCATCAGAGCACCGGTGCCAGTCTGTCCAGCAGTCCCTGCATCATCTCCCACGGACCAACACCGATACGTAACGCCGCACCGTTGCTTGCCGCGAGCATCGGAATCTCCAGCGGCAACCCGGTGAACGGCCGAACGAGCACACCCTGCTCCCGCAACGCAATGCCGATCTCTCGCGCCCTGGCCAGCGGCACCATCACAAAGCTCGCAGCACTTGGCAGCACCGGCAGCCCAAGAGTGGAGAGCGCTGCAGCAAGCCGATTGCGATTGGTTACGGCGAGCGCTGCATGTTCACGCACCCAGCCCAATCCGTCCGGCGTGGTATCGAGCGTAGCGAGGACAGCGCGCTCCGCGAGGGAGCTCACCTTGTACGGACCACGCGCGCGCTCCACGAGACGAATGATCTCGCGCGATCCCACGCCGTAGCCAACACGCAATCCCGCCAGACCAAATGCCTTGGAGAACGTGCGAACAACGATGAGCCGGTCGTTGTTGGCCACAAGATCAGCGAACGTTTCCGGCGCAAACTCCGCGTACGCCTCATCCAGCATCACGATGCCGCGCGCACGTGCGACCACGTACTCCACCGCCGATCGGGATATGCTGGTTGCGGTGGGGTTATTCGGCGCGCAGAGATAGGTAATCTTTGCCTCACAATCCACGAGCTGCTCGGCGTCAACATCGAAATCCGGCATCAGTGGCACTTCACGCAGTGCCAGGCCATTGAGTCGAGCGAGCACGGGGATCATCGAGAATGTCGGCACCGAGTAGGCGATGGAGTTGCCGGTGTCGCCAAACGCGCGCATCGTGGAATCGAGCACGTCGTCCGATCCACAGCCCGTTACCACGCTCGCGTCAGTCAACTCCACGTACTGCAGGATCGCACCGCGAAGCGGCTCGGAATAGACAGACGGATATCGCGACACCGAGGATCCCATTGCCGAGGAGATCATGCGTAACGCCGCCGGCGGTGCGCCCCAGAGATTCGTGTTGTCGCTGACGTCGATGTCACACGTTGTTCCATCGGGAGCATAGAGCGGCAGCTCGCGCACGCCAGTGCGCGCCAGTTCATTCGCGCCCATGAACGGCCTCCGCGAATGCACGCGCGGCCAACGCATGTCCGCCAAGTCCTTCGGCGTCGGCAAACACACCGACATCCTGCGACAGACGCGCCGCAGCCGCGGAGGAAATGCGTTGATACGTGGTCCATCGCACGAAATCCAGTGTGGAAAGTCCCGAGTGCGAGCGTGCGAGCCCGCCGGTGGGGAGCACGTGATTCGCGCCGGTCATGTAATCACCAAATGCGACGGATGCATGCGGGCCAACGAATATGGTGCCTGCGTTCCTGATGCGATCGAGAATATTCTCTGTGTCGCCCACGACGAGCAGGAGATGCTCCGCTGCATACGCGTTCGCAAACTGAACGGCGTCGTCAAGCGAGTCAGCGTAAAGCACCGCGCCCTGGCCGGCCAACGCCTCCAATGCAACATCGGCGCGTGGCTGTGACGGAAGCAGTGATGCAATGGCCTCACCCACTGCGCGTGCAACAGGCGCGCTCGTTGCAACAACGACGACAGCCGCCATGGGATCATGCTCCGCCTGGGCGAGTACTTCGCGTGCGACGAAGCGCACATCTGCCGAGTCGTCCGCCAACACCAATAGTTCGCTTGGCCCCGCCGGTGAATCGATCGCCACGCTGCTGGACACCTGGATCTTTGCTTCGGCCACGTAAGCATTGCCGGGCCCCACCACGCAGTCGACACGCGGCACGCTCTCGGTGCCGTAGGCCAACGCGGCGATCGCACCCGCGCCGCCCAACGCAAAGACACGATCGGCACCGGCAAGTGCAGCCGCAGCCAGGACAACGGCAGATGGTTGTCCGCTCCCACGCACTGGCGGCGAACAGACGATGATCTCGCCAACGCCGGCGACACGCGCCGGAATGACGCCCATGAGCACACTGCTCGGATACGCGGCGCGCCCACCGGGTGCATAGACCCCCACTCGTCCCAGCGCGTCCGGTCGACGTCCAACGACAATGCCCGGTTCACTTTCCGTCTCCTGAGCAATGGGGCGAAACGCCTCGTGTACGCGACGGATATTTGTGGCGGCGCGCTGCATCACACGCCGCAGATCGGGCGTCAGTGCCTCCAGCGCGGCCGCACACACGTGACGAGGCACCTCGAGCGACGCGAGGGACACGCCATCCAGCTCGACGGCCAGCGCCCGCAACGCCGCGTCGCCACCGGCCCGAACGCGTGCAATGATGTCCGAGGTCCGGTGCCGCACCACGTCATCACTCGACTGCGACCGGTCGAGCAGCGCTCGCCGGTCTGCCACAGACAGGGCCGATACCGCGCCAGTCCAACGAACGAGTGTCATGCCATCAACCTCTCGATGCGCGTGACCAAAATGCCCTCGGCGCCGAGTGACTTGAGATCCGCGATCGTTCTGTAGATCGTTTCTGCCGCGACGACAGAATGCACGGCGACGAATGCGCCGCCGTTCATGATGTCGATCACCGTTGGTCCATTGAGCCCCGGAACCACACGCTTCACCTCGTCGAGCCGTTCGCGCGGGACATTCGCCATCACGTACCGCTTTCCGCGGGCAGCGATGACGCTGGCCAGCGCGCCAACCAGCTCATCGAGCGCGCGCACGCGATTCGGGTCGCTCCGCACCGTGCGATTGGTGATCAGGCGGCTAGTGGACTCGAATACCGTTCCAAGCTCGCGCAACCCGTTCACGCGCAGTGTGGATCCCGTGGACACGAGGTCCACGATGATGTCCGCGATTCCAAGGTGTGGGGCGATCTCCGCGGCGCCCGACATGGGCACGACGTCCACGGCGATGCCGCGAGCGGCAAAGAATCGGGTGGTGATATTGGGAAACACCGTGGCCACGCGCATGCCGGCGCGCACGTCGTCAACTGCGTGCAGGCCGCTGTCGTCTCGGGCGGCGACGGCCAGGTGACAGCGGCCGAACTCGAGATCCGCGAGCTCCTCGAGGTCGCGTCCCGATTCTTGGATCAGGTCGAATCCGGTGACGCCAGCATCGGCCGCACCATCGGCGACGAATTCCGGAATGTCCTGCGCGCGCACGAACAGCGCCTCGAACTCGCCGCCCAGTGAGGCGGTAAGCGCGCGCGGGCCCGCGGAGCGGATGGCGAGGCCGGCATCCGTGAGCAGCTCCTGACACTCGTCGGAGAGGCGGCCTTTATTGGGTAGTGCGATGCGAAGCATGTGTGACGAAGGTCTGGTAGCAAAGAAAAAGGCCCGTCCGGAAAGGGACGAGCCAAGGAACCGACAACTGCGCTGGGACCAGGAAGCTGGCCGCTTACCCCTCTGCGCGTGCGTCGCCCTGACCCGAAAGGCCATGGTGATGATGCACGTGGTGGTGGGGGCGGGCGCTGGTCATGGATCGCAACCTATCCGGGTCATTGCCCGAGGTCAACGCCAGCGTGGTGCATGTGCTGCGGCTCATTTGGGTGTGCTGGTGCTTGGGAAGCGAGCTGATTTGCGTCTACACCCCCTTGTGAATAAATTCACAATGCCGCCCGGGGCCCCGTGCGGCGCAACTCACGATCAGTTTTTGGAGGCTTCAAGAAATGCGGTTCTACGGTATTGCACTCCTCACGGGCGCTGCGCTCATGAGCGCGTGCGGCGGCGAGAAGAAAGCAACGGATTCAGCCGCTGCGGCGCCTGCGGCAAGCACCACCCCGGCAGCGACGACTACCCCAGCCGCCGCCGCTCCGGCAGCTGGCGCGGCAGCCGCTGCTCCGATCACCGGCAAGACGGTCGAAGTCAAGATGATCGGCGATGCCACCGGCTACAAGTTCGAGCCCGCCACCATCACCATCAAGAAGGGTGACGGCGTGAAGTTCATCATGGTCTCCGGCGGACCGCACAACGTCGCATTCCAGAACGTGGCCGATGCCGGCGCCTCGGCGCAGCTCGACGCGAACATGCCCGGCACCGACAAGCTTGGCCCGCTGTCGTCCCACCTACTCTCCGCTCCGAACGAGTCGTACGTGGTCTCCTTCGGCAATGTGGCAGCCGGTTCGTACGACTACATCTGCACGCCGCACGCGGCGATGAACATGAAGGGCACGATCAAGGTCGAGTAATCGCCGGCTCACCAGCCGGGTGCGACGGGGCGGATGCTGTGATGGCATCCGCCCCGTCGCACGTTCACATTGGAAACGGCCGTGGTGCACGACGTGCATACGTCCGCCGGATGGCTGCACGCCGTACCATCACATATCGTCCGTAGTTCATGAGTTCCCCTCGCCGCTTGCCGCGCAAACGCCCCAATTCCGCCTCGTCCGCTGCGGCGACGTGGATTGCCGCGCGCGCACGAAATGCACTTCGCCGGCCGGCGTTCATCAGCGCCGTGGGTGTCTTTACCTTTGTCGCTTCGCTGATCGCACTGGCGATCGTGCCCCAGCAGGCCCGCAAGGCGGCTGCCGCCCTGCGGCCTGCGGCTGCACTTCGGCCCGACACCGAGCCTACGGCCGCCGCCCTGCGCGAGGCCGAACGGCAGGCCCTCGTTGCTGATTCAGCGGCGCTTCGCGCTCGAACAGAGCTGACCCAGCTCGTGTCGGCCACGGCGGTGGCAGACACGGCGCTCATGAACAAGCCCGTGGACGCGGCCACCAGGACGCGCCACGATACACTCACCAGCCAGATTGCCCTGCTCGGCAGGCTCATCGCCCGGTCGGAGAATGCGCCACTGCTGGGGTCGTATCGCGCACTTGCCCAGTCACCGCCCATGCAGGGGGACCCCCGGGTAAAGCAGCTGCTGGATTCCCTCGTCGAAATCGAGCGGGAACGCGACAGCTACAGTGCGGTGGGTGGCGTCGATCCGGTTTTTGTCTCCCTCACTGCCCGTGCGAACGAGCTTGGGCGCAACATTGCCAGCCTGGCGGACGCACGACGGTCTGCGCTCAAGACCGAGCTGGGAACCCTCACGCCGGTTCCCATTCTCCCGGCGGCCATCGCCGCCCGTCCGCTGCCCGATACGCTCGCGGCGTCCCAGGCGCGCACCGCCGCCCACGCCGCCGTGGCCGTCGTCTCGACTCGACTCCAGCGTGAACATGCTGAGCTCGTGGCGCTAGACGAGCGCGAGGAACGCGCGAACGAGCTGTCGAACGTCGGCGCTTCACCCGCCGCCATCCTCGCGGCCGCCCTGGTCTTTGGCGCGGTACTCGGCTTTGGCGTTGCGCTGTACCAGGAGGTTCGCCGCCCCCGTATTGCCGACGCCTATGAAGCCCAGCGTGCCACCGGCGTACGCGTCCTCGCAGAGATTCGGCCCGTACCCCTGCCCGCCAACCTCGATCGCCGGACGGTGGAGCGCGCAGGATCCCGCTATATCGATCCGGGGGCGGATGGGCACCAGCTCATCTATCTCACCATCGCGACAGCGGGCGCAAACACCGTCATGCTCACCGTGACGGGCGACAACCCGTCAGTCACGTCCATCGTGGCGATCAACTTTGCCGCCATTGCCGCGGATGAAGCACGGTCCACGCTCCTGATCGACACGGACGGCCTTACTTCGAGTGTGACAGCCGCCCTTCGCATGCGTACCAGCGCGGGCGTACGCGGCCTGGCGGCCGGAACGCACAGCTGGCCCGAGGTGACCCGCACTGCGCGCCTTGGCCGAGATCGCACCATTGACATGGTGCCCAGCGGTGATAGTGCTGTTGCCGTGGAGGCAATCAGCGAGCTCTTCCGGCGAGATGCGGAACAAATGACCAAGCAATATGACGCCATTGTGGTAGCAAGCTCCGCTGCGCAAGCCGTCGCAGGACTCCCAGCGGTGCTGGCTATTCCGGATGTCATCTATTGCGCGAGGGCCGGCCAGACGCCAGTTGCCGAGCTCAAGCTTGCGCTGCATCAGATTGCGGAGAGTGGTGCGAGGGTGCGTGGTATTGTGTTGTGGAATGCTCCGGATCCGGTGCTGGCAGAGCTCAGGCCTGTGGAAGATGGTGATAGTGAGATCCATGAATACGCTACACAAGACGGGCAATAAAGCGCCATAATCAGGACACTATAGGCATATTGTCGCTACTTCTTCTTTTTCGTCTGTAAAAACTGGGCAAGGCGCTCCCCGTTTGCCGAACGTTCGATCAGTGTGAGAAGTCGCCGAGCACGGGTTTCGGGACGTTTGGCCCCGACGACGTAGAATGTGGCCAGGCGCTGATAATACGGCGCCTGGGCCGTAAAAAAGGCCCATGCTGCCCGGTTTGCCTTGAAGGCGCGCAGGGCGTTCTTGTCGAACACGGCGGCCTCGCGCTCGAACGAGTAGATCCCGGAGCGTTGTGGATCTCGCTTTTCCCAAGCTGCGATGCCGGCAGGCGCCATTCTTCCCTGTTCGAGCAGGACCCCCACTTTCCTGATGTTGACGTTGCTCCAGATGCTCGTTGTCTTGCGTGGGGTAAAGCGGATGGAGTAGCTGGTATCATCGATGGTCTTGCGCACGCCGTCGATCCAGCCAAAGCAGAGTGCCTCGTCCACGCTCTCGGGCCATGTCATGCACGGCTTCCCCGATCCAACGCGATACAGGCCCACCAGGAGCTCGGTCTCGCGTGCGTGATGTTTTTCGAGCCACGCGCGGAATTTTTCCGGGGTGCTGAAGAAGCGGGGAGATTTCATCCGGGAACGATGTGCGCTACCCTTCGCAGATGCCATCCTTGTATGCCGATACCCTGCAATCTGCGGAGCGACTTCACCTCATCAGACTGCTCCTCTGGGGTGCCGCGAGCATCCTGGCTGGAAGTGGGTTGCTCACGTGGATGATGATTCGTGCGCAGAAATCGGATCTGTTGTGGCACTTTGCCGTGCAGATTGCGGCATGGGGTGCGGTCGACGCGATCATCGGCGCGATCATGCTCCCGCAGATTGTCATGCGTGATATCCATTCGGCCACGCGCCTCGATCGCTTCTTATGGCTGAACATTGGACTCGACGTCGGCTACGTGCTCGTTGGTATCACGTTGCTGGCTACGGGCTGGCGACTTGGACGACGACTTGGCCTCGTTGGCGCGGGAATGGGTGTCGTCGTGCAGGGGCTCGCGCTTGCTCTGCTCGACATGATGTTCATTGCCCGCATCTCGCTCTAAGCGTCTCGTAGCGTGGTTTGCACAACAGAACCATGGAGCTGCGAGTATACAGCATACGCGTGCAGTGCCCGGGTGCGCGCAGTATCTTGCAGGACCTCAGTCTCCACGCCGTCTCGTGTGACGTAATGACGACCCGCGGCTATTCAGATCGCATCAACCATGCATTCGCGTTCGCCGCGAAGCACCACGACCGGCAGGTCCGGAAGGGAACGCGTCTTCCGTACCTGACGCATCCCGCGAATGTGGCGGTGATCCTGACGGCGTACGATCAAGATGAGCAGACGGTTGTCTCGGGCATCCTGCACGATGTCATCGAAGACTGCGTGCGCGATGGGTACACGCGCGACATGCTCGAGCAGCGCATCGGTGACAAGTTCGGCACGGACGTTCTCGAGATCGTACTGGCGGTCACGCAGCGTCAGGTGGACGAAGAAGGCATCGAGCTTTCCTCCGAGGAGCGGAAGGACGACTACCTTGCGCGCCTGGCCGCTGCGCCGGAAAGTGCGCGCTGGGTGTGCGCCGCGGACAAGATTCACAACGGCAGCTCCATTCTTGCCGACTTGCATCGCACGCTCGATCCGGACACGGTGTGGTCGCGGTTCAATGTGGGCCGTGTTGGAACAGTGCGCTGGTATCGTCGCGTGTACGAGCGGCTGCGAGAGGTGAACTTTGTCGCGTCCATCATGGATGAGCTGCGCGACGTTGCCGAGCAGCTGGAGAAAATCGGCAAATAGGTCGTGGCTTTGGTCGGTATGGCTACGCCCCTACCAGCACCTCGGCCGGATATGTGCGCGCCACGTAATCTTCGAGGATCACGAGAAACTCCTGCACGATGTGATCGCCCTTGAGGGTGGTGAGCAGCTTGCCGTCCATGTACACCGGCGCCTTGGGCTCCTCGAAGGTGCCAGGCAGCGAGATGCCAAGGTTGGCGTGCTTGGATTCACCGGGGCCGTTCACCACGCAGCCCATGACCGCAACGTTCATCGTCTCCACGCCGGGCCGGCTCGTTCTCCACACGGGCATCTGCTCGCGAAGGTACGTCTGGATGTCCTCGGCCATATGCTGAAAGAACGTCGACGTGGTGCGTCCGCATCCGGGACACGCCGTGACCTGCGGGGCAAAGCTTCTCAGGCCAAGCGACTGAAGAATTTGCTGCGCCAC
This sequence comes from Gemmatimonadota bacterium, assembly GCA_028287285.1. Classification (GTDB taxonomy): domain Bacteria; phylum Gemmatimonadota; class Gemmatimonadetes; order Gemmatimonadales; family Gemmatimonadaceae; genus AG11. Next base: position 45,510 of record JAQBPY010000299.1, read on the forward strand.
GAGCACTTCTTCCGTGCGATCGCCATTGGGTTTTGGTGTGAGCGACACACGAATCGTGTCGCCAATACCTTGCGCGAGCAGGATGGACAAAGCGGCCGTGCTCGCGACCTGTCCCTTCATTCCCATGCCGGCTTCCGTAAGGCCCAGATGCAGCGGATAGTCGCAGCGTGACGCGAGACGTTGATACACCTCGACCAGGTCCTGCACATGCGAGACCTTTGCCGAGATGAGGATCTTGTCGTGGCCGAGCCCAACGTCTTCGGCCATTTCCGCCGAGCGAAGCGCGGAGGCCAGCATCGCCTCGATGTAGACGTCCTTGGCCGTGCGCGGTGCCGCCGCACCGGCGTTTTCGTTCATCATCTCGGTGAGAAGGTCCTGGTCGAGCGAGCCCCAGTTCACGCCAATGCGCACCGGCTTGTTGTTGTCCGCCGCGATCCGGACGATGGTGCGAAAGTGCTCGTCGCGCCGCTTGCCGCCCACGTTGCCGGGGTTGATGCGATACTTGGCCAGCGCGCGCGCGCACTCCGGATACTTCGCGAGCAGCAAATGTCCGTTGTAGTGAAAATCACCAACAACCGGCACGGTGATGCCGGCGTCGGACAGCTGCTTCACGATGTCCGGAACCGCGGCCGCCGCTTCCTCGTTGTTCACGGTAACGCGTACCAGCTGCGAGCCAGCCGCGGCAAGCGCGGCGACCTGCTGCACCGTGCCGCCCACGTCGGCCGTATCCGTGTTCGTCATGGACTGCACGACGATGGGATGTGACGAGCCAACGGCGACGTCGCCGACGACGGCAGTCACGGTGGTGCGGCGGGGAGCGAAGGACACGGTAGCCTGGGTTCGAGGACCCTTGAAATCTACAAGCCCGGTCCATATGCGTGAAACACGCGGCGGCCGTAGTTTCTCATGTAACAAGGCGCACTGCCTCACCCAATGGAGACTCCCAGGATGGACGACGAGCGCACGCCCGATACTCCCGCACCCGCTCCACCGCGCGCCAAGCGGCGTCGCTGGCCGTACGTGCTCGCTGCCGTGGTCATCCTTCTGCCCATGGCCGTGGTAACGGTGTGGGGGGAGATCGCGCTCCATTGGTCGTACTCGAAAGGCATTCGCCCCGGGTTCCTGCAGAAATTCTCCCAGAAGGGCTGGATCTGCAAAACGTGGGAAGGTGAGCTCTCGATGGTGAACCTTGCCGGGCAGTCGCAGGAGAAGTGGGCGTTCACCGTCCGGAGCGACAGCCTTGCCCAGGAGCTCAACAAGGTCATGGGCTCGCATGTGTCGCTCGCGTACGAGGAGCATCCCGGCATTCCCAACTCGTGCTACGGCGATACCCGGTACTTCGTAACTGGCCTGAAAGTCATTCCCTGAATACCCGCTAACGGACACAGCTATTGACGCCACTTTTAGGCGTTGCTACGTTTGCCTTGGCTGACGCCCGGACAACGGGCTTGGCGCACTCGTTCCGGCGGGACATTGGTGTGCCCGCGAGGTCAGGGGTATTGTCGGGGTACCGGTCTGTTCCGCTCCCTGGACAATCAGTTTCCAACAGGAGTGGGACATGCGTACGACCGGCAAAGTGAAGTGGTTCAACGACGCGAAGGGATTCGGTTTCATTACCCCGGACAACGGGGACAAGGATTGCTTCGTTCATTACAGCGCCATCCAGGGCAATGGCTTCAAGTCGCTGGCGGAGGGCGATGCGGTGGAGTTTGATACGGTACAGGGAGCCAAGGGGCCGGCGGCGGAGAACGTGTCAAAGGCGTAGCTCAAAGACGTAGCGGCTTGATGCACGTGTCGCACCTGGTGGCTTGTTGCAGAAGTTGTAACAACGTCCGCCTAGGTGCGCGTGGGCGGACGTCCACGTCTGGGAGTGGGTGCGGACTCCAGTGCCTGGGTGAGCCGTGCATCGAGTTGCTGCTCGAGTGCGGCGATGTCGAGCGTGAGCGTGATTACCCCGCTCTGGTGGGTGCCGCTCGTCGCGAGGTCCGACGCTACCCGGAGTGCCGCGGCCACGCTCATTCCAACTTCGCGTTGAAGATGCCGGACCAGCGCGAGGCAGATAATTGCGGAGTGTGTGAGTCGTCTGGCGACGCCCTGTTTGCTGGACATGACGCCAGGCACCGTATGTTGGGAGAGGACATTGTCGGTCCACTTTGCCGGCGCTTCAATGGCAAGTGATGCGATACCAATGTCATACGCTCTCATATAAATATCCTAATTATGTAGGAACATTATTGGCGTGTAATTTCCCTATAATATTAGGAATATAATGTGCCGTGGAATACACCGTCACGTCACGCCGATGGCACAAATATCGAAGGAAACGGTTGCGCACTTCACAACTCCTTCGGAGGTTACTCCATGGCACGACGACTTTTCGCGGCGCTCCTCGTTGGCGCCCTTTCTCTCACCCCGGTAGCAGCCCAGTCACAAACATCCTTCACCGTTGCCGGTGGCCTTACCGCCCCGGTGAGCGACCTGGGTGATTTCGCCGACATAGGTTACCATCTGGCCGCCGGCGTGAACCTGGGCATGCCCCTCATGTCCTACGGTTTCCGGCTGGAGGGCGCGTACGATGGTCTGAGTCTCAAGAATGGATCCGGCGACGTCCGCATCATCTCCGGCACGGCCAACATCGTGGCCAACGTGGGTGCTACCCGTGATGCGCCCTACGTGATCGTAGGCATCGGCGCATACAACAGGAATTTCAGCAACAACGCATTCGGCTACGGCGATGGAAAAACCGCCGTCGGCATCAACGGCGGCGGCGGGTTGCGCTTCCCCCTTGGCACCATCAGCACCTACTTCGAAGCGCGCTACCACGTGATGCTTGGCAACTCCACCGAGGGCACCAATTATCAGTTCATTCCAATCACGTTCGGCATCAACTTCTAGGACGGTCTCGTCCCGAGTGCAACGACGGGCCTGCTCCCTGGCCCGTGAAACCACATCCTTTGCTGCGCTCGGCACGACAGATCATCATGACGACAACGGCCGCGGCCTGGCACGGCGAGTCGGTGTGGCAGACATCGGATCCTCCGGCCACGAGTGTTTCGGGTACCGGCCACGCAAATCCTTGCGGACGTCGAAGTAGGACGACCGCCAGAAACCAGCGAGATCCTTTGTCACCTGCACCGGTCTGTGCGCCGGCGACAACAGGTGCAGCGTGAGCGGTATGCGTCCACCACCAACGCGGGGTGTATCGGCAAGCCCGAACATCTCCTGGAGACGCACCGCCAACACGGGCGACAGGGGATCGCTGTAGTCGACAGGGAGCCGGCTCCCCGTGGGGACTTCGACATGAGAGGGCGCGAGTGTATCGAGCGCGCGTCGCTGCTCCCACGTGAGCATCTCGAGCAGGATGTCGTGCAGCGGAAGCCGGTCGACGTCGGCCCTGCGACGCAATCCGTGCAGGTGTGGCCGAAGCCAACGCGACATGGACGAATGCAGGGCCGCACCATCCATGTCAGGCCAGAGACCATCGAGCGTGCGAAGGAACATCACACGCTCGCGCAAGCGCCGAGCGGCATCGCTCCAGGGCAAGGCAATGCCGTCCTGGCGCTGCAACGCGTCGAGCAGCACGTCCGCGACGACGTCGGCGTCAACGTCCCGCACCATGCCCTCGTACAGGACAATTGCGCCAAGCACCTCTCGGCGAACGGCGGTGACTGCGCCCGCGGCCGCGTCCCACTCAACCACCGCAACACGTTCGATGCTGTCGGCAAACACAGATTCGAGATCCGCGAGACTCACCGGCGCCGCCAGAAAAATTCGTGCGTGGGGCGATCGTTCGTCGATGTCCGCGACCGCGAGATAGGCCGCATCCGCAAGCACGCCAGGATCCGCCAGCACAGCGCCGGACCCGTTGCGCAACAAATACCGGTGACCACGTCCGCCACGCCACTGCGCCACACGCTCCGGATAGGCGAGTGCAAGCAGACGGCCGGTCTCGTTCTCGTCGACGCGGCCGGATGCAGGCAGGTGCAGCAGCCGGCGCCATGTCCGGTACTGCTCGCGTACGCGTCGCAGTGCGTCACGATCCACATCGGCTCCCGCACGAGCGTCAGATGCATCGACGAGTGCGACTCGTGTACGCATGTCGACGTCGCGCCGGGCTGCATCACGCCGAACGATATCGCGCTCCTCGACGAGCGCCGCAACGGCACACGCCGTGGCTGAGCGGGCGGTGAGCAGCATGTGTGCAAGGCGCGGATGCGTCGCGAACGCTGACATCTCGCGACCATGTGCCGTGATTCGACCGTCGGCGTCGAGGGCACCGAGCTGCACGAGGAGCTCGCGGGCATGCGCCATGGAAGACGCCGGCGGAATATCGAGCCAACGCAGCTCGCCAGCATCCGTGATGCCCGCCGCTGCAAGATCGAGCACGAGCGTGGACAGGTCTGCCTCGAGCACTTCAGGCCTGGCATGCTCGAGCAGCTGGGCATCTTCGCCCGCTGGCCAGAGCCGATAGCAGACGCCAGGCGACATGCGGCCGGCGCGGCCGCAGCGCTGGGCCGCAGACGAGCGCGACACACGAATCGTCTCCAGCCGCGACATGCCGCTGCCCGCAGAAAAGCGCGACACGCGCGAGACCCCGCCATCCACCACCACCCGCACGCCTTCGATCGTCAAGCTCGTCTCGGCGATGGATGTCGCAAGCACCACCTTTCGTTCTCCAGGAGCAGGCGGTGCAATGGCCGCGTCCTGTTCGGCCGGCGACAGTTCGCCGAACAGCGGCAGAATGCGGACGTCGTTCGCTACCGAAGGCGCGAGCAGGTCCATGCAGCGGCGGATTTCTCCCATGCCAGGCAGGAACGCGAGCACGCTTCCGTCGTCATTCGCGAGTGCGAGACGGACCGCGCTTGCGACGGCTTCTTCGATGCGTGCGCCCTGCCGTGGCGTAATGTGGCGGACGTCGACGGGAAATTGCCGGCCAACACTGGTGACGATGGGGGCGCCGCCCAACAGCGCCGACACAGGGGTGCCAGCAAGTGTTGCCGACATGACGACGATGCGAAGGTCTGGACGCAGGAGCGCCTGCGTTTGCAATGCGAGCGCGAGGCCCAGGTCGGCGTGGAGACTGCGCTCGTGGAACTCGTCAAAGAGCAGGGCGCCAACATGGTCGAGCGTGGGGTCGTCGAGCAGCATGCGCGTGAGCACCCCTTCGGTAACGACTTCAATGCGGGTTGCGGCGCCAACGCGCGTCTCGCCACGCACGCGAAAGCCAACTGTCGCCCCCACAGATTCGCCAAGCATGGCGGCCATCCGCCGCGCGGCGGCGCGCGTGGCAAGCCGGCGTGGTTCCAGCATGATGACTTTTCGATCTCCGAGCCACGGCTCGTGCAGCAACGCGAGAGGAACGCGTGTTGTCTTGCCCGCACCCGGCGGCGCCTGAAGCACGAGCGACGAGCCGGCGCGCAGGTGCTCGAGCAGCGCCGGAAGCGAGCGCTCGATGGGAAGCGCGGAGTCGATTCTCATTGCAGGAGAAGCTACGCTGCCGAGCAGCGCGAACGCAGCCGGTTTTCACTTTCGCTGTACTCGAGAATAGGCGCATTGCCCAGGACACCTGTATCTTGCATGCTCAATGGCCAAGATCGAATTCTTCCGAAGCTCGCAGATCAGCACGGATTGCGACCAGTGCCAGGGCAGAGTGGATCTGATCAAGGGTGGCGTGTGTACGCGCTGCCGGCGGATCCTGTGTTACCAGCACCTTCATGGCAGCTGGTTTCGTCGCCTCATCTGCGACTTGGGTGCGGCCACGCTTTGCGTTAAATGCAGAGCCGGCTAATGACGAACTGAGCCGGAGCACTTACCTTGAGTTGCAGTGGCGCCTCGTGATGACGCGAGCGCGCGGTGTCTCTCATTTCCACTGCCCACTCATGAGCAGCTGGTCGATCTTCCGGGCCCTGGCGGTTGGTGTGGCGCTCATGGGTACCGCGGCGCCTGGTCAGGCGCAGGGCACGCCGCCGCAGGCAGCGCCCGTTACCATCGCAAAGGCGCTCGCCGGCCAGGTGGCCGGCCGCGAAGTCTCGCTGGCTGGCCGAGCACTCGTGAGCTCGGGCAAGCTGCAATCGAGTGTATTCGACATTGCGATCGAGGATGCGACGGGCGGCATCCGGATCTTCTCGCGCACGCAGCAGCAGGATGTGCACGAAGGTGACAGCGTGATGGCGACCGGCGTGATCAAGACGTACCGCGGCAACGTGGAGCTCGCGGCAACGCACGTGAATGTCATCAACACGCCGCGGCGCCTCATTCCGCCGCGCGACATCTCCATCGACCCAAAGGTTCTGGAGCAGAATTCCGGACTCCTAGTGCGCGTGCATGGGCGCGCCGCGGGGTTCGGGCATAGCGAAGGCGGGCAATATCTGCGCGTGCGCGATGCGTCGTCGGCAGCGCATGGCACGCTCACCATCTGGGTGCCGGCCAATCACGGTGCGCCCATCAACCTGGAGCGCGGCAGCATCGAGGACAGCCTGACCGTGACCGGCATCGTGACCGCCTACAAGGACAACGCGGACGATCCCATGGTATGGCAGCTCGTGCCGCGCGACGCCGCCGACGTGCAGATTACCGCGCAGCCGCCGGGCCTTCGCGCATGGCTGCTCTGGATTGCCCTTGGCATTGCGGTGATCATCGGCATCGCGCTTGCCGTGAGCCGTATTGCAGCGCGGCGCCAGCTTCGCGCCCTGCGGGAAACAGAAGCGCGTTACAGCCAGCTGCTCGCGTTGCTTCCCGACGCCGTCATCGTGCATGCGCGTGGAGAAATTTTGTTCACGAATCCGGCGGCGGCAGAGCTGCTGCAGATGCCCTCCGAGCAGGCGTTGGCACAGCGGCCGCTCGTGGATTTCGTGTTATCGGAATCACATCTCGTGTTTGCCGACCGGCGTGGAACGAGCGCCCCCGGCGAGCGCGCCCCCAGGATGCGCGCGAAGATGGTCACCGCCAACGGCGACGTGGTCGACGTCGAAGTGGCGTCGAGCCCGTGTGTGTATCACGACCGGCCGGCCACCGTGGCGCTGGTGCGGGACATCACGTCGCAGCTGCGGTATGAGCGCGACCTGCATGCCCTTGCACTCGTCGATGATCTCACCGGCCTCCAGAACCGCCGCGCCTTCACACTCTTCGCCGAACAGGAACTCGCACGGGCCCGGCGGCACGGCCGCACGCCGGTGCTCGTATTTGCCGATCTCGACGGCCTCAAGCGGATCAACGACCAGTTCGGCCACGCGGCTGGCGACACCGCGATCAAGCTCGTGGGGAATGCATTGCGAAGCATCTTCCGCGAGACGGATGTCGTTGCACGCTGGAGCGGTGACGAGTTCGTGGCACTCATGGTGGACGGCAGCGAGGAAGCAACCGATCGCATCAGCTCGCGCCTCGATGCGGCGATCATGGCGCAGTCGCCGGCGACGCTCCCGTACGTGGTGACGGCGAGCATCGGTGCATGCCCCCTGGACCCCGCGCTCCCACTGCGCGATGCGATGGAGCGCGCCGACGCCGAGCTGTACGCGCAGAAGAAGCGGATACGCCGGAGCAAGATCCGCCACACTCCCATGGGCGTCGACGCCATCAAGGATGAGCACTAGCTTTCATGGGGCACGCCCGGGATGGGCACACGCATCACACGGTGACGACATGACGATCACGCGACGCGACTGGATTGTGCGGATGGTGGGAACGGTGGCGAGCGGAGCGGCTGTCAGCGCACTGCTGCCAATGTGTGCCGAGGCGCACGCGGTGCCGCCGCTGTTCATGGTCTACAAGGATCCCAACTGCGGATGCTGCGCGAAGTGGATCACGCACATCAAGGCGAATGGGCTCTCGCCGGTGGTCGAAGACCGCAAGGACATGGACGCGCTCAAAGACAGTCTTGGCGTGCCCAAGGCGCTGCGCTCGTGCCACACCGCCGTCTATGGAAAACTGCTCATCGAAGGGCATGTTCCGGCGGCCGACGTAAAGAAGTTGATCGCGACGGCACCAAAGGGCGTGCTGGGACTTGCCGTGCCGGGCATGCCAACGGGCTCGCCTGGAATGGAGATGGGCAGCAAGATGGACAGGTACGACGTGATGGCATTCAGCGCGGATGGCAAGACGCACGTATTCGCGACACACGGGTGACGCGTGCAGCGGTTCGCGCGGTGGTCGGTGTTGCGCTCTTCGCTGGAATTGCAGCGGCACAGAGCGCACCTTCCGTGGCGGACCGTCGCATCGCGCTTCCCTTCAGGGTCGGTGAAGAGCTGGTCTACAAGGTAAAGTTCGGCAGGATTCCGGCGGGAACGGCGCACATGAAGGTTGTCGGCGTCGAAGATATTCGCGGCCATCCGTCGTTTCATGTAGTGTTCACGGTGGACGGCGGCGTGAAGTGGGTGATGGAGGTACATGACCGCTGGGATTCGTGGATCGACACGGTGACGCTTGCATCGCGGCGTCATGTGCAAGACATTCACGACGGTCGGTATCAGCGTCATACCCGCTACGAGATTTTTCCGGAAGAGAAGCAGTATCAGAAAAACGACGAGGCGGTGCAGCCGAGTGTGGCGCTGCCGCTGGATGAAGGGTCGTTCATCTATTTCATGAGAACCGCTCGCGTTCCAGTCGGGCAGGCGCGAGAGTTTCACCAGTATTTCATGCCTGATCGGAACCCGGTTGTCATCCGGGCACTCCGGCGCGACACGGTCGAGGTGCCGTCCGGGCGGTACCCGGCCGTCGTCGTGCGTCCCACGATTCGCACCAAGGGGCTCTTCGCGGAGGATGGCGAGGCCCAGATCTGGTTCAGCGACGATGCGAAGAGCTACGTCGTACAGATGCAGACGAAATTCGCGGGGTTCTCGCTCTCGCTGCAGCTGGCCGAAGTCCACTAGCGGGCGCGGTACGTGCATTCGTGCACGTCATGCCGCCCCGAATATTACGACCCCATCTTGCGTCGAATGGTGACGCGCTTTCGCGCCGGCATCATCTGGCGCTCGCGGCCGTGGCGGGTAGCGGCGTGGCGCTGTTGGCCGCGCTGGTTGCAGAGCTCGACGCCGATGAGCACTGGCCCATGGATCATCGGATCCGAGCGGCACTGGCAACACACAAGGCGCCGCTCTTTCGGGCGTCACTCAAGACGGCCGGTCTTGCGGGGTCAATTGGGGTGTATGCTCCGGCGACGCTGATTGCCATGTGGGTCGTTGCGCATCGTCGCCGAACGACGCGGCATGCGTGGCCAATTGCCGGATCCGTGGTCGGAGCCGCAGCCGCCAGCCTTCTCCTCAAACAGCTCGTGAGACGTCCGCGGCCGCGCGCACTCCCGGGTCCGGAGAACGAGAAACCGAGCTTTCCAAGCGGACATGCCACGCGTGCCAGCGCGGCGGCACTCGCCATCGCATACGTGCTCGTTCGGGAACGCATGGCCGCGCGCGGCGTTGCCCTGCCGCTCGCCCTGGGCATCGCGGCAGCGGCCGGTGTGAGCCGGGCGTATGCCGACGCGCACTGGACCACCGACGTGATTGGCGGTTGGGCACTTGGTGGTGCTGCCGCGGCCACGTCAGCGCTGGTGTACGAGCGTGGGCGAGCCAATGACTGATGTCGCGCCGCATGGCGAAGGGCGCGGCAATCACAGTGCCGGGGCATTGGCGGTGCTCATCGCCACGAGCACACTGCTGGCATTCGTCGCAGAGAAAGTGCGCCGCGGTGAAACGAAGGCGTTTGATCAGTCTGCGCGCGAAGCAATGCAGCGGCAACGGACCGCCGCACTGGACGCCACCGCGCGGCCCATCACGGTGCTCAGTCTTCCCGTTGTGGTCGTGGGCGCGACGGCGACGCTTGTCTGGTGGTTGCAGCGCAACGAGCGCACGAATGCGGCACGCACCGTTGCTGGGGTGCCCATCGTTGCGGCCATTGTCGGGCAGGGCTTCACGATGTTCTTTCCGCAGCAAACGCCGCCGGATGCAACGAGCAGCGGGGCCGCACATGAAGCGAGCTTTCCGAGCGGGCACACCACGGGTGTTACGGCCGAAGCACTCTCGATTGCGTTCGTGCTGCAACGTGAGCGGCTCGCATCACCGGCCGTTATTGCGGCGCTGCTCGCCTGGCCGGTCGTTGTTGGAGTGAGCCGCATCTATCGCGACCGCCACTGGACGAGCGACATACTCGCCGGCTGGATGGCCGGCACGGCCGTGGCGGCAGGCGCCGCACTATTCCACGAACGCGGCGCCTATGGTTGAGCGACAACATTGTTCGATGACCGCGGCGCCGGTGGCGGCAGCAGTGCCATTCGTGCCGCCTCCAGTTGCGCGCGCACCGCCGCCGGCCCGGTGCCCCCTTCGACCTCGCGATGCGCTACGGAATTTGCCGCACTCAGGGCATCCATCACGCCGGCCGTGAACAGCGGGTGGGCTGACGAGAACGACGACATGGGCAGCCGCTGCATCTCCACACCCGCCGTCTCGCTTTCGCGAACCAGCTTTCCCACGGCGGAATGTGCCTCACGAAACGTTGCGCCCTTGCGCACGAGATAGTCGGCCAGGTCGGTCGCCATCATCGTTGACGACACCGCCGCCGACATCCGCTCGCGCCGGAACGTGCATTCCGCCAACGCGCCGGACACTGCGGGCAACACCAGCAACAATGTGTCGGTGGCATCAAAGAGCGGACGCTTGTCGTCCTGCAGGTCCTTGTTGTAGCTCGTGGGCAGGCCCTTGAGCGTGGCGAGGAGCGAGACAAGTGAGCCGAGCATCCGCGCCGCGGATCCGCGTGCCAATTCCAGCGCATCGGGATTCCGCTTTTGAGGCATCATGCTCGATCCGCTGGTGTAGCCTTCGCCGAACTGTACAAAGCCGAACTCGCTGGACCCATAGATGATGAGATCTTCGGCGAGACGCGACAGGTGCGTCCCGATCATCGTTGCCGAAAAAAGTACCTCGGCGACGAAGTCGCGATCGCTTACCGCATCGATGGAATTGGGCGATACCGCATCGAACCCCAACGTCCCCTGCAGCAGGACGCGCGAGACAGGATATGCGCAGCCCGCAACAGCACCCGAGCCCAGCGGCAATACGGCTGCGGACTTGAGCGCCGCCTTGAGACGTGCACGATCCCGCTCGAGGGGCCAGAAGTGCGAGAGCATCCAGTGTGCGCCGCTCACGGGAATCGCACGCTGCATGTGGGTGTACGCCGGCATCAACGCATCCTCGAGCGTTGCCGCCTGATCGAGCATCGCCTGCTGAAGCATGCGCACGGCCGCATCGAGCCGCGTGCAGACCTCCATCGTCCACAGGCGCGTGGCCGTCGCGACCTGGTCGTTGCGACTGCGTCCGGTGTGCAGCTTGGAGGCGACGTCGCCCGCTTCTTCATGAAGCAGCCGGTCGATCAGGGTATGCACATCCTCGTCGGAGTCCAGGATGGGCTCACCGGCCTCGATGCGCACTGCAACAGCAGCGAGCCCGCGCTCGATTGCCTGACTTTCGTCGAGCGTGAGGACTCCTGCATTCCACAGCGCCACGGCCCATGCCTTCGACAGGCGGACGTCGTGCGGCCAGAGGCGAAAATCAACGCCGATGGAATTGTTCAGCGCATCAAACGCCGCTGTGGGGCCGGCGCCGAAGCGTCCGCCCCACAGCTTGTGCGACTTCTTTTCCGGGGCGGGGTCAGACAACGGTCAGCTCTTCCACCGGTGTGGCGGCAATCAGTTCGCGGGCGGCCGCAAGCTCCTGATCCTTGATCGCCCGGACGCGGTTCGGAAGCGCGAACAACCGGATGAAGCCGGCTGCATCGCTCTGTTGGTAGACGTCGTCTTCGCCGAACGTGACGAAGCGCTCGTCGTACAGCGCGTGCTCGCTCTCGCGTCCCACCACCTGCATGCCACCCTTGTAGAGACGCAGCGTGACGGTGCCCGTGATGCGCTCCTGCGTGACGGTGACGAATGCGTCGTAGGCTTCGCGCTCCGTGGTCCACCAGCGGCCCTCGTACACGAGGTCCGCATACCGCGGCGCGATCATGTCCTTGGCCGAGAGTGTTTTGCGGTCCAGGATGAGCTGCTCGAGCTCCGAGTGTGCGGAATAGATCAACGTGCCGCCCGGCGTCTCGTACACGCCGCGCGATTTCATGCCCACCATGCGGTCTTCCACGAGGTCGATGCGGCCCACGCCGTGACGCGCACCGATCGCATTGAGCGCCGATACGAGTGCAAAGGGACCGAGCGCCTCACCGTTCACGGACACGGGCGTGCCCTTCTCGAACCCGATGACGACGTCTTCCGGTGCGTCGGGCGCGGCCTGCGGATCCACGGTCAACATGAACATGTCGGCCCTGGGCGCGGAGTTCGGATCCTCGAGGTTGCCGCCTTCGTGGGAAAGATGCCAGAGATTGGCATCTCTCGAGTAGATCTTTTCTTTCGTCGCCGCGATGGGAATGCCCTTGGCCGTGGCGTAGTCGATGGCGTCTTCACGGCTGCGGATGTCCCACTCGCGCCAGGGGGCGATGACCGGGAGGTGCGGCGCCAGCGTGGCGAAGGTCATCTCGAAGCGAACCTGATCGTTGCCCTTGCCGGTGCAGCCGTGCGCAAGCGCGTCCGCACCGATGCGGAGTGCGACTTCGACCTGTCGCTTGGCGATGAGGGGCCGGGCCATGGCGGTGCCCAGCAGGTATTTGCGATTGTAGATGGCGCCGGCGCGGACGGTGGGGAAAATGAAGTCGCGCACGAACTCCTCGCGCAGATCTTCGACGTAGCACTCCTCGGCACCTGAGGCGAGGGCTTTTTCGCGGACGCCCTTGAGCTCGTCGTTGCCTTGGCCGATGTCGGCGGCGACGCAGATGACGCGGGCGTTGTAGTGTTCACGCAGCCAGGGCACGATGATGGAGGTGTCGAGGCCACCGGAGTAGGCGAGGACGATAGTCTTGGTCATGGTGCTGGCTGCTCCGTGTAATGAATATGCAGAACTTATGCATATTTACACACTTTCCTTGCCGCAGTCAAGCCTTCGTACTGCGGGGATGGAGTGCCGGGACTCAATCTCGCTCGGCGAGGGCGAGCAGCCTGGCGGTCAGCGCGATACGCGCCTCCGCGGATCGTGTCACGATGAGAATGGTATCGTCTCCGGCAATCGTCCCGAGGACCTCGGCAAATTCCTCCTGATCGATAGCCTCGGCGATGGGCTGCGCACCGCTCCGCATGGTGTGCAGCACGATGAGCTCGCCCACGCCGTCGATGCGGGCAAAGAGCTGCGGCAGGAGATTGCTGAGGAGGGGCTTGTCCCCATCGTCGCCGAGCGACTCGGGGGAGACGTACCGCGCCCCGTCTTCCGTTGATACCCGGGCCAGCCCCAGATCGTGGATGTCGCGCGAGAGGGTGGCCTGGGTGACTTCCATGCCGCGTGTGGACAGCAGCTGCCGGAGGTCTTCCTGGCTGGCGACCACATGCGCGGCAACGAGATCGAGAATGGCTGCCTGGCGCGCTCGCTTCTTGGTCATCGGGTCTCCGGTGGGTCGCAAAGTGTAGCACGGCACCTGCCATTTCGCACGCGAGCTGTCCTGTACTCCGTACGCCGTGTGGCAACGTGCCGGGTCCATCCGGTATTCGCCTTACCGACCTATCGACCTATCGACCTATCGACCTATCCGGCCGACCTCGTACCCGTCCTGTCATCCCGCATGAGCGAAGCAAATGTCGGGAGATAGCATGTCGGCTTTTTGGCCCGAGCCCCGGGCGTAAGAAACGGTACAGTAGCTCCCGACACGCTGCGCGTGCGGGATGACAAGTCCGGGGCGTACGGATGACAGGTTCAGGTGCGCGGGAGGACAGGTTGGGGACTAGCGCGAGATGACAGCCGAGCACACCAACCACGATGAGAGGAAGGGACGCTCAACTACCAACGACATACCAGAGGCACATTGGATGATACCGGCAGAGAGCGACCATTGACGTAAAGATAATGCATGATTATGCATTATGCGTGAATAGAATACCCGTGGGAATCCTTGGCGCCAGTGGGTACGCCGGCCGCGAGCTCTGCATGCTCCTCGCCGACCACCCCAGTTTCGCGGTCGCATTCGCGACGGCGAACGAACAGCGCGGGCAAACGGTTCGCGTTGGCCGGCATACCATGACGTTCATCGCGACCGACGATGCGCCGCTCCACCAAGCCCAGGTCGTCTTCAGCGCGTTGCCGCACGGGACGTCCCTGCCGTGGGTGACCAGGGCGCGGGAGGCCGGCGCGCGTGTGGTCGACCTGTCAAATGACCTGCGGCCCGGCAACGGCAATAGCAACGGCCACGAGACGACGAATGCGCCGTATGGCATGCCGGAGCTTGGCGCACGCACGCGAGCGGCCATTGCGGCGGCGGGCATCGTCGCCAACCCGGGCTGTTATCCCACGTCCATACTGCTGGCGCTCACGCCGCTGGCCAACGCAGGCCTCATCGCACCGGGCGCCACCATCGTGGCCAATTCGGCCAGCGGCGTGAGCGGCGCAGGCAACGCACCAAAGCGCGAGCTATTGTTCGCCGAAGTGGCGGAGGATTTCCGCGCATATGGTGTCGCCAACACGCATCGTCACCTGAAGGAGATGTCGGCGACGCTGAAGACACTGCACGTCGATGCCGACCTGGTGTTCACGCCGCACCTGCTGCCGGTGGTACGAGGCATTCTGTCCACGATCACGGTTCCGCTGACGTCGGCGTTGAGTGACGCACTCGCGCCTTACCGCAACGCATACGCGGACGAACCGTTCATCGAGGTCACGAGCGACGAGCCCAGGCTCGTGGACGTGCAGCGTCGCAACGTCGTCCGCATGACCGCGACGATGATCGGCGGCACGCGGACGCCGACGCTGCTCGTACGCAGTGCGATCGACAACCTCACCAAGGGGGCCGCCGGCCAGGCAATCCAGAACGCGAACATCATGTTCGGCCTGGCCGAGACGGCAGGGCTGCCGAGATGATGCGGGTGATCAAGGTGGGCGGGCGTCCGCAAATGGATGCCGCGTTGCCGGCCGCCCTGTGCGCCGCGCATCGCGTGCAGCCAGGCTCACTCGTGGTCGTCCATGGCGGCGGCGACGAAGTATCCACATTACAACGGCTTTACGGCACCACGTCGGAGTTCAAGGGCGGCCGCCGAGTGACGAGTGACATTGACCTCGAGATCATTCGGATGGCATTGTCAGGCTCTGCTAACAAGCGTCTTGTCAGCAGCCTCGTCAACGGTGGCGCACCCGCCATCGGGCTGTCCGGAGAAGACGCCGCATTGCTCACCGCCACTCCCTTTGGCGAAGGCACGCTTGGCTTCGTCGGAGTGCCCAGCGAGGTGAATGTCGGTCTGTTGCACCATCTGATGACAGGCGGATACCTGCCGGTGCTGTCGCCGGTGAGCAGAAGCACCGACGCGCGGCTCGGGGCAACGCTCAACGTGAACGGCGACGATGCAGCGGCCGCCATTGCCGTGGCGCTCGCGGCAGATGAGTTGCTCCTGGTGTCCGACGTGGAAGGGGTGCTGGTGGATGGGCGTACGCTCACCGCGCTCGCGTCCGACGACGCGCAGCGCCTGATCGATGACGGCATCGCGAAGGGCGGCATGGGTGCAAAGCTGCAGGCGGCCATGCACGCGCTGGACGGCGGCGTGCGGCGAGTCCGGATTTCTGATATTGCCGCGATCGGTGATCTCGATCGCGGAACAGTGTTGACCCGAGTCGGGAGTACATGCGCATGACCGCACCAACCGTGAAGCCGATGACCGAGCCCTCCGCCCCCACGGCCAACCCCATGGCCAGCGCCATCCTTGGCACATACAAACGCGCCCCAGTGGAGTTCGTCCGTGGCAGCGGCGTGCACCTGTATGATGCGGAAGGCAAGGCGTACCTCGACTTCGTTGCCGGCATCGCCGTGAATGCCCTTGGCTACGACGACGCGGGTCTCAAGGCGGCGATGCATGCGGCCGTGGACGGGTTGATTCATACGTCGAACCTGTACAGCACCTCGCCGGGTGAGCAGCTCGCCGCGGCGCTCGTGTCGAAGTCGTTTGCCGACAAGGTGTTCTTCTGCAACTCCGGCGCAGAGGCCAACGAAGGTGCGTTCAAGTTCGCACGCCGCTGGGCACGCACCCTGGGCGACGCGAAGCACGAGATCATCGCGCTGCGTGGTGCATTCCATGGACGTCTGTTCGGTACGCTCGCCGCAACCGATCGTCCGGCGTACCGCCTGCCGTTCCGTCCCCTCGTGCCCGGCGTCTCCATCTTCGAGCGTGATCTCGCCGAATTGGATGCGGCGCTCAGCGAGGATACGGTGGCGGCGTTGATCGTGGAGCCGGTGCAGGGTGAGGGCGGCGTGCGCGTGCTCGACCACGGATTCCTTCGCGAGCTGCGTGCGCTCACGACGTCGCGCAACATCGCGCTCATTCTCGACGAGATTCAGTGCGGCTTTGGGCGTACGGGAACGCTGTTCGCGTACGAGCAGGCCGGCATCGTGCCCGACATGGTCACGCTCGCCAAGCCCATTGCCGGTGGCTTGCCCATGGGTGCCATTCTCATGACCGAGGAGATCGCGTCGGCCATCGCGTATGGCGATCATGGAACGACCTTTGGCGGCGGGCCGTTCGTCGCGTCCGTTGCGTTGCACGTGGTGGAACGGCTGTCGGACCCTGCGATGCTCGCGCACGTTCGCGAGACCGGTGCGTGGTTCGGCAGGCAGTTGCACGAGATCGCGCAGCGCACGGGGCGCATTCGCCAGGTGCGAGGGACGGGCTTCATCTGGGGCATCGACGTGATGGGTACGGCGGCGCACGTGGTGTCCGAAGCGTTGACGCGTGGGCTGCTCGTCTGCTCGGCGGGTGATTACACGGTGCGCATGCTGCCACCACTGGTTGCAACGCGGGAAGAGCTGGCACGCGGCCTCGCCATTCTCGAGGAAATTCTCTGATGGCGCCAGACCTGTTCGTGCGACGGGCACGGGCGGCGGATGCCGGCGCGATTTCCGTGTTGAACAACACCTTTGCCGACGACGGGCAGATGCTGCGGCGGTCGCCCGAGGTGATCTCGCTGGCGATCGATGATTATGTCGTGGTGCAGAACGCCGCCGGTGTATTGCTGGCGTGCGGAGCCCTCAAGGAGTATTCGCCCAGCGTGGCGGAGGTTGCCGCGATTGCCGTGTCGAAGGATGCGCACGGCCGTGGCCTGGGACGCGCGATCGTCACGGCCGTGGAGGAGCTGGCGGTGAAACGCGGTATCCATGATGTGTTCGCGTTGACGCTGCAGCCGGCGTTCTTTTCCGCGATTGGCTACCAGCGTGTGGACCGCGCGCGGTACCCCGAGAAGATTCGCCGCGACTGTCTCGGGTGCGCGCGGCGGTTTGCCTGCAACGAGATCTGTTTTTCCAGGAAGCTGATGGCGCGGGAGTCCATTCTCGCCGCGTAGCGGTGCTCCTTGGGGCTGTCGAGTTCCATCCCATGTGAAAGCAGGCAAGGGTTTACCCTTGTTTTCGGTATTTGTTCGCTATATTGTGTGTGGGGGGTGGGGCGCGTTTCTTCTTTAATGAAGGACTTCCGATGGCTGACAGTCTCGTTGGACTCGCCACAGTACCTAGTTGGAGCAGTGGCCTTCTTGGCCGGCACCATCGTCCCGGATGGAAACCCCTTCGTGTCCGGGAGTCGGTGCCGCGGTATGAAAACGGCGGGGACGTACGATTCTCGCAGGGGTCGATGTCGGTTGGCGGAGAGGCGTGGTGGTCCGTCACGCTCTCCGTGCCCGAGGGGCCCGAGGTGATGGCGGAAGACATCGTTTTTCTGCAGCTCGAGCGTCATGGGGCACTCCCGGCCGGCTACCGGGGTGAGACGGAGGTGCATGTCTCCCTTCCGCGGGCCGAAGTCGACGGGGTGGTGGCGTTGCTGGCCGGGGTCGTCGATCAGGCGCATCAGAGCGGAGTGCTGCCCTTGCGCCGCGCGTCCTGATCGTTTGCAGCGCCGGTGGGGTATGGCGCCGGCGCTGTCTAACGCTCGTGTTCGGCCTCGAGGAAAAGGCGCGAGACCGGGAGATTGAGGGTGTGTGCGACTCGCTCGATGTTATCGAGGGAGATGTTGATTTCGCCCCGCTCGATTGACCCGATATAGGTGCGATGAAAGCGGCATGCGTCCGCAAAGCGCTCCTGCGAAAAGCCGGCGTCGCTCCGGAATTTTCGCACCGCTCGGCCCAGTTTTTCCCGCAGCGTCGCCATGCGGAAGGCTCGCCCGCCGACCTTTTTAGATCTACAGCGTATGCATAGACACTCTTTACATAGAGTGATCAATGCGCTAAGCTCGGCCTGATTGCTCCGGTGTCGTCACTGCGCTAATCAGTGTTCGTGCTCTGCTTCGGCGAGGAGCTGGCTCGGAGAGATGCCCAGGGCGGTGGAAATTTTCTGGATGGTGATGATGGTAGCCGCGACCCGACCGCGCTCCACAAGGCCCATGTATGTGCGGTGGATGCCGGCGGCAGCGGCGAAGGATTCCTGCGAATAGTCGGCTTGCGCGCGGAGACGGCGGACGGCGCGTCCAAGCTTTATCTGAATGGTGATCATCGCCCGCGAACGGTGACCAACCACCGTGTCTATCTCTACAGCATATATAGTGGATGTATATATAGTGTCAGCATTTACGCTGCATTGGGTGCGCAGGCCGGAGGGGCGGCGCCGAGGACGGACCAGCAGCCCACGAGTGGGCAGTGGCTGACCGGCCGGAGAGCGATTCGCTCACCTTTCGCGGGCTGTTCGAGACGCATGCGGACGCATTGCGCCGGTATGCGTATCGCCTGGTCCGCTCACGGGAGCAGGCAGAGGATGTGGTGCAGGACGTCTTCTTTCGCCTGTGGCGGACGTGGGACCGGATCGACATTGGAACGGGGACCCGTTCGTATCTGTACGCGACGACGCGCTCCCGCGCGCTCGACTACATCAGGCACGTGCACGCCCAGGAGCGGCGGCAGATGAATCACATTCGCTTGATCGCAGATGATGAACCGGCGGAGCGGCCGGATGATGAGACGCGAGTCGGGACGGAAGATCTTGCTCGCGCGATCGAGCATGTGCTCGCACAGATGCCGCCGCGCCAGCGCGAGGTGGCCGCACTGCGCTTGCGGCACCAGCTCACGACGAAGGACATCGCCGAACGAATGGCGATCTCTCCGCGAACCGTGGAAGTCCACGTTGCGCGTGCCACCAGGGCGTTGCGCGAACAGTTGCCTGCCCTGCTGGCCGACCGCCGGCCGGTGCGCGACGGCTCTTAGCCCTCTGTTCCGCTCGCGCTGCGTGTGACGTGTGATATGCGCGAGTACGTAGTGCTTCCGCGAGCATCGTTATACCCAGCGTGACTGGCTTGCATCAAGCCATTGTTGCCGAGTGGGCCCCGTGATGGCCGCTCGCCCCCGCAATGAGCGCGCACGAATGTCAGACGTCGACTGGGACCTGTTGTTCCGCTATCTGGGAGAGGAGTGCTCTGCAGAGGAACAGGCCCGCGTAGTGGAGTGGCTGGCGGCTGACGAACAGCATCGCATGTTGCTGGAGGCGGCGATGATTGCGGGCGGCAGAACGCTGGCGAAACTGCCCGCGGCGCCGGGACAGCAGCGGCGTCCATCCACGACCCATGCTCCGCGGCGAGCACGCACGTGGGCGACTGCGGCCGCAGCTTCGCTGGTAGTGCTCTTAGGCGGTGCGGTGCTCGTTCGTGGCATTCGCGCAGGCCAGTCAAGGCACATGCCTGCCGTGGCGGTACGCACCACTGTTACGGGACGTGGCCAGCGCGACACGCTGCGCCTGTTTGACGGCACGCGCGTCATCCTTGGCGCACAGAGCACGCTGCGCTATCCGGAAGCGCTCACTGGTAATTCGCGTGACGTCTACCTCACCGGCGAGGGATACTTCGAGGTGGTGCATGACAGCCAGCATCCGTTCCGAGTGCATGCGGAACAGGCAACGGTGGAAGATCTGGGTACGACGTTTGGCGTACGGGCGTACGCAGAGGAAGCATCCGTTCAGGTGGTTGTTGCCGACGGCATGGTGGCGCTCGGCGCCGCAAAGTCGACCCTCGAAGACGCCACCGTGCTCACGCGCAACCAGATGGGCAGCCTGGCCAATGGAAACAGCGTGGCGTCCGTGCGGCGTGTCAACGCCGATGCCTACCTGGGTTGGGTGGGCGGACGGCTCGTGTTCGACGAGACGCCGCTCACCGACGTGGCGGTGCGGCTGGAGCAATGGTTTGGAATCAAGGTTCGAATCGCGGATACGGTGCACGCGTCGAATCAGTTGAGCGCCTCGTTCACGAACGAATCACTGTCCGAGGTGCTGGCTGCGCTCGCACCTGCGCTCGACGTCCGCATCGAGCGCACCGGAAACACTGTCGTGATACACCCCCGCAATCACGATCAGTAGTCGTTCGGCATCACTCCAACAATCTGGAGATGTCTGTGAAGCATACTGCGTCAGGAGTCCGTGACGTGTGTGCGGCGATCGTCGTGCTCCTGACGCTCACCGCTCCGCTGGCCGCACAGAAAAGCGGCACGTCAGAAGTGACTGAAGTGAAACAGGGAACATCGGGACATGTCGTGGTGCTCGACCTGCACGACGTGACACTCCGCGATGCGTTGAAGGCGCTCGAAGCGCAGACGGGAAGCTCACTGGTCTATGCGAGCGGGACGGTGCCGCTCGACCGGCGGGTGTCGATCTCGGTACGCGCCGCGTCGGCGCGCGAGGCGCTGGAAGTGCTGCTGCGGGGAACTGATACGGAAATACGGGAGAGCGCCTCCGGCCGCCTGACCATCGTGCGAGGGCGCACCCGTTCGCTGACGAGCAACACCGGTGTGGTGCCGCTCACGGGTACCCTGGCCGGTCGTGTCGTGGACTCGGCAAGCAGTACGCCCATCAGCAAGGTGGCGATCGTGGTGGAGCCCGGCACCCGCCGCGGCGTGACGGATGGCGCCGGGCGATATCGCATCACTGACATCTCCGTAGGGCGGCACGTGCTGACCGTGCGACGCATCGGCTTTGCGCCAAAGGAGCAGGTGGTGATCATCACGGACAGTGTCGAGGCCACCGCCGATTTCCAGCTGACGCCCGTTGCATCGCACCTGGATGAAGTGGTCACCACGGTAACCGGTGCGCAACGTCGTGTGGAAGTGGGAAATGCCATTGGCACGATCAACGCCGACAGCGTGGTGCGCGAAGCACCGATTACCAGCCTGACCGACCTGATCAACGCGCGTGTGCCAGGTACCCAGGTGGTATTGAACAGTGGTCTCACAGGCAGCGCTCCGCGCATTCGCATTCGCGGCATCAACTCCGCCGCGCTCACCAACGATCCGCTGCTCTACATCGACGGTGCGCGTGTGAACAACAGCACCGCGCTCGTGGCAGGCTATGGGCAGACGGCGGGACGCTTCAACGATCTCAATCCGGAAGACATCGAGTCCATCGAGATCGTGAAAGGTCCGTCTGCGGCGACATTATATGGTACGGATGCCGCGAACGGCGTGATCATCGTCAAGACGAAACGCGGCCGCGTGAGTGAAAATGTGTGGACGTTGTACGGGGAATCCGGCGTGATTCAGCAACCCTCCCGCTTTCTGGACAACTACTACAGCTGGGGGCACAACGTAAAAACAGGCGCGGTTCAGCAGTGCGTCCTCACGGCATCGGCGGCCGGCACGTGTGCCATTGACAGCTTGACCCGCTACAGCCCGTTCACCACCGCAGCCGTGACGCCAATCGGCACGGGAAGTCGCGGGCAGTTCGGCCTGCAGACGAGTGGTGGTGTCTCGCGCTTTACCTACTTCCTTGGCGGAGACCTCGAGCAGGAAACGGGTTACCTGCGCATGCCGGATCTGGAAGTTGCCCGTGTTCGCGCCGAGCGCGGCGGGGCTGAACTTCCGGACGAGCAACTCCGGCCAAATGCGCTGAAGAAATTCAGCCTGCGCGCGAATGTGGGCGCGGCGTTAGGCAGCAACGCGAGCGTGGCGCTGTCCACGGCGCTCCTGCTCAGCAACACTCGCATTCCCGGAAATACGCTCTTCAACGAAGGTATCTGGGGTCCGGGCTATCGGACCGCGCAGGACGGATGGCGCAACCTGCGCCCGGGCGAAGGATTCGCCGTGCGGAACGACGAGGATGCGACACATTACATGGTGAGTCTCGCGTCGAACTGGCAGGCGCGCTCGTGGCTCAGTACGCGCGCCACGTTTGGCGGTGATTTCTCGGACGTCTTTCTCGATGCGCTGCAACGGCGTGGCGAGGGACCGCTGGGGACGAACAGGAATGGCCGCCGCCAGAACAGCAGGTCCGACGCGCGGCTCTACACCGCCGACCTTGGCGCCTCGGCGCTGTTCGACATGTCGAGTGCGCTGACGTCGCGTACATCGATGGGCGTGCAATACAACAGACAGCGGCAGCAGGTCACCACGGCGACCGGTACCAACCTTCCGCCCGGATCGGAAACAGTAACCGGTGCGGCCGTGGTGAGCGGCGCCGAGCAGACCGTTGAATCGATCGTGGCCGGCAGCTACCTGGAGGAGACATTCGGCTATCACGACCGGCTGTTCGTCACCGGCGCACTGCGCGCAGACGGTGGCAGCAGCTTTGGCCGCAACTTCAAGACGATTGTCTATCCAAAGGCGAGCGTTTCATGGACGCCGCTCTCCAACACAAGTGCCCTGCGGCTGCGTGCCGCGTACGGCGCATCGGGCGTGCAGCCGCCCGCCACCGCAGCGCTTCCGCTGCAGGAGTTGTTCGGCACGCTGGTAGAAGGTGCGAGCGTGACAGGTGCCGTGCTCAGTGCCATTGGCAATCCCAATCTCAAACCCGAGCAGCAAACGGAGCTGGAGACAGGAGCGGACGTCCAGCTGTTCGATGACAGGTTCCGCATTGAGGCCACGTACTACAACCGGCTCAGCACCAATGCGCTGGTCAACCGAACGTTGGCGACGGACGTGGGTGTCGCAACGCGTCTCGAGAATCTGGGATCCGTGCGCAATCGCGGGTTTGAAGGTGGCGTGTCACTCAGACTCGTGGACAACGCGCAGTTCAGCTGGGAGATCGGGGCCAATGGCTCGGTGAACACGAACAAGGTGTTGAGTCTGGGAGCCTTCACGACGTCAGTCGGTACGGACATTCGTGTGGGCTATCCACTGTTCAGCAGGTTCCAACGCCCCATTCTTTCGTATGCCGACGCGAATGGAAACGGCATCCTGGAAGCGAGTGAGATCACGATTGGGGATACGGCGGTGTACACGGGATCCGTGATTCCCACGAAGCAGCTGGCCGCAACGACGTCGTTGTCGCTCTTCGGCAAGCGGGTGCGCGTGTCCACGCAGCTCGATTATCGGGGCGGCCACAAGATAGACAACCTCACGGAGCTCAATCGCTGTTTCAGCTCCGTGATGAACTGTCGCGCGCTCAATGATCCGACTGCAACGCTCGCAGAGCAGGCCAGCGCACAAGCGCTGTCGAAGACACTCACGAGCTCCGGCTTTTTGGAGGATGGTGCGTTCACCCGCTGGCGGGAGCTCTCGATCACGTACGTGCTGCCTAACACGCTGCTCAATTCCGCTCGGCTGCGAGCGACCAGCATCACCATTACGGGTCGTAACCTGAAGCTCTTTACCGGCTATCGCGGCATTGATCCCGAGATCCAGCAGCGTCCGGGTGCGGCCGGTGTGGAAGGCTACTCGGATAATCCGTCCGCTCCACAGGCGCGGTACTGGACGCTGCGCGTAAACGTGGGACTGTGATGCTCATGCCGACAAACGTCCACGTACTCCCAGGGAAAGGCAAAATGTCTTGGCAAGGTCGGAAACCCACAGGGTGCATGCTTGCCCTGGCGATGGTGGTGTCATTCACCAGCTGCTCATCGCTCACGGATGTCAACGCGCCCGATGTGGTGCAGCCAGCGGCGCTCGAGAACCCCACGGGTGCGATGGCGCTCTGGGCGGGTGCCCTGAGCAGAACGACAACCGCATTTGCGCAGACCGTTGTTTCGTCGGGCGAGTTGAGTGACGAGTTGATATCCGTCACTGCCGCGGGGAGCGATGCGGACCGGCGCAGACTCCTCGAGCCCGCCATTACCGGCCTGTATCCGTATACCGCGATGCACGCTGCACATGGTGCAGTGCTCCAGGCCATCGGCGTGGCACAACGCGTGGCACCTCAGCCGGCGTCGCGTACAGGGCAGTTGTTCGCGCTGCTCGGCTATATCGAGCTGTCGTTTGCGGAACAGGTGTGCTCGGGTGTGCCGTTGGGCGCCATCCACGATGGCCTGGACGTCCCCGGACAACCGCTCACCTCTGCCGAGATGTATGCGCGTGCCATTGCGGACTTTGATTCCTCGCTGGTGTATACGGTAGACAGCGCACGCATCGGCAATTTCGCGCGCGTTGGCCGCGGCCGCGCCATGCTCGGCGTGGGCCAGTATGCCAATGCACGAACCGCGGTCGCCGCTGTGCCCACGGCATACGTGTATCGCACGGAAAACTCAGCGACGGTTCAGTTGAATTCCGTCTATGACGCCATCAACAACGGCAAGCGCTCGTCGGTAGCGGATCGTGAAGGCCTCAATGGACTGAACTTCCGTACCGCGAGCGATCCACGGGTGGCAACGCAGCTCGTTGGCAAGGGCACGGATGGAACGAGCGACCTGTACGCGTTCACCATGTACACGAGCCTTGCGTCGCCAATTGTGGTTGCGAGCGGCACCGAAGCCCGCCTGATCGAAGCAGAGGCGCTCCTCAATGCCGGCGACGCCGCGGGCGCACTTGCCCTGCTGAACACGTTGCGCACGACCGTGACGGGGCTCGCGCCGCTCACGCTGCAACCCGATAACGCCAGCCGAGTGGACCAGTTGTTCCGCGAGCGCGCGTTCTGGCTCTTTCTCACGGGACACCGGCAAGGGGATCTGCGTCGCCTCGTGCGGCAGTATGGGCGCGCGCGGGAAGCTGTGTTTCCCACGGGCGCATACGCCAAGGGTGGAGCGACGTATGGCACGGACGTGACCTTTGCACCGGAGTTCG
>JAQBPY010000310.1 GCA_028287285.1 Gemmatimonadota bacterium
GCCGTGATGGTGCCGCCAACGTACGTCTTGCCATGAAAGACCGAGCCTTCGTTGGCGTTGACGTTGCCGTTCACGACCATGGTGAATTCATTGTATTGCGAGGCGGGCAGGAACTGGGCAACGCCCCAATGGTTGAGGACTGCGTTGCCGCCCACGGCCAGGCGGCCGTTTGTCTCGCTGTAGCTATGGAAGAAATCGTTGTAGACGAAAACGCCGTACGGAGACAACGTCTGGGCGGCGAGCGGGGCGCTTGGAGCGGCTGCGACGAGCGCAAGGAGAGAGAGGCGCGAAAGGCGCATTGAACAACGTCCTCGTAGGTGAGGCACCCCACGGCGGGGCGCGTTGGCTACGAGTATTAGCAAGAACAGGTCCGCCGCAAACATCTGAAGCGGGTACGACCGTTCGGATCCCGCGCGCCGAGTGTGCTGGCGGCGAGCAGGAGCGTCAGTGCTGCGGTGCGGGGCGTCCGGCGTGCACCACCGCGTTACTCGGCCGGTGCGTCACCGTTGATGATCTGGGCCCAGCTCAGTTCCTTT
The DNA here is from genome assembly GCA_028287285.1 of Gemmatimonadota bacterium. Classification (GTDB taxonomy): domain Bacteria; phylum Gemmatimonadota; class Gemmatimonadetes; order Gemmatimonadales; family Gemmatimonadaceae; genus AG11. The sequence goes on from JAQBPY010000310.1 coordinate 537, forward strand.
CCGTTGCGCTTGCCTTTTTCCACTGCCTTGAGCCCGTCGGGCGCGATGGTGATGGTGTACGTCTTGTCGCCAAGCACGAGCTCGCGCTTGATTGCCTTGTCCAGTTTGGTCGCCATGCCGATCCTCGTAGATGTAGGGAACTGGCGCGAAGCTAAACGGCAAACGGAGTCGATGCTAGGGCGTTGCGCTCAAATGTACATGGCCGTAAGGGAAGGGTCCGCTTCCACGATGTGTGGCAGGGCGGCGCGAAGTCCGGATGATGCACCGGCATATCGCCCTTCTGCATAGGTGGCGACAATGCGCTCCGACGCAAGCGAAAGACGAAAGCTTCCGCCGCGCGATTCGCGCCAGTAGCGCAGCACGGCGCGCACCGCGGTCATGGCGTCGTCCTCCATCGCGGTCACTCCGTGCAGATCGAGCCGCAGGGTGTGCACCCGCTTCGGAATGTCGGCGCACAGTCTGTTCAGGACAAACGCATCGTCGGCAGCGAGGCTGCCAAAGAGGTACAGGGTCGCAGACTCGTCCGCGACTTCGACTTCATGGTGCAGTGCTCTGCTCACGTGACGCCATCCGGTATCGGGGTGAGCATATACTCGCCCCGCGATGCAACGATCGCCGCGTGAGTTGTTCACGGCTGCGTAACGAACAAGAGCAGGCCCTGCTTCTCTCCGACCTTACGTGCCCTCCAACCCACGCAGCGTTGCATCCAGATGCGACCGGTCTGCAACGGCCTCGGCCAACGGCCCATGCGCGCCGAACGCCACGATGGACACCGACCCCACCGGGCACCCGAACCGATATCGAAAGCGGCCGACGTCGACACCGAGCAACGCACACAGCAACACGCGGATGGACGCCTTGTGCGACACCACCAGCACATTGCCGTCCATGTGCGCGTCACTGATCTCTTCCACAATGTTCGTCATGCGCTGCGCAATGGCGATTGCCGTCTCGCCTTGCGTTGGCGGATTCCACGCGGGATCGGCCGTCCACCGCTCGTACTCGTCGTGCCATTTCCGGTCCACGACCTCAGCCGACAGCCCATCCCACTCGCCATAGTCGATCTCGGCGAGCTCCGCGCGGCGCTCAATGGGCAGCCCGATGGCCGTGGCAAGCGGCGTCGCCGTGGCGACCGCGCGCGTGAGCGGACTCGCGTAGATGGCCGTCCACGGATGCGACTTGTATGTGGCGGCAAAGGCCTCCGCCATGGACGCACCTTCGGCGGTGAGCTCGGGATCCAGGCCGCGCCCGCAGAACACGTTGGCGCGGCTCATGGCCGTCTGGCCGTGCCGCAAAAGGTAGAGACGAAGTGTCATGGGACGAAGCTTACCGGCCACGTCGGGTAAACGACAGGAGAGGGAACGGCACATCGCTTGCCTGTTCCCACGCCATCACGCCCGCAACCTCACCACGGAGCACGAACCATGGAACTGGAAACACTTCGCGATCTCTACGTCGATGAGTTGAAGGATCTCTTCAGCGCCGAGAACCAGATTCTCAAGGCGCTGCCGAGGATGATCAGGGCCGCGACGCACAAGGAGCTGAAGAAGGGCTTCATGAAGCACGAGAAGCAGACGCGCGAGCACGTGCGCCGGCTCGAGCGCATCTGCAAGGAGCTCGGTGTGAGTCCGCGCGGCAAGAAATGTGTGGGCATGGAAGGAGTCATCGAGGAGTGCAAGGAGCTCATCAGCGAGAAGCCGGAGAAGGACGTTCTCGACGCGGGCCTCATCACCTGTGCGCAGCACGTGGAGCACTACGAGATGGCGGGTTACGGCACCGTGCGCACATGGGCGCGCGCCATGGGTTACGAGAATCAGGCGCGGATGCTTCAGATGACGCTCGACGAAGAGCAGCAGACAGATCTCGACCTCACCGCGCTCGCCGAGTCGTCCATCAACATCGAAGCCGAGGCGTGATGGCGGCTTCATGAACGCAGGGGCGGCACGCACACGATACGCGCAACCGACCGCCACGCATTTCCTGGTGACGTTCGGCTACGCGTGGTGCGCGGTGGCACTCGTCGCCGGCACCCTGGTACTGCCGGCCACACTGCGCATGTTCACGCCGGCGCAACATGACGAGCGATTGATGTTCGCTGTGGCGGGCGTTCTGGTGGTCGTGTCGTTTCTCCTTGCGCGTGCAATGGTGAGAGCACTCTTCCGGCAGGCTCCCACCACGCGCAACCTCGTACTCTTCCTGCTCGGTATCCCGGCAATACTGTGTGCGGTGCTGCTCTCCGATCCCGTGCGCTACCTGGGGCACGATCGCGGCATGATCGTCAATCGCGTGATCCAGGTGTTCTAGCGGGTACGGTCGCGTTAGAGCCTGGACAGCAGGAGGAATTCGATGCGGGCGTAACCCGTGTTTACCGCGCTGTTGTTTCCACCGCGCAGCCCACCCGACGCTCCCACCCGAAACTCCGGCGACACACGATACTCGATGGTGGGCCCGACTTCATAGCGCATGATGGACGGAGTGAAATCCTGCGACCCCTGCACCACGACTTCTCCGCCCAGATACACGGGGGGCGAGATGCGGTGCGCCGCACGGCCGCGCGTCCAGTAGTAGTCGGACTTGAAGTTGTACGCACCGATGAACTGCGCGGAATTTTCACCGGAGCCCCAGTAGTTGCCCTGCACCGAGCCGAACACGCCACTGCGCCCGCCATTCTCGCTGCCGGCAAAGACGCCCGACACCTCGGTGCTCACGAACGTGTACCCGACGGCTGCCTGCACGGCGCCGTCGGTCATGCGATACTGCAACCCCACCGAGGGCGAAACTGCAGAGGCGGTCGCATGTGAGCTGATTCCGTCCTGATAGCGATACGTCTGCGCAATGATTGCCGCAATCGGACCCCAGCCCTTCTGGCTTCCGCTCACCGTCGCCCCGATGAGCGCCGATCCCTCGCCCAACCCTGCGGCTTCGAGGGACCCATAGGTGGCGAGCTCCTGGCCGCTGGCGGTAAGAGTGACGCCGAGTGAAAGTGCGACGGCGAACGAGGCGAACGGTAGTTTTGGTTTCATTGTGGCATCTGGGTGGCATCCGGGTGTCGGACGTTTGATGGATGCGCAGTCCAACGCCAGAAGCGTACCGGGACTCGCGGTGCATCAATTGCGCATGGGAACACCGCAGGTAGCGAGCTCGGCTCGCCATTGACTTTCTGACCGGAACGAATGTCTACTGGATTTTCCTTTGCTCGAATCTCGGCGCTGCTGCTCGTGCTTGGTGCTCCACCGGCGGCGGCTCAACAACCACCGATGCCTGCGGACCAGCGCGCCTTCATGCTCGAATCCGCACGCGCGGGCTGGAGCTACGTCACGCGCGAAGTGACGCGCGCCGGATTCGTGGGCGCGACCAGGAATTACCACTATCTCACCATCTGGGACATGGCCAGCACGCTCGCCTCCGCCTACTCGGCGCGCCAGCTCGGCTTCATCTCGGACGCGCAGTACGTGCAGTTCGCCGGCACCACGCTTTCCTCCATGGAGAAGCTCCCGCTGTACGACAACGCGGCCTTCAACCGCATGTATTCCGCGGGCACAGGCGCCAAGGTCGACGGCAGGGGCAACGTGTCAAAGAAAGGCCTCGGATGGTCGGCGCTCGATCACGGACGCCTGCTCGTCTGGCTCAAGCTCGTGGCGGAGAGCGACCCCACCCTCGCCATGCGCGCCAATGCGATCGTCGCGCGGCTCGACATGAAGCGACTCGTGAGCGGCGGCTACATGCAGGGTGAAGAAGTGAGCGGCAAGACGGGAAAGCCGCGCATGTACCAGGAAGGCCGCGTGGGATACGAGCAATATGCCGCCGAAGGGTTTGCACTCTGGGGTGCAAACGTGGATTCGGCGCGCGATTTCAACATCAACGGCAAGCCCGTCACCGTAATGGGACAGTCGTTGCTCACCGACGTGCGTGGCGGCGACGTCATGACCAGCGAGCCGTTCGTGATGATGGGTCTCGAGCTCGGCTGGACGGGCAATACGTGGAGACGTCTGTCGCTCGCCGTGCTCGCGGCGCAGGAAGCGCGCTTCAGGCAGACCGGTATCGTCACGATGGTGAGCGAAGACGCGTTGCCCGTGGCGCCGTCGTACTTCTTCTACTATCTGCTGTACCGCGACGGAAAGCCGTTTGTGGTCACCACGGTGAGCGGCGCGATGAGCGAGAGTTTTCCGCGCTGGGTCAGCGCAAAGGCGGCATTTGGCTATCATGCGCTCGCGCCGGGTGACTACACGTGGCGTGTGCTGCAGACCGTCAAGTACGCCGGCTCGAAAACCGGATGGACGTCCGGCGTATACGAGGGCACGAAGTCCTCCACGAAAGCCTTCAACCTGAACACCGCCGCGCTGGTGCTCGAGTCAGCCGCTTACCTGCAGCACGGCTGCGCATTCATCGTGAAGGTCTGTCCTCGGCCTTAGCACGACGCCAGATGGAGGAGCGCGGTTCCTGCATTCGCTGCACACCCACGACAAAGCTCAACCGGAGCTGCGATTCCAGCGCGCGCGAGAAGACGGCGGTGCCTCGTCCGGAGATGTTGGTGCCCGGCACATCCCAGCGGATTGCCGTGCCTGGATCCACCGGGTGCTCCAGAATCAATCGCACCCCGCCGCGGCTCTCCTCTTCGAGCAAGCCAATCCCGAGCTCCACGTCGCCCGCATCTGTCGACGTCGACACGAGCGCTGGCAGCGCCACGACTCTTCGCTTTCCTGCGCGCGGGTTGGTCAATCGCTGCATCGTGTTCGCGACGACGTCCACGCTCTGGCGAAAGGCCTGGCGGGAGAGCGGAATGGCGTGATGCGCGCTGTGCAGCTCGATCGCGTCGCGCATGTCGAGCGACATGTCGTGGAACACCACGCCGTGTGAGTAGACCATTCCGTACGGGGTTTCCTTTGACGCCCGGTGCGTGACATGACCTCGCGCCACGACGTCACCTGTTGCGAGCTGCAGGGGAATGTCGAGCAGCGCCCCTTCATCGAAGCTGCTGGTGCTGCGAAATGACAATCCGGATGAATTGATGTTTTCGGTGGTGGCCGGGAGCGCGTCACCCGTGGCTTCGCCATTCATCACGACCTGGATGCGCGTGGGCAGCCGCTGCGCAAACCGGTGATCGCCGCGGAGTTGGCGCGACTGGATGCTGTGGCGCACCACGTAGAGCGCGAAATACAGGTTCCAGACCAGCCACGCACCATTCACCAGGAATGCGGTGGACATGCCGCCGCCGTCGTGGTAGTCGATCCATCCAAGATGCCGGGCGACCAGTGCCCATACAAAGGCGGAGAAGGAGATGATAGCGAGGTAGAGCTGCGGTGCATACGTCTTGAACGGAACGTCGCCGGCGCCCTTTGGGGTGACGTTGAACTTGAGCGGCTTTTTCGCAAAGTATCCCGACAATGCGAGGACGTAGGTCCAGAAGCGCGTCATGTTGAAGCGCTCGGAGATCAGGATGTATCCCGTACCGCGCGACAGTAGCTCGAAGCTGCCCACGGTGAGGAACATGTACGGCACGAGCCTGATCAACAGCGCGTGGTTGTCCACCTTCACCGGCAGAATGCCGAACAGGAAGAAAACCACGGGTGCGAGATAGAACACCAGCCGCTGCGCGCCGTCGAGGTACACGATGACGGACGAGAAGTACGAGATCTTCTGCTTCCAGCTCAGTCCCGGCACGAATAACGGATTCATCTTGCGCAGGATCTGCATGGAGCCCTGCCCCCATCGCAGGCGCTGCACGTGATACTGCGCGGCCGACGCGGGGGCGAGGCCATACGCCAGCGTCTCGCCGTGATAGCACGACTTCCATCCGCGCGCATGCAGCAGCATGCTCGTCTCCATGTCCTCGGTGATGGTCTGCACCGAGAAGCCGCCGATTTCCTCGAAGGCCGTGCGCCTGAGCACGCCGCAGCTTCCGCAAAAGAACGCGGCGTTCATGCGATCCTTGCCCGGCTGGATCAGCGAGAAAAACAGGCGGTTCTCCTCCCACATCTGCCGCCCCTCGTCGTTCTCCACGTGGGTGAACGAATCGGTATTGTAGAAATCCTGCGGCGACTGCACGAACGCGAGCCGTGGCTCGTTGAAGTAGCCCAGCAGCCGGTCCAGGATATTGGGAAGGGGCACGTGATCCGCGTCGAGCTGCAGCACGAACTCGCCCGAGGTCACGCTGAATGCATGATTGAGATTGCCGGCCTTTGCGTGTGCATTGCCTTCGCGGCGGATGTAGCCGATACCCAACCCGTCGGCCATCGCCTTCACTTCGTCGCGCTTGCCGTCATCCAGGATGTACGTGGTGTGCGGGTAGCGAATGGCGCGCGCGCCAATGGCTGTTCGCCGGAGCAGCTGCAGGGGCTCGTCGTAGCAGGTGATGAAGACGTCAACGCTCAAGCCATCCGGACAGGGCGGCGGCTCGCGATGCTCGAGGCGCCACGCCGTGAAGATGAAAAACGCCATGCTGATCAGCCCGAACGTCTCGGCGAGCACGAGCACGAGCGAAAATGCCGGGTGCTCCCAGTTCAGGGAGCTGTGCCAGCGCCAGATGATCCAGTAGACGCCATAGCCATACGCACCCAACGCAATGCCGCGGATCGCGAGCTCCTGCGACCGTGGAAGCCGGGGAATTGTGTAGGCGGAGAGCGCCGGCCGCATGGAGGCGGCAGGCGATGGGGCAAGTTCGGTGATCACGTGGAGTGCATGACGCCTTTGAGCACGGTTGGGTCTGTCTCCAATGCAGAGCGCGGGCCGCAGTTTCGGCCCCTTCCGGGCTCGGAGCGAACTGGGCGGCAAGCATCGTGCATGGCCAGTGCGTACCATGCCACTTCCAGACAAGCCAGAACTCGACGCAGACGTCAAGGAACCCGATCTCGAAGCAACGGGGGAGGCCATCGACCGTCCGCGTGGACGCTCCATCGAAGCGACCGTGCTCACGGTGCTCGCGCTGCTCTACTCGCTCTACTATGCGCGAATTTTTCTCATCCCGATCGTCTTTGCCATACTGCTGAACTTCCTGCTCAGCCCGGTCATCCGGTTTTTTGGCCGGCTGCACATCAAGCCCCCGCTCAGCGCTGCCATCGTGGTCATCATGCTCATTGCCGCCATCGGCGGCGGGGCGTATGAGCTGTCGGGACCGGCGCAGGGCTGGGCCGCCATTGCCCCGCAGAGCTTCAGCAAGGCGCAGGTGAAGCTGCGCAAGATCATCAAGCCGCTGAGTCAGGTCTCTAAAAACGTCCAGCAGGCGGCCGATTCACTGGGCGCCACACCCGGCAGGAAGGCGGAGGTAATGGTGCAGTCGGGGGAAAGCGTGTCATCCCGGCTGTTCGGCACCACGCAGCGGCTGCTCGCGGGCATGGTGGAGGTGTTCATCCTGCTCTACTTCCTGCTCGCGGGCGGCGATCTCTTTCTGCAGAAGCTGATCAAGGTGCTGCCGCACTTCAGCGACAAGGTCAAGGCGGTGGAGATCGCGCGCGCCGTGGAGGCGGCCGTCTCCGCGTACCTCACCACCACGCTGCTCGTGAACCTCGCCGAAGGGGCAATCGTTGCCGGCGTGCTCAAGATCCTTGGCATGCCCAATGTGCTGCTCTGGGGCGCACTCGTGGCCTGCCTGGAGTTCGTTCCGTACCTGGGCGCACTCACGGCGGTGGTGGTGTTCGCCGTGGCCGGATTGAGCACCTTTCCAGACGTCGGCCATGCGCTGCTCATTCCCGGCAGCTTCCTCGCCATCAACCTGATTCAGGCCAATCTCGCGACGCCGCTGCTGCTCGGCCACCGGCTCACGTTGAACCCGGTGGCCATCTTTATCGGGCTGTCATTCTTTTTCTGGATCTGGGGGGTGCCGGGCGCGTTCCTGGCGGTTCCGCTGCTGGCCACCTTCAAGATTTTCTGCGACCACATCACGTCGCTGGCCGCGATCGGCGAGTTCCTTGGCCAGCGCGACGACAATGAACGGAGAGTGACGGCCCGCATCTGACAGCTGTCGTCCGGCGTGAGGATTGGAGGCCGTCATCCCGCAGGAGCGTCGTAAGCTGTCATGCCGCAAAGAATACTTTAGGCTGTCATCAGGCTGTCATCCCGCAGGAGCGTCGTAAGCTGTCATGCCGCAAAGAATACTTTAGGCTGTCATCAGACTGTCATCCCGCAGGAGCGAAGCGACTGTCGGGAGCTGCTGTCCCGTCCTGGGGAGTTCGCGGGGCGGAAAGTATAGCTTCGCGCGGGATGACAGCTCACTGAACAGCATCGCCACTAGTACTTCTTGAGCACCTTGCTGATGACCTCGGCAATCACCTTTGTGTCCGTCTCGTTCTCCGCGATGTTGACGTCGACGGTCACGGGTTGTTCCCCTGGTGCGCGCACGATGTCGATCATCCAGCCAATGGCCGGCCCGCCGCACTGCGCCACCGCACCAGAGTTGAGGTGCACGGTGACGACGCCCGGAAACCCATACTCCACCATGCTGCCCTTGAGCTTGCGCTGCAGGGCCGACGCGACGGCATGGCCGCGCTCGTGGGTGTGGCTCGCGGCATCGCTGATCGCGTGCTCGAACGTGGAGCTCATCACGTCGGGCGGAAGCTCGAAGGCGGCAAGTGGATCGTCATCAACAGGGGACATTGCATTCATCTGATCAGGGGACTTCGCTAACATGGCGCACTCGCCGGCGCGCGACCAGTGCGACCGGCTGCCCGGCAGGTCGGGCATCACTACAGCCGCTGGGCTTCTGGACTCCCGCAGCCACGGCAATCCCGTCGAAACCAATTTGCAGGGCCAGCACGAGAATCACGCTGTAAGGTGAGCGCGCCCAGGCTGGTCCGCGGCCCGACCGCCGCAGGAGCCACCACCCAACGGCAATGGTGGGAAGCTCCAGCATCAGGTCCAGCCACGGCTTTCGATAGAGATCGAGCCCGTGGAGGTCTCCACCCGGCAGCGTGAGCTTGTACCCCGTGAAATAGTCGGCGGGCGCATGCAGCAGCACCACCAGCGAAAACATCACCGCCATCGCGCGTGATCCGGTCACGAGCAGCGCAATGCCGCCCACCACGCCGGCCTCGAGCGCCACGATGTAGAGGGTGTGCGAGTAGAGGCCGTATGGACTGCAGAACGAAGCAAGGAAGTAGCCCGTGTCCACCACGTCCGGCGTCATCGCGGCGAGGAGCAGGGCAAGGAACGTTACGGATCCCGTGGGCCCGCGGCTCCGGCTCGCCAGCGCCGAGGCCACGCCCAGATGGCCGAAAATCATGACGTGGCGCGTGATGGACGTGCGGTCGCGCCGCGATGTCGGACTTGAAACATGATGAGGCAAGCTAGTCGGCCTGCCAGACACATGCGACAAAAAAGGCACGCTCCATGCCTCGCAGCCGCACATGTTACTCTCCCCCAAACACCTATCCCGCCTCGCCGCCACCGTCGGCCTGTTCACCCGCTACGGCCTCCGGGACGTGGCCAGCGAGCAGGGGCTCCTGGCCCTCGGCGCGGAGGACGACGTCGAGCTGGACAGCACCGAGCTGGCAGGCCAGCAGGCCAATGCCGCCGGCTTCAAGCGCCGGCTCATCGAGCTGGGACCTGCATACGTAAAGCTCGGGCAGCTGCTGTCCACGCGGCCGGACCTGCTGCCCGACGTCTACATCCGCGAGCTGGAAACCCTCCAGGACGACGTAGGCCCCATTTCCGTGGACATCATTGAACAGATCATCGAAACGGAGCTCGGCGCCCGCATCAGCAAGCTGTTCGAGTTTTTCGATCCCGAGCCGTTGGGAACCGCCAGCCTGGGTCAGGTTCATGGCGCGCGGCTCAGGGGCGGCCGAGCGGTGGTGGTAAAGGTACAGCGGCCCAATATCCGTGAAGATCTCGCGGACGACATCGAGTTCTTCAAGGAGCTCGCACACTTCATGGCGGCGCACACGAGCGTCGGTGCCCGCGTGGACATCGGGGGTGTGGTGCAGCAGCTGGAACGCGCGCTGGCTGATGAGCTGGATTATCGCATCGAGGCGCGGAACAGTGCCGCCCTTCGCCGAGCGCTGGTGCAGTATCCGCGCATCCTCGTGCCCAAGGTCATCGAGGCCTATTCCACCGGCAAGGTGCTCACCATGGAGCGCGTGCGGGGCGTCAAGGTGAACCAGGTGTCGCGGCTGGCCCGTCTGGACCACGATTTCACCCCCGTGGCCGAGGAGCTGACACGGGCATACCTCAAGGGCATCACGCTGGACGGCTTTTTTCACGCGGATCCGCATCCCGGCAATGTGTTCGTGATCATGCCGGCGACGTTGAACCCCATGACGCCGTCCGATGTGGTGCTGCACGAGCACCGCGCCGTCGCGCGTGCGGCGTCCACTCCCATGGCGAGGCTCGAGGCGGAAGCGGTGGCCGATGCGGCACCCACCCCCGCCGACGTGGACGTCCGCCTCGCGCTGGTGGATTTCGGCATGACGGGCCGCCTGTCGGTGACGATGCGCGACCGCGCCACGCGCCTCCTCATGGCACTCGGCGACATGCGCGGCGATGCGGTCGCGGAGTCGCTCATCGAGATGGGGGAGCCAACGTCCGAATTCAACCGGAATGCCTACATCCAGGAAATTTCGGAGATGGTCGCGCGGAACGTGGAACGGTCGGCGGCGGAGCTGGATGCGGGGCGCATTCTCTTTGACGTCATCGATCTCTCTTTTCGCCTGGGAATGAAGCTCCCCGCCGAGCTGGCCCTCCTGGCGAAAACGCTGTTCAATCTCGACGGCGTGACGCGGGCGCTGGACCCTTCATTCCGGCCGCTGGAGACGGTGCGCGCATTCGGGACGGAAATCGCGATGTCACGCGCGAAGCGTGAGATGTCGCCTCAACGCATGTACCAGCTCGCCATGGAGAGCGGAGACTTGCTGGCGGCACTGCCGCGCCGGTTGGACCAGATTACGGCCCGCCTCGCCAACAATGAAATGTCGGCGCACGTCGATGTGCCCCAGATTCCGGCGTTGATTGTTGCATTGCAGAAAGTGGCCAACCGAATTTTTTCTGGTCTCGTTCTGGCCGGGTTGGTTGTTGCTAGCGCAATGCTGTTGCCGTACTGGCGCGTGTTCGGGCTCGTTGGATTCATTCTTTCCGGCGTGATTGCTCTTTATATGGTGGTCACCATCCTCGCGAGCGACCGGTAGCGTAGCACGACCGTTGCACTACAGATGTTCATGCGCCCCAGCGATCGCCGAACAGTCCTTCAGGGGACGACCATCTTCATCGCCATCTGGGCGTTGATGACGGGGTGCAGCGACAGTGCGACCTCACCTGATGACCAGGGCGGCGTTCTGCGCGCCGCGGTGGCGGTCGCGCAGGTGGCGGGTGCCATCACGGGCCAGGAAACGCCCTTGGCCGACGAAGCCAACACCGGCAAGAACCTTGGCTTCGACACCCACACCTACCCCGGTGACCGCACCATGCGTGCATGGAAAGAGGCCCCGGGGGCTCCCTATAGCTGGGTGGGATACTACCTGCCCTCTCCCTGCCACAAGGACGCCTCCTGGACGGGCAAGCGTGAGTTGCTCATGGGAATGGGCTGGGGCCTCGCGGTGGTCTACGTGGGCCAGCAGACGTGGGGCCGGAAGCCAAGGAAGGTCTCGGCGGCACGGTTGGCGTCGCTCGCCAAGGCAGGTACCACCTGCAACGCCGATCTGCTGAGCGCGGCGCGTGGTGCCGCAGACGGGGCCGACGCGATCCGCATGGCCGCCCGGGAAGGCTTCGCGCCGCAGTCCATCGTGTTCCTGGATATCGAGCGCATGGAGACCATGCCGCAGGCAATGCGCGACTACTACCTGGCCTGGGCGCGCGCGCTGCTCAGCGACGGCAGCTACCGCCCGGGGGTGTACGTCCACGCCCACAATGCCCAGATCGTGCATGACGATCTCGTGTCGGCGTTCCGTGCGGCGGGTCTCAAGGAAGAGCCGCGCATCTGGATTGCCAGCGGGCGCGGCTTTGACGAGGGCAAGGCACCGCAGGACGTCGGCTTTGCATTCGCCGGCGTATGGCAGGGCATGCTGGACGTCGCCCGCGCGGTGGCGGATATCCGGTTGCCGGTGGACGTCAACGTGTCGAGCTGGACATCGCCATCAGAGCCCGAGGCGGCCACCAAGTAGCTCCGGCGCGCTGGTGGCTCTGGGTTTGGGGTCGGGTTTGAAGGCGTTGACCGCAGGTTGGACGGTGTAGAATAGAGAACTGTTTTGCGCCGGTGGGAGTATAGATACCATGACCCACGAGACGGAGCCCCGAATGCCCACCCCCTGTCGTACCGCGCTAACGTTCGCGCTCGTTGCCCTTGCTGCCGCCGCCAGCCCCAACCGCGCAGCAGCCCAAACGCCCGCCATGGCCAAAGGAGACCACAAGGTGACCGATAGCTACAAAAAGCCCGCCGAAAACGAGCTCAAGCAGAAGCTGACCCCCATGCAGTTCGAGGTCACCCAGCACGAGGCCACGGAGCGTCCTTTTGCGAACGAGTATTGGGACAACCATGAGGAGGGCATCTACGTGGATGTCGTGTCGGGCGAAGCGCTCTTTAGCTCGAGGGACAAGTTCGAGTCCGGCACGGGCTGGCCCAGCTTCACCAAGCCGCTCGAGCCCGCGAACATCAAGACCAAGACGGATACGCAGCTGTTCATGAAGCGCACCGAGGTGCGCTCCGCGCATGCCGACTCGCACCTCGGCCATCTCTTCGACGATGGGCCGAAGCCCACCGGCATGCGGTACTGCATGAACTCCGCGTCCATGCGCTTCATCCCGGTGAACAAGCTTGCCGCCGAAGGCTACGGCGACTATCTCAGGCTGTTCGACAAGACCAAGAAGTAAAACTGACCCGAAAAGCAGGCCTTCGCTGCGCTCAGGACGACAGCACGTGAGCGCAGCGAAGGACCTGTTTTCCGTTACGGCTTCTTGGCCTTGGCTGCCTTGGCTTCCTTCTTCTCCGCGGCCGCTTCGGCCTTTTCGTCCTTGGCCGTCTCGTGTACCACCTTGCCCACCTGCGCGCCGGTGATCGCGTCGATCTGCACCTCATCGATGCCGGACTTGCCCTTGGTGGCAATATCGAACGACCAGATCAACTTGCCGTTCTCCTTTTCCAGCTCGTGCTCTTTTACCTTGCCACCGGGCACGAGCGCCAGCGCGGTCTTCTCCGCGTCGGCGGCAGAGATCTTGGCCTGGGCCTTGAGCTGCGCCTGCGTTTCGGTTTTCTTGGCCGCCTGGGCGCCGAGGCTCGACGTGGCAACGAGGGCAATCGCGAGGAACGTCAACGTTTTCTTCATGACTTCACCTTGGTGAGGGAATAATCGCGTCCACGCACCGCAACGAGCAGTGTGGGCACGAGGTAGAGCGTGATGGGCGTGGACAGCGCAAGTCCGCCAATGACTGCGAGTGCCAGCGGACGTTGCATCTCACTGCCGGCGCCAAGCCCGAGCGCGAGTGGCAGCAAGCCGAACAATGTGCAGAGCGTCGTCATGAGAATGGGACGTAAACGCACCCGTCCCGCTTCGAGCAGTGCAGGCTCGAGGGTTTCCCCCTCGGTGAGCATGCGATGATGGGTGAAATCGAGCAGGATGATGCCGTTCTTCACGATGAGACCCACCAGCAGGATCAGGCCCATGAACGACGACACGTTCAGCGGCGTTCCGGTAATGAGCAGCAATCCAATGGCGCCCACGAACGAGATGGGCGCCGCCGCCAGCACCACGAGCGGCTCCACGAACGAACGGAACTGGAGCACCATCACGCCAATGACCGCGGCGATGGCCAGCGCGAGCACGGTGAGCAGCGAGCGGAACGCTTCCTTCTGGCCCGCGGACTGTCCGCCAATCTCCATGCGAATTCCTGCCGGCGGCGGATTGGCCGCGAGCACTTCGTTCACGCCGGCCATCACGGTGCCAAGCGGCGCGGTGACGTCGGACGTCATGGTGATGACCTGCTGCTGGTTCTCGCGCGTGTACGCCGACCGTGTTTCCGTTGGCTCGAACGTCGCCATGGCCGACAGCGGCGCCGTGGTACGAGTGGCCGGGATCACGACCGGCAGTGATCCAAGCTGCAGCGCATCATTGCGCACGGCATCCGGCGCACGGACACGCACCCCGATGGATCTGTCCTGCAGGCGCACCTGGCCCGCAATCACGCCCAGCAACGCGCCATTCACGGACCCGGCCACCTGCTCCGGCGTGAGCCCCACCCGGTTCGCTTCTGCGCTGTTGATGTGCATCAGCAGCTCGGGCGACGGATCCACGACGCCGCTGAAGAAATCCTCCACCCCCTCGACCTTCGACAGCTTGGGCTCGACACTCTTTGCATACGCTTCGAGCGCATTGAGGTCGGCGCCGAACAACCTGATCTCCACGGGACGGGCAGCGCCCGCCAGATCATTGATGACATCACTCAGGATCTGCACGAATTCCACGCGCAACCTTGGCACCGCGGACGCGATCCGGTTGCGCACGTCGTTGATGATGTCCTGGCTTGAGCGCTTGCGATCACCCTCAGGGGTGAGCCGCACCACCATGTCACCACGATTCTGCTCGGTGGCGAAAAGTCCGAGCTCCGCCCCCGTGCGCCGAGAGAGACCGGCCACTTCCGGCGTGCCGGGATAGAGAATCTGCTCGACGATGTGCACTTGCCTGTCCGTCTCGTTGAGCGCGCTGCCGCCCGGGCTGAAGTAATCCAGCACGAATGCGCCTTCGTCGATCTCCGGCAGAAATCCCGTAGGCACCAGCCTGTACGCGAGTGCACCGGCAATGACGAAGAGCACGGCTGCCGCAATCATCAGCCGCGTGTGATGCAGCACGCGATCGAGCGACCGCTGGTACTTGTCGGACAGTGCGTCGATCGCCCGGCCAATCGATGCGCCAAGGCCGCCCTTCACGTGCGGTGTATTGTCGCCCTGAGCGGAGCGAAGCGCCTGCTTTTCTTCCTCAGGCTCCGCCTGAAGAAACGCCTCGGCCAGCAACGGAATGATCGTCACCGCCAGCACGAGCGAGATGAGGACGGCAATCGTCAGCGTGATGGACAACGCAGCGAAGAACTGGCCTACCACACCCTGCAACAGGCGCAGCGGAAGAAAGACGACGACCGTGGTGATCGTGGACGTCGTGACGGGAACGATCAGCTCCTGCACCGCCTCGCGAATGGCCTGGTCACGATCCGGCGTGAAGCCCAGGTGGCGAACGATGTTCTCCGAGATCACCACGGCATCATCGATCACGATACCGATCGCGATGGCCATGGCGCCGAGCGTCATCAGGTTGAACGTCTGCCCGATGAGCGACATGACGAACACCGTGATGGCGAGCGTCAACGGAATGGACGCTGCACTGATCGCGGTGATGCGCGCCTTGCGCAGGAAGATGAAGAGAATGATGACGGCCAGCACTGCGCCCACGAGCATCGCGTCGCGCACCGACGTGGTCGCATCGCGCACGAGCGACGCCTGGTCGTACACGGCCTTGAGCGTCACACCCCTGGGCAGCGTCTTCCGGATGGTCTCGGCCGCGCTCGCAATGCTGTCCGCAATGGCCGTGGTGTTTCCACCAACCTGCCTCGTGATGTTGAGCAGCGCCGCCGGCTTGCCGTCGCCGGTCACGATGCGCACGTGGTCTTCTGTCCCGAGCTCCACCTTCGCGATGTCGCGAACGTGCAATCCGCGCCCCACGATCACGTTGCCGATGTCTTCGGTCGACGTGGCCTCCTGCGCCGTGACCACGAGATACTGCTTGTAGTCCTGCGCCACCCGCCCAACGGCGCTCACGGATGTGGAGATGCGAATGGCGTTGGCGACGTCGTCGTATGAAAGCCCCTGCTCCGACAGACGCACCGGATCGGCAATGACTTCGATCTCGCGTACGTCCGATGCCTGCACGTCCACGCGGCCCACACCGGGCACGCGCGAGAGCACCGGCCGGATCTGATACCGCGCGATCTCGTACAGCGTCGCCGGCGAGCCACCCTCGAGGTTGTACGAGAGAATGGGAAACACCGAGGGTGACAGGCGCTCGACCTGGATGTCGAGACCGGCGGGCAGGTCACCCCGCACCTGATTCACGCGCGCCTGCGTCTGCTGCAACGCGAAGCTCATGTCGGTACTCGGCGAGAACGTCACCGAGATTTCACTCGCGCCGCGAATGGAGCGCGATTGCACGCGGGTCACGCCGGGTACGACCCCCACCGCCTCCTCGAGTGGCTGCGTGATGGCGAACACCACTTGCCGAGCGCCTAGCGATGAGCCCTCGACGACAATCTGGATGCGCGAGAACTGCAGCTCGGGATAGATCGCCGAGGGCAGGCGAAGCGCGGCCCAGATGCCAGCGGCGCACAGGAGCGCAACCGTGAGATAGACGAAGCGGCGCTGGCTCGCGACGAGCCCCGCCAGGGTGGTGCGTTGGGGCGCCGTCACGGCTTCACGGGCACGGGCTTGGTGACCTTCGCGCTGTCCTGCACGCCAAATGCACCTTGCGACACAACCGTCTCGCCACCATCCAGCCCTTCAACGATCTCGACCTTCGTGGCCGTGCGCCCGCCCACCTTCACGTCGTGTGCGTGCGCCATGCCGTTCTTGTCCACCACGAACACCTTGTAGCTGCCCGCTTCGTCACCAGGGACGAGCGCCTCCACGGGAATGACGACTGCCCTGGGCCGCGTCTCCACAGCGATTTCGCCGTAGACACTTTCTCCAAGCCGCAACGTCCGTCGTGGAGACGTCACGCTTACACGAATGGCCACCGAGCGCGACGTGGTATCGACCGTCGCACCAACAGAGGCCACACTTCCGTCGCCAAGCGCATCGCCGCCAGTCTTCTCGCCGGCCGTCATGTGTACGCGT
>JAQBPY010000327.1 GCA_028287285.1 Gemmatimonadota bacterium
TAACGCCTAGAGCTAACCTGCGGGCGAATCAAACAAAACGCGAGCGCAGCGAGCTTCCAAAGATCGCCCGACAGGTTCAGCGTACGTTATGCCGCACGCCTCGCAGAAAGCAATTTCACGAGCTTTATCAGTGGCTCAGGAACGCCAAGCGTACGCAGGTCAGTGAAATCCTGCTCGCGTCGAGTAGCGGTTGAGTAATAGCCCGGATCAAGCGCGAGCCCGGCTTCGAGTGCCGGCAGAAGCATCTCGCCGTCCGGGACCCGGCGGGCGAAGGCTATCTCGGAGCGATAGCAAATCGCCTCAATGCGCTGGCGGCGATGTTCTTCGTAACCAAAGCCGAGATGCGAGAGCCACGCATGAGTGCCCTCGTGCACGAGCGTAGATGCGACGTGGGTAGGCGAGACGTCGGCGGCCAACAAGTAGTCTTCGCGCAGGCGAACGAGACACGCGCCCGGCGACCAGACGCCAATACCCCCAACGGTGCCGATGACGAGGATGCCTCTCGCATTGCGGACCAGCCGAGCCAGGCGGCGTGGATCATACCGTGCGATGAGGCTTAGCGCGGCGTCGATCTTCGCAAATAGGAGGTTCGCTTCCTCGGCCGAGTGCCCCAGCGTACCCACTCGGATGTCATGAGAGGCGCGGTGCTTGGCAAGCCTGAAGACGAGGCGCCAGTACCAACCAAATGCGTGCGACCGGCGAGAGGACTCAGGCATGCGATCTTACCCATCAGCGTGAATCGGGTGCGGCATAACGCCCCAGTTGAGCTGCAGGGCGATCAGTATAAGAGAGCGCGCGGAGCGCGCTCCATCAATTGCCGCCCTGTCTGCTCCAACGCACGTTATGCAGCCGGGTGCGCGGAATCCAGCACGGGAATCCGACTGAGTAGCCGTGGAAGCTGGTAGAAGCATCGGATGACAATCAGAGCTCCTTCCGACCGCGATTCGCGAAGGTGATCATGAACGTGCCGAGAGTGAGACCTTGGAGAAGAACGGCGAACGCGAGCGGCTTGCCACCGGCACTTAGCCAAGTTGGCTCCGCCGTGCGATAGATATTGTATTTGTATTCGCGTTCATAGTCGATGTCACTCTGAGCAGCTGCGAAAAGACCAAGGGCGCCAACAACCGACCCTACTATCCATACCCAGCCCAGAAACTTCAAAAAGCCCGAGCCTCCTGACGACGAGGTCGTTGTAATTTTGGTCAACCGGTGGACACTCTGTTGCGAGTGGTTCGGCCGCGCGCAGTTGGGGCATGTGACAGCTTGATCCGAATGCTCGCGCGCACAATCTGGACAAGTAACAAGAGGCATACGATCTTAATATGGGTGTGAGGCAGGTCCGACGACGGGAGTGTAAACTACACACACGCTACGCGCAGTGAGCGACGCATGAGTGGGATCGGTGCGTGCCGCCGATGCATGAGGCGGCATAACGCCCCAGCTAACCTGCGGGCGAACCAAACAAAATGCGAGCGAAGCGAGCTTCCTCAGATCGACCGACAGGTTCAGCGTACGTTAGGTGGCCGGCGCGAGTTGTCGGCGTATGGCGGCCGCGATCTGGGCGCGCGTGGTGTCCCCGCCAGGATCGTCGTGCCGGTTCCACTCGAGACGCACGCCATCATCGCGATATCGAGCGATGACGTGGAGCTTCCAATGAGCCATGAGATTGTATCCCTGGCCAGTGAGATCATCTTCGGTGATGTACGTGATGCCATCGGGAACGCCCGCGTCGATGATCGCACCGCCGACGCGCTGCGCAAGGTGAATCGCGGCCGCGGCGACGTCCGGCGGTAAATCTGGCAGCCGCTCAGCGTGAATGCGGGGCACGATGATGACGTGATAGCGATTGATCGGGCGCGTGCTCACGACCGCCTGCACGAGCCGATCGGCATAGACGGTCATCGCGGGATCATCGAGTCCGCAGAAGGGGCAGGTCGAATCAAGCACGTTCATGTGAGGAGCCTGTGGCCACCTAACGAGGCTGTAGAATAACGTCCCCGAATCTTGTAAGTTGGCGCGCCGATCGCAATCGCGTTCACCCGTGACGGGGGAGAGGGCATGGCGCGTTACAAGCACATCGACACGAACCCGCGGTTCCTCGCCGTCGACCTGGGGGCGCAATTGCGCCCCGGCACGTTCGAGCACGCGGTGCACCACCTCGTGACGCACGAGCTCGACCTCGCGGCGTTCGACGCCCGGTTCCGGAATGATGTGGCCGGCGCGACCGCCTACCCCCCCGCCATGCTCCTCGCGGTGGTGTTGTGCGCGTACGCTCAGGGGATCGTGAGTAGCCGCGCGATTGCGCGCGCGTGCGAGGACCAGGTGACCTTCATCGCGCTGTGCGGCGATACGCGGCCGCACTTCACGACGATCGCCCACTTCATCAGCACGGCCGACACGGCGATTGCGACCGTGTTCGGCGCGGTGCTGGCGGTCTGCGACCGGCAGGGGCTGATCGGGCGGGCGATGTTTGCGATCGATGGCGTGAAGCTGCCGAGCAACGCGTCGAAGCACCGCAGCGGGACCCGCACCGAACTGGCGGCGCGCGCGACCAAGTTGGAAGCGGCGGCGCAGACGATGCTGGCGCGGCATCGGGCGGAGGACACGCGGGCGGTCGAGCCGGATCAGCGCACGAAGGAGACGCAGCAGCTCGCGGCGCTCGAGCTGGGGGCGCAGCAGTTGCGCGATTGGTTGGCCGCGCACCCGACGGATCGGCAGGGGCCGACGGGTGGCGTGCGGAAGAGCAACCTCACGGATAACGAGAGCGCGAAGATGGCGACCGGGAAGGGCGTCATCCAGGGCTTCACCGGCGTGGCGGCGGTGGACGCGGCGCACCAGATCATTGTCGAGGCGCAGGCGTTTGGCACGGGCGCGGAACAGGAGTGCTTGCTGCCGGTGGTCACCGCACTCGCGGCGCAGCGCGCGGCGGACACGGTGATCACGGCCGATGCCGGCTACCATAGTGAAGCGAATCTCGCCGCGCTCGCCGCGGCGGGCGTGGAGGCGTTGATTGCCGACGGGCAACTCCGCCAGCGCGACGAGCGCTTCGCGACGCAGGACACCCATCGCACCAAACCGGATCCGCTGCACGACAAGCGTGATCCCGACGCCACGCCGGCGGTCTTCGGGCCGTCCGACTTCACGTATGATCCGCTCGCGCGGACGTGCGTGTGTCCGGCCGGAAACTCGCTCTACCGCAAGGGAACGCAACTTGTCATCAAGGGGCACATCGCGGATCGCTTTCAAGGCGCGAAACGCGATTGCGGCCCGTGCCCGCTGCGCGCGCAGTGCCTGCGGACGCCCGACCGGACGCCGACGCGGCAAGTCGCCTTCTTCACCGGCAAGACGACCGAGCGACGGGACTCGCACACCGCGCGGATGCAGCGGCGGATCGACGAACCGGAAGCGCGGGCCCGCTATGCGCGGCGCTTCGCGACGGTGGAGCCCGTGTTCGCGAATCTCTGCGCGAACAAGCGCCTGACGCGCTTCACGCTCCGCGGCCGCGCGAAGGTCGACCGGCAGTGGAAACTCTTCTGCCTGGTGCACAACGTCGAGAAGCTCGCGCATTACGGACGCATCGCGGCCTAAGAGGCTCGGGCGAGAACGCACGTCCAATCTCCCGTAGGTGAAGCGCTGCCACTGACGCTCCGGCAGGTGCCTTCTCGAGCAAGGACGCCCGCACCGTGCGCCGGGTGCTCTAAGCCGCCGGCGAATGCGTTATCCTACAGCCTCCACGCCCCAGTTGAGCTGCAGGGCGATCAATAAAGAGAGCGCGCGGAGCGCGCTCCATCAATAGCCGCCCTGTCTGCTCCAGCGAACGTTATGTGACAGGCACCGCGATCTGGAAGAGCTACTCGCTGGCCAGAAGAACAATGCCAACTAGCGAGAGCATTAGCGGAAGCCAAGCAGGATTGCTCCAGCGTCGACGAGCCCAATATGCGGGAGCGCTGGTGAGCAGCGTGAAGAGCCAGAGGACACCAACGTAGACACTCAAAGGGCCGTGTGGAAACAACGTCCAGCGATGCGCGTCCATCAAGCCGACGGCAAAATGCACGACGGCGGTTACAGCCCCGAGCACAAATACCAGCCATTCGCGGGCATGAAAGCCGACGGTCGTCTTGGGCGTAGCGTCAGTTGGCACTGCGGATCTCAACAGATCGGGGAGGATGCTGTCACATAACGCTCAAGTTGAGCTGCGAGCGGATCAAATAATGCGAGCGCAGCGAGCTTCCAAAGACCGCTCGACTGCTCCAACGAACGTTATACAGCGGGCGCTCAGAGGCGTCCCTTAAGCCATCCGAGCGCGAGAACACTCGCGAAGACCACGAGCCCCAAGCTGACGGCTCGCATCCAAGGGGCACGGAGACGCAGGCGCCAGTACCACGTCATGGCGATGCCCGCAGCCAATGGGAGACCCGCGGCGAAGTGAAGCAAATCATCGGGGCCGCCATGAACTACCCGCTGAGTCAGCCCGCATA
>JAQBPY010000361.1 GCA_028287285.1 Gemmatimonadota bacterium
GACCGCAACGACCGCTTTCAGGCGCTGCTCGGCGTCACCGGCTCCGGAAAGACGATGACGATGGCCAACGTCATCGCGCAGTACGGAAAGCCCACGCTCGTGCTCAGTCACAACAAGACGCTCGCCGCCCAGCTGTATGGTGAGATCAAGAGCTTCTTTCCGCAGAATGCCGTCGAGTACTTCATCTCGTACTACGACTACTATCAGCCCGAGGCATACGTTCCCTCATCGGACACGTTCATCGAGAAGGACGCGTCGATCAACGAGGACATCGATCGTCTGCGCCTTCGTGCGACGTCGTCGCTGATGGAGCGGAGCGACGTCATCATCGTCGCCACGGTCAGCGCGATCTACGGATTGGGCGACCCCGTTTCCTACCGGGAGCAGATGGTCACCGTCACAACGGGCCAGCGCGTGAATCGCGACGACCTGCTGCGCTCCCTCGTGAAGATCCAGTACAATCGGAACGACGTCGCCTTCGAGCGTGGCACGTTCCGCGTGCGCGGCGACACGGTGGAGATCTTTCCAGCGTACGAGGAGCAGGGAGTGCGGGTCGAGCTGTGGGGCGACGAGGTGGAGCGAATCTCCAAGATCAACGTCCTCACCGGCGAGACGATCGCCACGCTGGAGAAGACGGCCGTCTACCCGGCGAAGCACTTCGTCACCCAGCGGCCCACGCTGGAGCGTGCCGTCAAGCTCATTCGCGAGGAGCTGAATGGGCGCCTGACGGAAATGCGCGGCAACGGGCGCCTGCTCGAGGCGCAGCGGCTCGAGAGCCGCACGAACTTCGACATCGAGATGATGCTGGAGATCGGCACCTGCGCCGGCATCGAGAACTACTCGCGGCATCTCTCCGGGCGATCCGAGGGCGAGCGGCCTGCATGTCTTTTCGACTACTTCCCCGAAGATTTCCTCGTGGTGGTAGACGAGTCACACGTAACGCTGCCGCAGATTGGCGGCATGTTCAACGGCGACCGGGCGCGAAAGCTCACGCTCGTGGACTACGGGTTCCGCCTGCCGAGTGCGCTGGACAATCGTCCGTTGATGTTCGACGAGTTCCTGTCCCTTACGCCGCGCGCCGTGTTCGTGTCGGCAACGCCGGGCGAGCTGGAGCTTCGCCTCTCGGAGGGCGTCGTCGTGGAGCAGATCATTCGCCCCACGGGTCTCATCGACCCGGAAATCGAGATTCGCTCCGTCCGCGGCCAGGTGGACGACCTGCTCGGCGAAATTCGTGCGCGGGTGAAGGTTGGCGAGCGGGTGCTCGTGACCACGCTGACGAAGCGGATGTCGGAGGACCTCACGGACTACCTGCAGCAGGTTGGTGTGCGCGTGCGCTACATGCACAGCGACATCGATGCCATCGAACGGGTGGAGATCGTGCGCGGCCTGCGGTTGGGCGAGTTCGACGTGCTCGTGGGCATCAATCTCCTGCGCGAAGGGCTCGACATGCCCGAGGTGTCGCTCGTGGCCATTCTCGACGCGGACCAGGAGGGGTTCCTGCGCTCCGACCGCTCCCTCATCCAGACCGTGGGCCGCGCCGCTCGGCACCTGAACGGCAAGGCCATCTTCTACGCCGACAGGATCACTGGGTCGATGCAGCGGTGCATGGATGAGACCGCGCGCCGCCGGACGATCCAAACGGCGCACAACGTGGAGCACAACATTACGCCCACGTCGGTGTCCAAGAGCATCGACCAGGTGCGGTTCAGCACTCGTGTTGCGGACGCGCGGGTGGAACGCGATGAGGAGCGGCCCAAGCGCGGCAAGCGCGTGGCGGAGAAGGAGGCAGCCTCGTACGACCTGGTGGATCCGGAGACGCTGGTTGCCATGCTCGAGGAACAGATGCGCGAGGCTGCTACCGCGCTCGACTTCGAGGCGGCGGCGCGGCTGCGCGACCAGCTCTTCGAGGTAAGGGCGCGAATGGGTGGGGGGGCTACCCGGGGCAAGCTGGCCGCAGACGTGAAGGTGGCGCGATGAGTGACCATGCGCCGCTCGTTCCACCCCTGGCCGAGCATGGCGCGCTGGCCATGACCGAAGAGGAGTTGCGCGATTGGGGACACCGCTTTGGGCGGTCGGCCAGGTTGCCGCTGCTGGTCACCATTTCGGGCGAGCTGGGCACGGGGAAGACCACGCTCGTGCAAGCCATCTGTCGCGGCTTCGGCGTTACTGACGACGTCACGAGTCCCACCTACGCACTCGTCCATGAGTATGCCGCACCCAAGGGCACGGTCTATCACCTGGACCTCTATCGTCTCGACGACGAACGGCAGCTGGACGCGCTCGCCTGGGACGAGATCGTGAGTGGGGCAGGATTGGTGCTGGTGGAGTGGCCCGAACGCGCGGGCTCCCGAATTCCGCCGGGCCATGTGACGCTGTCGCTTCAGCACCTGCCCGAGGAGCCCACCAAGCGCCTCATGTACGCGGGCTGGCGGGCATGATCACGCTCGTCGTGGAGGCATCCACATACAGCGGCAGTGCCGTGGTGCTGGATGGGGCAACGGTGATCGCGGAACGGTCGGTCGCGATGCGCGGGCGGTATCACGAAGCGCTCATGCCGGCTGTGGCAGCGCTGCTGCGAGATGCCGGACTGACGCCGTCTCAAGTCGAGCGAGTGGTGTGTGGCGCCGGTCCGGGCGCCTTTACCAGCCTTCGCGTCGGCGCTTCCATTGCCAAGGGAATTGCGATGGGAGCAGACGCGCCGCTCGTTCCGATATCGTCACTGGCGCTCCTGGTGGCATCGCAGAGAGAGTTTCTTCCTGGGCGCTATCTCGCCGCAGTCGATGCCATGCGCGGCGAGCACTACGTCCAGCTCTTCAGTATCGACTCCGGCGCGATGCAGGCACTTTCGGAAGTGTCCATCGTACCGTCCGCCGATGTGGAGCGACACGCCGCAGAGGCGAGCGCCACGGCAATCGGTCCTGATCGTGGGGGCGAGCACTCCGTGACGCCGCAGGCACGGGCACTTGCGCGGATCACAAATATGATTGATCAGGCAACTCCTGCTGATCTGGCGGAGTGGGAGCCGGGCTACGGACGACTGGCCGAAGCACAGGTCAAGTGGGAGGCGCAGCACGGGCGCGCCCTGCCGCCGAGATGATGCAGGATCTGCTGCGTGTCCGTGATGCCGTGATTGAAGACATTCCGCAGATCGCCAGGATTGAAGGGGAGTCTTTTGCCGACCCGTGGAGTGCAAAGTCATTCCTTGATTCACTGGCGAACGATCGCATGCGTTTTCTAGTCGCCGAAGACGGGATGCCGGCCGAACGGTGGTCAAGTGATGAGTCCGTCATCGTTGGATATGTCATCGCCCTGGTCCTTACGGAGGAGGCGGAAATCGCCGACATTGCCGTGGCGCCGGCGGAACGGAAGCGCGGAATTGGTGGGCTGCTGCTGGACAGCGTGATCATTCATCTGGGCAAGACCGGTGTCCGCACACTTTATCTGGAAGTGCGGGAATCGAACGTGGCCGCCCAGGTGCTCTACAAGTCTCGCGGCTTTCTTCAGGTGGGTCGCAGGAGGGGGTACTACCGCCACCCGGTCGAAGATGCACTCCTGCTCAGGCGCGATATTGGTGTCACTTGAAGTAAAGTGTTACGAGAGGTACCTCTTAGAACGGTTTGTTATCAAAGAAGTTAGCAATGCAGTTGTTTTGCGGATGTGTGCGGGAATTTGGTTACCAGGTATCGGACGTCCACACTTAGAATGGTGGCGAGGAACAGACACTCGCCCAGGAGAATTGACATGAGCCGCAGCTTGAACAAGGTGACTTTGATCGGCAACCTCGGGAATGACCCCGAAGTGCGCTCCACAACCGGTGGCAATCGCGTGGCCACGTTCTCGCTCGCGACGAGCCGGTCATGGAACGATGCCGCCGGTTCGAAGCAGGAAAAGACGGAGTGGC
This sequence comes from Gemmatimonadota bacterium, assembly GCA_028287285.1. Lineage (GTDB taxonomy): Bacteria > Gemmatimonadota > Gemmatimonadetes > Gemmatimonadales > Gemmatimonadaceae > AG11. The sequence continues at coordinate 3,902 of JAQBPY010000361.1, forward strand.
ATCGCTGCGTCGTCTGGAACACAAAAAATTCCCAGCTCGCCGATATTGTGGAAAAGTACGTCAAGAAGGGCGACAAGATTTATGTCGAAGGTCGCATCGAATATCGGCAGTGGCAGGACAAGGAAAACCAGACGCGCTACTCCACCGAGATCAACGTGCGCGAGCTCATCATGCTGGGCGGTGCGCCCGCCGGCAGCGGCGGCGGTGCTCCGCGGTCAGGCAGCGACTATTCGTCGGACTCGAGTCAGAGCCGGCCTGCACCGGCGAAAGCCAAGGCCGGCGCCGGTGGGGATGACTTCGAGGACTTTCCCGGCGCGCTTGCCGACGAGGATGACGACCTGCCGTTCTGACGGCACCTCGATGTGGATAATCCGGACGGCGGGGGCGCGTTGCCCCCGCCGTCGCTGCGTTTGCACACCCGCAATGGGCCCGCACGGAGTTGTCCTTCCGGCCCGCCCGCAGCTATTGTTGCGGACCGGCGGTTTCTCATCGGTCGTCCAATCGTCCTTCGTGCAGCCCCCGTGGTAACCCGTTGTCACCCATGCGCCTATCCATCGGCGCAGCAGCCCTCGAGCGCGTGAAGATTCCTCGTTTCGGCTGGTCGCTCCCCGTCGCCGGCCTTCTCATTTTCTCCGGCGCTCCCGCGTCGCATGCGCAGGTCGCGCGCGCCACGCCGCCCGCAACGCACACGGTCAAGCGGGGAGACACATTGTGGGATCTTGCCAAGGCCTACCTGGGCGACCCCTACCTGTGGCCCGGCATCTATAGACTGAACACGGACCAGATCGAAGATCCGCACTGGATCTATCCAGGCGAGATCCTCCGTCTGCCCGGTGAAGGGCAGGTGCCGCTCGTCGCGGACGCACCCCGACGCTTCAACTCCGCCACCGTCTTCACGCCCAGGGCACGTGTTCAGACGACACTAAGGGCCGAGACGGAAGCAATTCCGCCACGGGTGCCGATGGGCGACGTCATTCGGGCGTCGTATTTCGCACCTGAAAAGGGGCCGCGCGGCTCGGGCCGAGTGTTGTTCAGTGCGGATATTCCGGGCATCGACAAGCCGCGCATGACCACCAATTTTCAGCTGTACGACAAGCTGCTGATCGTGCCTCCGGTGGGCAGCGTGGCGGCAGAGCGCGAGCGCTTCGTGGCGTATACACTCGGCGAGACCGTCGAGAACGTCGGGACCGTGGTCATTCCGGCGGCACTCCTTCAGGTGGTGCGCGCACCGCGGAATGGGGAAGCGGCAACGGTGGAGGTGCTCGAGCTCTACGACGCCCTGAATTCCGAGGCGCGCGTGATTCCGCTGGACACCGTGGGCGCGGGCGCGACCGCGCGTCCAATGTCGTACAGCGATGCGCGGACCACCAAGGTGCGAGCGATCTATCGCAAGGCGGTGCTTCCGTCGCTGGACTATGAAATCCTGTTCGACCTGACGGCCAGGGACGGCATGAAGATCGGCGACGAAGTGCAGCTCTTCCACCCGCGCGAAAAGGCCATCGAGGACGAGCGTCCGGCGCTTCCGGAAGTCGCAATTGCCACCGCCCAGGTCGTTCGCGTGACGCCCTATGGAAGTACGGCGAGGATCGTGAGTCAGGGGCAGCCGGCCATTCGGGTGGGGGAAAGTGTGCGGGTTATCGCACGCATGCCGTAACGCGTGAGGGGGCAGGCGGCGGAATGACGTAACGCCTGCCCGTGCATTAGATTAGGCGAACGACATGACTGCGATCGCCCACTTCATCGCCATCACGTGCTACATCGGCGCCGCGGCCCTTGCTGCGACGCCGTTTGCGCGTCCGGTGGGGGCGCCCGTGCGCGGCGTGATCTGGATACTGGCGGCAGGGGTTGCGGCGCACGGAGCAGCGCTCTTCGCGTACGCCGCGAGCGTCCGCCAGCTTCCGCTCACTGGACTCGGTCCGTCGCTCTCGTTCGCGGGCTTCGTCCTTGCCGCTACGCTGCTCATCGTCGAGATCGTGGCGCGTGACGTGTCGCTCACGCTGCTGGCCGCACCTCTCGCGGCCATCGTCACGGTCTGCGCAAACCTCGTGGGACTCGTTCCGGGCATCGAGCCGCCCGGTGCACGCGGCGCATGGCTGGTGGCGCACATCGCGTTGAGCTTCGTGGGTATTGCCTCCTTCGCCACGGCCGCCGCGGCGGGCTGCATGTACCTCCTCGAGCGACGGGAGCTCAAGTCGCGGCGCTTCGGCGCCATCTTCCGCTTCTTTCCACCGCTCGCCACACTCGACCGTGTCAACCACGTTGCCGCCATCGCCGCATGGCTCGGTTTGACACTCGGTGTCGTGCTTGCCGTCACCTATGCCGTGTCGTACAACGAGCTCAGCGCACCCAAGATCGTCTGGGCAATGGGCGCGTGGGTCGCCGTGAGCGGCATTGCCCTGGGTCGCGTGGCCGGAGGATGGCAGGCTCGACGAGCGGCGATTTACTCGAGCGTGAGCTTCACGGCGGTGATCGTGCTCTACGTCGCCTTCAGGATCGCGGAGACGAACGGCGGAGGGCGCTTCCTGTGAGCGGTATACCCATACTGCTGGAGGCTCGCGGTTTGCGCGTGCTCGTGGTTGGCGGCGGCCCCGTGGCCGCGCGCAAGGCCGCACAGTTCTCGAGTGCGGGAGCTGACGTCCGCGTCGTCGCGACGGCCACGAGCTCCGAGATGGAATCAACCGGACTGGCGGTGACGATACACGCGTATGAGCCGGCCGACATCGGCGAGGCGGAGCTCGTCATTGCCGCAACGAACGACCGAGTTGTTAACATGGCTATTGCTGCAGATGCCAGGGCACTGAGCAGACTTGTAAACATCGTTGACGCCGCTGGAGGGGGGTCGTTTTCAGTCATGTCCGCCCATCAAAGTGGCTCGCTGACCATCGGGGTAAGCGCTGGTGGAGTTCCTGCGGCCGCGAGGAGGATTCGTGATGCCGTCGCCGACCGTTTCGGGCCGCCGTACGGTTCGGCGGTGGCGCAGCTGGGAGCCGTGCGGGCGCAATTGCTGGCCTCGGGCAATGCCGCGCAGTGGCGCGTGATCTCCGACGAGTTGCTCGATGAGCATTTCTGTGAAGCCGTCGACGAGGGGCGATTTGCGGAGCGGCTGAGCGCATGGCCGTGATCGTCGTAGGTGTGAGCCACCACAACGCGCCACTGGATGTCCGTGAACGGCTCACATTTCCCACGCGTGACGTGGCTCCGGCGCTCGAACGGCTGCGGAGGCACTCCGGGGCTCGCGAAGGTGTACTGCTCTCCACGTGTAACAGGACCGAGCTGTATCTCGTGGAGGGCGATAAAGACGGCGCGGCGCCGGCATGGGCGCTGCTGTCCGATCGGCTGGGTGCGGACGCGAGCGCGTATGGCTACGTCCGCCGCGACCGGGAAGCCGCCGCGCACCTGTTTCGGGTGGCGTCGGGCATCGATTCCATGGTGCTCGGCGAAGCGCAGATTCACGGGCAGGTGCGGGACGCGTGGGAAACGAGCCGGCAGGCGTCGGGGGCCGTGCTCAACCGACTCTTTCAGAGCGCCCTCTCCACGAGCGGCCGGGTCCGCAGCGAGACGCAGCTGGGCCACGGTGCCCTGAGCGTCAGCTCCGCCGCCGTGCAACTGGCCAAGAAGATCTTCGGGTCGCTCGCCGGCCGGCGCGCAATGGTGCTCGGCGCTGGTGACGTGGCGGAGCTCGCCCTCGCGTCGCTGCGCGACGAGGGAGTACGCGCCGCTGTCGTTGCCAATCGCACCTTCGAGCGCGCCGAGACTCTTGCGGCGCAGTACGATGCAACGGCGGTGCACTATGACCAGGCATGGTCCGCGCTTGCCGACGTCGACCTGCTGTTGTGCTCCACCGCATCGCCGCATCCCATAGTGAACGTTGCGCGCGTGCGTGAGGCCATTGCGAAGCGCGGCGACAAGCCGCTCTGCATTCTCGACATCGCCTTGCCGCGAGACGTGGACCCCGATGTCGCGACGCTCGACAACGTGTACCTCTACGACCTCGACGACCTCAAGGCCGTGGTCAGTGCGAACCTCGAGCGGCGCCAGCGGGAGATACCGGCGGCGGAGGTCCTCATTGCCAACGAAGTCGAGAGCTTCTGGCAATGGACGGCCGGGCTGTCGGCGGTGCCGGTGCTCACGCAATTGCGCGAAGAGATGAACCGTGTGCGCGAGCGCGAGCTCGACGCCGCCATGCGGCGCCTGGGCAACCTCACGCCCGAACAGCGCGCGGCGGTGGAGCATTTCTCCAGGTCGTTGACGAACAAGTTCCTCCATGAGCCATCCGTGCGACTCCGCGCCGCCGCCGCCAATGGCCGTGGGCTTGGCGTCGTGGACACGGTGCGTTATCTGTTTGCGCTCGAGGAGCGCGACGCGTCGCCCCCCAGCAGCACGCCTGACGAACCGGCGGCCACCCCACCAACCAAAATCACATGACCACGGTTCTCATCACGGGCGGAGCGGGCTTCATTGGATCACATGTGGCCGAGCGGTTCCTGGCCGAAGGGTGGGCCGTTCATCTGCTGGACAACCTGGTCACGGGCAAGCGGTCCAACATTCCTGCCGGCGCCACCTTCCATGAGCTCGACATCCGCGATGCGGCGTCGGCGGAGCTGATCGCCACGCTGCGTCCCGATGTGCTGGTGCATCTTGCCGCGCAGATGGACGTCCGCAAGAGCGTCACCGATCCCATGTTCGATGCGCAGACGAACATTGTGGGATCGCTCAATCTGCTCGAGGCGATCCGGGCACATTCGCCGAAAACGCGGGTGGTTTTTTCGTCGACCGGCGGTGCGATCTACGGCGACTTCACCACGCCGCCCAACGTCGAGACGTTCGAGAAGAATCCCGAGTCGCCGTACGGCATTGCCAAGTACGCGGTGGAGCTGTATCTGGCATACTATGGACGCGTGCATGGCGTTGAATCGGCCGTCGTGCGCTTTGGAAATGTGTATGGTCCGCGGCAGGACCCGCACGGCGAGGCGGGGGTCGTGGCCATTTTCTGTGCGCGGCTGCTCGAGGGTCGTCCGGTCACCGTGTACGGCGACGGCTTGCAGACGCGCGATTACGTGTACGTGGGAGACGTGGCAGATGTGACGTGGCGTGCCGCGACGGCCGCGCTGCCGCCTGTTGGCCAGCTCGATGCGCGCGCGTTCAATGTGGGCACCGGGATCGCCACGGACGTGCTGCGACTCGCGACGGTACTGTCGGCGGCGGCTGGTGTATCCGTTCCCGTCGAGCATGCGCCGGAGCGTCCGGGTGAGCAGCGGACGTCGTATCTCGACATAGCAAAGGCGTCGCAGCTGTTAGGCTGGAGACCGCAGGTATCGCTCGAGGAAGGACTTGCACGGAGCTACGCGTGGTTCGCTGAGCGACACGCGGCAGCCGGAACGGAGCAGAAATGATCCTGATGATTCAGGCGGCGGGCGCGATACCCACGTCGCCCAAGGAGCTGATCCTCAACTCGAGCATCGAGACGAAGGTGGTGCTCGGCATCCTGGTGGTGCTGTCGCTCGTGAGCTGGGCGATCATGCTTGGCGTGGGGCGCGAACTGTCGAAATCGTTGAAGCTGGCCACGCTTTTCGCGCGCGAGGTGGAGCGTGGATCGCGCATGGCAGCGGCGGGAGAAGTGGCGAAACATTCATCGCCGAATGCGGCGCTGCGGTTGCTGGTTCGGGCAAACCAGTTCGTCGCCGACAGCGGCATGCCTCGCGCGGATGCCTTTTCCGACAGGCCTGTTGCGGTGAGCAGCGGGGCCTCGCGGGTAGAGACGCTACGCCTCGTGCTGGATGCCGAGGCGATGACGGAGCGCGACCGGTTGGGGCGATTCCTGCCCTGGCTCGCGACCATCGGATCGGCGAGTCCGCTCATTGGACTCCTGGGCACGGTGCTCGGGATCATCGTGGCGTTCGTCGGCATCGCGAAGGGCGGATCCGGAAACCTGTCGGCGGTGGCACCTGGTGTGGCGCAGGCGCTCGTCGCTACGGCGGCGGCGCTCAGCGTCGCCATTCCCGCGACGTTCGGCTACAACATCCTGGCGAATCGCCTGAACCGGCTCGATACGCTGCTGGAAGGGTTCGGGACGACCGTGATCGCGATGCTCGTTCGCGAGGGACGGCTCTAGGGTGGCTCGGCACCGGCGTGAGCGGTTGGCGCTCAACTCGGAGATCAACGTCGTCAGCCTGATCGACGTGATGTTGATCCTGCTGGTGATTTTCATGATCACGGCGCCCATGATGCAGGGCGGGGTGGACATCGCGCTTCCCAGGGCGGAGGCCAAGCCGCTCGAATCCAAGAGTGGTCTCGTCGTGACGGTGGACCGGGCTGGCGCGATCACCATGGACGGCACGCACATGTCGCTGTCGGAGTTCCGAAGTGCATTTCGCAGCCTGGCAGGCGCGCGGACCCGGGACGGTGTGTACCTGCGCGGCGATGCGGGGGTGCCGTTCGGTGTGGTGGCACAGGCGCTCGCGATCATGAACGCAGCCGGCGTGAGCGACATCGGGCTCGTGCTCGAGCCCGAGGCGCCAAAGTGACCGCTGTGGCCACGCGCAGGGACCTGTCGCTTCGTGCGCCAATCGCTGCGTCGGCGCTCCTGCACGCTGCCGCCGTGGCTGCGTTCTTTTTCGTTCGGCAGTCGGACCGGGCACCGTCGCCACCCACGTATCGGGTCAACCTGATTGCTGCGGCGGCGGGGCCTCGTGCAATTGGCGTGGTGCAGCCGACGCCCGCGCCGGTGGACCAACCGCCCGCGCCGGCGCCTGTCGCCCGGAAGGTAGATCCGGTTCGCATGAAGGCTCCGGCGAAAGCACCTCCCGAAGCGCGCGCGGCGAAGATTGCGACGCCCAATGCCGTACCTGCGGCGCCCCCAAAGCCCAACACACCCGCGCCCGTCGCGGGCGGTGGCCCCGAGGGCGGCAAGGGAGCGGACGTCGCCAACGTGACCATCGACAACGGCATCGCCTTTCCCTATCCGGCGTACCTGGAAAAGATCGTCCGGATGATCGCACTGAACTTCAAGCCATCCAATCGCGGGGCGCTTCAGGCCGAAGTGGCGTTCATGATTCGGCGCGATGGCACGATCGCCGGTCTCAGGCTCACGAAGCGCTCCGCGGTATTTTCCTTTGATCAGGACGCGCTGGCGGCGGTGGAGCTGGCGTCGCGCAGCTTTGGCCCACTGCCGCAGGGGTTCACGGACGACGTACTTCCAGTGATCTTCAGTTTCGACCCACGGCTCATCCGGTAAGGCACTCATGACATACCGCCGCGCATTCTGCGCGCTGCTGCTTTTCACTTCCCCGCTCGCGGCGCAGGATACCACCACGCGCGGCGTTCGCATCGGGCTCACGTACGATCCGGGCTCAAAGCTGGGTGTCGTCGTGCTCCGGGGCGCCGGCACGGGCGCGGACTCCATCCGAGCTATCGTGCAGCGCGACCTCGATTTCGGAGACCGCATCAGCGTCATTCGGATCGACTCGCCCTCGGATACGGGCCGCGATGTGGTGCCGAACTGGGCCGTGCTGGCCAAGCTCGGGGCCGCAGCCGCCGTGCAGATCACGCCCACGCCCACCGGCATGCATCTGGCCGTGTATGACGTAGCCAAGCAGACCACCGCGCTGGTCCGCGAGTACGTCGCGCCGGCGATGTCCGACCTGCGCGGGTGGCGAGCGGCGCTCCATGGGTTGTCCGACGACATCGAGGAATCGTTTACCGGCACGCGTGGCATCGCGAGAACGCGGGTGCTCTTTGAGCGTGCCAAGCGCATCTACGTTGCCGACAGCGACGGTGAGCAGGTGGTCGCGCTGACGCCGACGGCGAGCGTGATGTCGCCGTCGTGGAGTCCGAACGGACAGTCCATGGTGTACACGAACTGGCAGCCGCCGGCACACGTCGTGGTGCACGATCTGACCACGGGCCGAGAGCGCACCGTTTTTTCGGGGGGCGGTGTGAGCGTTACGCCCGTGTTCAGCCCTGACGGTTCCACCATCGCATTTGGCCACGGTGTGGACGACGGCGTCGACATTTATGCCGTGGATGCCGCAGGCACCAACGTGCGCCGGCTGTCCGTGGGTCATGGCAGCGACAACACGTCTCCCACCTTCAGTCCGGATGGGCGGCGCCTTGCATTCATGTCGGGCCGCGCCGGCCATCCCGAGCTCTATACCATGGATGCGGACGGCGCGAATTTCTCACCCCTCACGCCGCTCGATTTCGGTGAGAACGCCTATCGCGCCAATCCCGACTGGTCACCGGCGGGGCAGACGGTCGCATTCCAGTCGATGATCTCGGGCATCTTCCAGATCATGACGATCAACCTTCGCGACCTGGGCATGAAGCAGCTCACCAGCGACGGAAAGAACGAAGAGCCTTCCTGGGCTCCCGATGGGCGTCACCTCGTCTTCTCGTCCAACCGGAGCGGCAGCAAGCAGCTCTGGGTGGTGGACGTGGAAACAGGCCGCACGCGCCAGCTTACGCGTGGCGCCGCGGTCCGCAACCCGTCGTGGTCACCCCGCCTTTCGTCCAATTGATGCTTCCCGAATCTCATCGCTGGCAGCTTCCCCCACGCCGGAGAATCGCATGACCAGTCGCGCTGTTGCGCTCGCCGTTTTCACCGTGATCACCGTTGGCATGGTCGACGCCTGCCGCAAGTCGCCCGAGACCGTACCCGTTCCGGTCACCGCGTCCACGCCGGACGACGGCGCGCAGCGCCGCGCGGACTCCATCGCCAATGCCGCGGCGAAGCGTCGCGCGGATTCCATCAGCGCCGCGGCGCGGAACAATATGCCGGCGCCCGTGTCGGATGCGCGGACCCAGACGGAGCTGACGAATACGCTCGCCCAGAAAGTCTTCTTCGACTATGACAAGGATGATCTCCGCGACGATGCCAAGAGCGTGCTGGATGCCAAGGCGGCCATTCTCAACGCCAACGCGTCGGTAACGCTCATCATCTCGGGCAACACCGACGAGCGCGGAACGGCGGAATACAACCTGGCACTTGGCCAGCGCCGCGCCGCGCAAGTAAAGCGCTATCTGGAGAGCCGCGGGGTCAGTGAGGCGCGGCTCACGGCGCAGAGCCTCGGCGATTCGGCTCCCGTCGCGAGTGGGACGGACGAAGCGTCATACCAGCAGAACCGGCGTGCGGAATTCGAGGCGCACAACGCCGGCACCCTCGTCCGGCCGAGGTCATGATGCGCATCAGGCTCATTGCACCCGTCGCCGGTCTCCTGCTCTCGGGATGCCTCGCGTCAAAGGGCGACGTGCAGCTGCTCCAGACGCAGCTGACGTCGATGAGCGATGCGGCGGCGCGCGCGAATGAGGCGCAGCGCGTCCACATCGATCAGGTGCTGACGCAGATTGCGCGCACGAATGATTCAATCCGCATATTGAGCAGCCGGGTTGCCAAGTTCGAAGGGGACGTCAAGAACGATCACTACCTGGCGGGCCAGCAGATGCTCCAGATCCAGGAGCTGCTCGGCCAGAGCCAGCGGCGGATTCAGGAGCTGCGCGCGTCGCTCGAGGAAAAGAGCCAAGCGGCCGGTGCTCCACCGG
>JAQBPY010000386.1 GCA_028287285.1 Gemmatimonadota bacterium
CGGCCGGGAGCACTACTCGGACGAATTGAAACGTCGCCTGCGGCAGCTCATGCAGTAGGCCGGCATCACGCTTAAGGCAGTGCGGATACCTTGTCCCGCCAGCGTATCCATAGAATGGACGCCGCAACGGATAGAGACTGGAATCGTACCGATAGCCCTCCTCCAAGAGTATATCGAGCGCCCACTCGCCACCTCGAACGATGCTGAAGCTCGGAGCGCGATATCCCACTACCCGGCGCCCGATGATGTCCTCCAAGTCCCGCTTCGAACTGCGCACAGACTCCCGGAACTCGTCCGGCGTGAGCGTCGTCACTCGCTCGTGTCCCCACCCGTGCGAAGCGATCTCGTGGCCCGCGCCCGCAATTTCTCGGACAATATCGGGATGGTGGCGTGCGACCCATCCGAGTACAAAAAAAGTCCCGAGTGCGTTTCGCTCCCTCAGCAGATCGAGCAGCACACGTACTCCGGCAGCGAATCGACTTGGCCGCATCTCCCACGATTCGCGGGCAACGAATGGGGCCAACGCCGATACCTGGAAATAGTCCTCCACGTCGACCGTAAAGTGGTGCCGGATAGTTTGGCGGGGTTGAGTCACGGTTGATAGAGGTGTGGAGTTTCGTTCGCGCGAATGCCGTCAGGGTTTACGGGCTGGACGCAGCCATTCTTCAGTTCCGCCTGCTCGAGCGCTCAAGGGTCAGGTCCAGACACAGGCCTCGCCATCGAGACCAATGCCTGGCAAGCGGCGATTCGAGCGAAGCGAAACATAGTGTCCGGGCCGCGACACCGATTGCCGCAGCACTCTCTGCACCCCTGCCCGCCTTGCGAAAGCGGGGCAAACCGCGTGTCTGTACCCTGACAAAACATGCCATGGTCGAAGACGGACTTACGAAATCATCCGAACCCTCCCTGCCCACTCAAACCCAAATGCAACGGCTGCCTTTTTCGCGATCGACCGCGCCTCAATGCGAACGAGCGGTCCGGGCTATCGTGCATCGCTTTGACGAAGCCTAAGTCGACAGCCTTTCGGTCGCCGCGCCGGTCATGCGCGACTTGCGCCTTCCGGCTACATTTTTCATATCCACGCGTCTCATCGGAAACTATACCTTGCCTTGGTCGCGCACAGGTCTCTGCGGCGCCGTCACATTTCGCATTTGTGCATGGCAGCGAGATTATTTTACGAGAAGAACCGTGCGCGGATCGACCCCGCTGAGTTTCGCTGCTGTGTTGCAAGCTTCGGATGGGTACCGGCGCCGGAATCCAATCCGTTGCGTCTGAATTGAATTTTTCTCTCGCCACGGTTTCGCTAGCCGCAGCAGTTGGGCATTCCAAGTCATCGCGCGGCGCGTATGAAGTCACCCCAACTCTTGCCGGCCAGCCTGCGTGCCTATGGAGCATTCCCGAATGCTAGGGTCTCGACTTACGGTCATCCTCGTCGCCGGTGCGCGGCCGAACTTCATGAAGATCGCACCAATCCTCAGGGCGCTCCAACGCTCGGGCCACCGTGGGATCATCGTGCATACCGGTCAGCACTACGACGACAGCATGTCCGGGAGTTTCTTTCGCGATCTTGACATCCGTACGCCGGATTATCATCTGGGTATCGGATCCGCATCGCATGCTGTGCAGACGGCGCGGGTGATGGAGGCCTTCGAACCGATCCTTCTCGTGGAGAAGCCGGATTGGGTGCTTGTCCCGGGAGACGTTAACTCGACCCTCGCCTGTGCCCTCGTGTGTGCGAAGCTAAAGGAAACCACTGGCGTTCGCCTCGCGCACCTCGAGGCCGGCTTGCGGAGCAATGACTGGCGCATGCCCGAGGAGGTCAATCGTGTGCTCACTGACCGATGCTCAGACCTTTTGCTGATTCCGAGTCATGATGCCACCGCGAATCTCCGCCGGGAGGGCATCGACGAGCGCCGCATCGCCTTTATCGGCAACGTGATGATCGACACGCTGCTTGACCGCCTTCCCACGGCCCGCGTACTCGACGTTCCCACATCACTGGGGCTCACACCAAGCGATTACGTCCTCGCAACGCTCCACCGCCCATCGAACGTAGACGACCGGGCAATGCTCTCGATCTGCCTCTCGGCGCTTGGCGTGATTGCCGGCGAGCGTCCCGTGGTGCTGCCAATGCATCCGCGCACCCGCAAGCAGGTATCGACCTTTGGTTTGGATGCCCTGCTCGCGCCGCTACGCGTGATCGATCCGATCGGTTACATGGAGATGCTCGGTCTGTCCGACAGCGCCGCCGCGGTGGTGACTGACTCCGGGGGCGTACAGGAAGAGACGACTGCGCTGGGTGTACCCTGCGTCACGCTGCGAGAGCAGACTGAACGGCCGGTGACCGTCACGGAAGGAACGAATCAGCTTGCCCCTTGGCCCCTTTCTACCGACGGCATCCTCCGGACATACCGCGACGCCGTTTCGCGCGGACGCGTCGGCGTCGGCGCGCGCTCTCCGGAAGGGTGGGATGGTCATGCGGCCGAGCGAGCTGTCCTGGCGCTTGAGGGTATGCGGTAGATGACGGGTGAGTCAACAGATCGCGCGATCAGGCGGCTCCTGGTCATCAGCTATCATTTCCCGCCGGATGGCTCGGTCGGAGGGTTCCGCTGGGCCGGGCTCTCGAAGTATCTCGCACGCGAGGGCTGGGAGGTCCATGTGGTCACGGCGTCCGCGCAACCGGCGCTCGCGTTGGAGCCAGGCGTGACGGTGCACTATCGTCCGCAGAGGAAAACGCTGAACGACCTCTACAACCGCGT
>JAQBPY010000393.1 GCA_028287285.1 Gemmatimonadota bacterium
GAGTTCTTCAGCGAAGACGCAATCAAGCTCGAGCTCGAGGGAGAGACGAAGGACGACGTCCTCAAGGAGCTCATCGGCCTCCTCGCGCTCGACGAAAAGTCGGAGGGGATTCTGTACAAGATGCTGAAGCGCCGTGAGAATCTCGGCTCTACGGGAATCGGCCGCGGCATCGCCATTCCGCACTGCCGGTCGCTCGTCGTCAACAAGCTGCGCGTGGCATTTGGCCGTAAAACGAATGGCATGGACTTCAAGGCCATCGACGAGAAGCCGGTGAACTTCTTCTTTCTGATCGTGGCGCCGCCGCTCGAGGTCTCCAACCAGTACCTGCCGGTGCTCGGCAAGATCGCACAGTTCTCAAAGGAAGCAGATGTGCCGCAGCGCTTGCTCGACCTTACCGAGCCCGCCCAGTTCCTCGAGCTACTCAAGGAAAAAGGCGTCTAACGTCTACGACGCCAGTACCGCCGCTGCGAGGAGGGCCGTGAGCGCGGCAAGGAATGCCGCTCCGTACAGCACGACCACGAGGCTGAGCCGCCGAACCACCTGCCCGGTGGTACCCTCGTAGACCAGTCGCGTTGCGCGCACGAGGTACAGCGCGAATGGAATCGCGACGATGATGGTACAGACCAGCGCCACCTGCGCGGACGGAAACAGCCGTCCCACGAGCATGAGGCTGAGCGCGAGGAACAACACGGCGTGCACGTGCAGTGCGAACGCGAGATGCTGCGGATACTTGCGGCGCCGGTCGCGATAGGCGAACCCGACGAGCGCCGCGAAAAATGGCACGAGCACGAACATCGCCTGGGGAATGGCCGCGAGCGTGGCGTGCTGGAGCTTCTGCGGCTCTGCCGAGGCACGAGCAAAATGCGTGAGCCAGATGCGCTTGAAACCGGAGGCGCTGTTCGCCTCGGTCTCGAGCTCGGTGAGCTCAGCGGGGGTGGACGGCGACACCTGCACCATCCCTTGCTCGACCTCATGCCCGTTCCGGTCGGTGACGATCCGCTTTGGCGTGAGGGCACTGAGAAAGAAGAACACCACGCTGCACGCAAGGTAAATGCGTAACGGCGAGATGTAGCGCACCCGTCGGCCAGCCAGGTATTCGCACGTGAGCGTGCCCGGTTTCGCGATGAGGGTGCGGTACGTGGTGACGAGCTTTCCGTCCCAGTGCACGAATTCTTCCGCCAGCTCGCGCACGAATTCACGGAGCGTGGGGTCGGAGTCGATCTCGCGCTGGCCACACTCGGGACAGTAGTCGAGCTGGATGTTGGTGCCGCAGTTCAGGCACGGGTTCGAGGCACTGAGCGACTGTGGCGGCGTGAAACCGCCGGCGCCTGGTCCTCGCAGCGCCTGCGTTCTCCGTTCCGGCAGCACACGTCGCTCGTCGGTCATATCACTCCCACTCGATCGTAGCCGGCGGCTTGGAGCTGACGTCGTACACCACGCGGTTCACGCCGTCCACTTCGCGAATGATGCGGTCGCTGATTCGTGCCATCACATCGTGCGGAAACGGAAACCAGTCGGCGGTCATGCCATCGGTGCTCGTCACGGCGCGCAGTGCGACGACGTTGTCATAGGTGCGCTCGTCGCCCATGACCCCCACGCTGCGCACCGGCAACAGCACCGCAAACGCCTGCCAGATGTCATTGTACAGATTTGCCTTCCGAATTTCGTCCAGATAGATGGAGTCGGCAAGACGGAGGACATCGAGGGCAGGCTCGGAGACTGCCCCCAGCACACGAATGGCGAGGCCGGGCCCGGGAAAGGGGTGGCGGCCTACCATTTCCTCGGGCAGTCCGAGCTCGCGGCCCACATTGCGCACTTCGTCCTTGAACAACTCGCGAAGCGGTTCAATGAGCGCGAACTGCATATCGGGCTTGAGGCCGCCCACGTTGTGATGCGTCTTGATGGTCACGGAGGGTCCGCCCGTTGGCGACGAGCTCTCGATGACGTCCGGGTACAGCGTGCCCTGCACGAGAAACGTTGCATGCGTACCCGCGTTGGCGGTCGCGTCCTCGAAGACGTCGATGAACGTGTGGCCAATGGCGCGGCGCTTGGCCTCGGGCTCGTCGATGCCCTTCAGTGCCGCAAGAAATCGCTCCGATGCATCCACGGTCACGAGCTTGATGCCGAGGTGCCGCCCCATTGTCCGTTGCACCTGTTCGCGCTCGTGGAGGCGCAGCAGGCCGGTATCCACGAACACACAGGTGAGCTGGTCGCCAATGGCGCGATGGACAAGGGCCGCGGCGACGGATGAATCCACCCCGCCAGACAACCCGCAGATCACCTGCGCGTCACCAACCTGCGCCCGGATCTTCGCGACTTCGACGTCGACGAAGGCGCCCGGAGTCCAGTCGGGCGCGGCACCGCAGACGTCGAACAAAAAGTTCGCGATGATCTCGTTGCCGCGTGTGGTATGTGCGACCTCGGGATGGAACTGCACGCCATAGATCTTTCGCGATTCGTGCTCGAACGCCGTGATGGGATTTCCACTACTCGCTGCCGTCGTATGAAAGCCCGGCGGCGGCGCTTCGATGTGATCGCCATGACTCATCCAGACCGTCGTCTTTTCGTCGGCCCTGAAGCCGCGAAACAGCGCACTGTCGCGTGTCGTCGCTATCTCGTCGCGTCCATACTGCCGCTGTCCGCCGCGCGTCACGTCCGCCCCATACAGGTGCGCGATCATCTGCATGCCGTAGCAGACGCCGAGTACCGGAGCGATGTCGAAGGTGGCGAGGTCGGCGAGTGGGGCATGTTCGCCGTACACGGAGTTGGGACCGCCGCTGAAGATGATGCCGGTGGGATTCCATTCGCGAATCCATTCCACGCTCCGGGTAGGCGGATGGATCTCCGAGTACACCCGGGCTTCGCGCACGCGGCGCGCGATCAACTGCGTGAATTGTGAACCGTAATCGATGATCAGAATTCGGCTGTTCGCCGTCATGTCGTCCAGTGCGCGGGGTCGAGGCTGAGAAATTCCACGTTCTTGGTATCGAGGTCGAGGATGGCCGCTTTCGGTGTTCCGAACAGCCATCCGCACGATTCGCCGGGATTCACGATGAGCGTATCACCGCGGGTCTTCATTTCCTGCTGATGCGTGAATCCATGCACGACGATGCTGTGCCCTTCGATGCTGCGCGCCTGCACGTCACCGATGTCGTGCACCACGAGGATGCGCTGGCCGCCGAGCTCGAAGCTGTGTGGTCCCTCGAACAACTCGGCGCCGAATCCCGCCGTGGCCTTGGCGAGCAACCCTTCCCTGTCGCCGTCGTTGCGGCCGAACACGCCGGCAAGCGAGATGCTGGCTTCTTCAATGGGCTTCAGGGAAAACGGTGCGCAGTAATCACCGGCGTGCACGATCATCGACACGCCTCCTTCCTGCATCAGTCGCACGAATTCGGCGATCGCCGGAATGCGATCGTGGCTGTCCGCCATCAATCCGACACGCATCAACCGTCCCTCCACTGTGGGTCAGCCTGCTCGAGACGAACGAGGTCTTCGTACCGCTCCCGCTCGTTCGTGATCGCGAAACGATCACCGTCTACCAGCACTTCGACACCGCGAGGGCGGGAATTGTAGTTGGACGCCATCACGTAGCCATAGGCGCCAACGTCGTAGACCGCAAGCAGGTCGCCCGGACCTGCTTCGTCCATGGTGCGATCGAGCGCGAGGAAATCCCCGCTCTCGCACACCGGGCCAACCACATCGGCCGTCATCCGGGATTCGGTCGCGCGCACGCGTTCGATGCGATGGTAGGCATCGTAGTGCGACGGTCGAATGAGCTCCGTCATACCCGCATCGGTCACGAGAAAATCTCGTCCGCCACTGTGCTTCCTGTACAGCACGCGTGTGAGGAGCACGCCGCAATTGCCGACGATGAAGCGGCCGGGCTCCATGAGCATGGTGAGCCCCGTGGGCGTGACCCGTTCCGCCAGCGCGGCCGCAAACGCGTCGAGGTCGGGCGACTTCTCATCGTCGTAGGCGACGCCAAGCCCTCCACCAATGTCCAGGTACTCGAGCGTGCTGATGCCCGCCTCCCCGATCTGTGCGATCAATTCCAGCAACCGGTTCGTACCGTCGACGTACCCATCGAGACGGAACAGCTGCGAGCCGATGTGCATGTCGAGCGCGATCAACCGCGTATTCGGCAACACCGCGACGAGCATCGCAACGCCGGGGACCTCGTCGAACGGTACTCCGAACTTGGCTCCCTTCTCACCGGTCTTGATGTACTTGTGCGAGCTGTCGACGGTGACTTCCGGATTCACCCGGATGCCGATGGGCGCAACGAGTCCGAGCTCGCCGGCAATGTCGTTGATCATGCGCACTTCCGACGCAGACTCGACATTGATCATTCGCACGCCCGCCTGCAGCGCTTCTTTCAGCTCGGCCTGCGACTTGCCCACGCCGCCAAACAGAATGTCGCTTCCGGCAAAGCCCGCACGCTTCGCGCGGAACAGCTCACCACCAGACACGACGTCCACGCCCGCGCCCAATTCGTGCAGCACGGCGAGGATGCCGCGATTGGAATTCGCCTTGAGCGTGTAGTGAATGCGATGCGGAATATTGGCCAGTGCGGCATCGAGGCGCTGATACCGGTCGCGCACCACCGAGCTGCTGTACACATACGCCGGAGTTCCTACCTCCTCGGCAATTCGCTCGAGCGACACCCCTTCGCATGAAAGGGTGCCGTCCACTCGAGAAAATCCCGACGTCAGTACGCCTTCGCCCACAGTGCCTCGACCGTGGACGCCATACCACACTTGAGGCACGTCGTGGGCACCTCGGCCGAGCGAAACTCCTCGTCGGGCAGGCAGCGGATGGTGGCCTTGGTGTCTGCCTTGATCTCGGCCTCACACGACGCCATGCCGCACCATCCGGCATAGACGAAGCCCCCTTCACCATCCATCAGCTGCCGGAATGCGTCGTACGACATTGGCTTGCGATGACTGTTGGCGTCGCGGCGATCCACCGCCGCGGCGAGCATGTCGCGCTGCATTGCCGAGAGCACGTCGGCAACATCTTCACCAAGCGTATCGAGGGAGACAGGGCGCTTCTCCTTCGTATCGCGGCGGACGAGCACACCCTGGTTCGATGCGAGATCCCGCGGTCCAAGCTCGAGACGCAGGGGAATGCCACGAAGCTCCCACTCGTAGTACTTCGCGCCCGGCTTGATGCCCTCGCGTGAGTCGATGTGAATGCGGAGACGCGCGTACTCGCGACGATCCCACGCCCCGAGTGACTTCGCGATGTTGTTCGCGGCTTCCAGCACCTGCGAGCGCTCTTCATCCGTCTTGTAGATGGGCACGATGACCATCTCGATGGGCGCGAGCAGTGGCGGACACCTGAGGCCATTGTCGTCGCCGTGGGTCATGACGAGCCCACCAACCATGCGCGTCGAGACACCCCAGCTGGTGTTCCACGCGAACTCCTCAGTGCCCTGCTCGCTCTGGAACTTGAGCTCGAACGCCCTGGCGAAATTCTGCCCGAGGTTGTGCGATGTTCCCGCCTGCAATGCCTTGTTGTCCTGCATCATCGCTTCGCACGAGTAGGTGCGCAGCGCGCCCGCGAACTTCTCCGAATCCGTCTTCTGCCCCGTGATCACGGGCATCGCGATGTAGCCTTCCATGAAATCGCGATACACGCCGAGCATCTGGCGCGCCTCCGCTTCCGCTTCGTCGTGGGTTGCGTGCGCGGTGTGGCCTTCCTGCCAGAGGAACTCCGTGGTGCGCAGGAACAAGCGCGTGCGCATTTCCCAGCGCACCACGTTCGCCCACTGGTTCATCAGGATGGGCAGGTCGCGATAGCTCTGCACCCACTTGGCGAACATCGAGTAGATGATCGTCTCGGAGGTAGGGCGGACCACCAACGGCTCCTCGAGCTTCTTGCCGCCGCCGTGCGTGACGACGGCAAATTCGTGCGCAAAGCCTTCCACGTGCTCCTTCTCCTTGTGGAGATACGACTCCGGGATGAAGAGCGGGAAGTACGCATTCTGGTGGCCTGTCGCCTTGAACATGTCGTCGAGCGCGCGCTGCATGCGCTCCCAGATGCCGTAGCCGTTGGGACGGATGACCATGCAGCCCTTCACGGGCGAGTAGTCGGCCATCTCGGCTTTCAGCACGAGTTCGTTGTACCACGCGCTGAAGTCCTTGGCGCGGGTCGTGAGCTTCTTGTCGTCAGCCATGTGATGCGTTGTCGTTCGGGAGTGACACAAATGCCTTCGCGCCGCTTGCCTGCGCGGCTTTCTTCTGCTTGCTCATCGTTTGCGGGCGCAGCGAATACTCGACGGACTGTCCCGATGCACGCCGGCGCGCGGCCTCCTGCATTACGCTTTCCAGCGGCGTGTGCTCATCCGCGGCAACCCACACGTCGGCCGCAGTGCTCTCGGGCTTCATCAACCCCTTCGCGCGCAGCAGCTCGCCGAGCACCACGTCGCCCATTCCAAATCCAATGGCGGGCATGTCCGCGCCGCCAAGCGACTCCAGCAGGTTGTCATAACGGCCGCCACCACAGATCGCGCGAAACTCACCCGAGGTGTCGAACAGCTCGAACACCACGCCGGTGTAGTACGCGAGGCCGCGAACGATGGAAAGGTCGAGCCGCAGCCATGATGCGTCGCCGCCAAGGAGCGCTGCCGTATAGCGCATGAACCGGCCGAATTCTTCTGCGTGTACAAGGGCCGGCATGCTCGCGAGACGTGCAAGAACTTCCGAAAGTTGCACGGTCGCAATCGTGACGATGCGCTCAATTGCCTCGGCAGGAACATCGAGCGCGGCCAGCTTTTCCGCCGATAGCTCGCGCGGCGTACGGTCGATCTTGTCGATCACGCCATACACACCAACAATCGATTGCGCCGGAACACCGAGCGATTCCAGGAACGCACGAAGAATGCGCCTGTCCGACACTCTGGCCACCACGTCGCTCGACGTCAGCCCGAACGCACGCATCATGTCAATTGCGCACGCCACCAGCTCGGCATCGGCGGCAATGTCCGCCGAGCCGAAGATGTCGACGTTGAGCTGGTAGTGCTCACGCAGTCGTCCCTTCTGCTGCCGCTCGTAGCGAAACAGCTGCGGCATGGAGAACCAGCGCACCGGCTTCCGCAGCGCATTCGCGCGCGCCGCAACCATGCGCGCAACGGTGGGGGTCATCTCGGGCCGGAGTGCGACCTCCCGGCCGCCCTTGTCGATGAAATTGTAGAGCTGCCCGACGATTTCGTCGCCACTCTTTTTCGTGTAGAGATCGAGCGGTTCGAGGGGCGGTCCGTCGTACTCCTGGAACGCATACCGCCGCGCAACGTCGCGCCACGCATCCATGATGAATGCACGCTCCGCGAGCTCCTGGGGATAGAAGTCGCGAAAACCGGGGAGGGCGCCTTTGAACATCCAGAAAGTTAGCCTGTGAGCGGAGACACCTGCAACCGCGCCATCGCGTCGCCGACAGTGTGAAATGACCCCGTCACCAGTACCGTCCTGCCGCGTGCGTCGGCATCGGCGAGCGCAACATCGAATTTGTCCGCTGCCGTTGCGAAATAGCCCATGGCGCTCGCATACTCGCGCGCTTCGGCGAGCGACCACGCGCGCGACTCCGGCGCAGTCGGTGCGTTCGTCAGGATGAACTCATCCACTACCGGCGCAAGCGCATCCATCATCGCGCGCCAGTCCTTGTCACCGAGGACACACATGACCGCCACAACGGGATGCTCCGTCTCGATCAACGCCATGCTGCCTGCAACGGTCCGCGCCCCGTCGGGGTTGTGAGCGACATCGAAAATCCATTTGCCCACTCGCTGGAATCGACCTGGTAGACGCACCGTGTGCAGGTTTGCTGCAGCTTCGGCGAGGGTGACACGAAATGGATCTCCGGCAGCATCGAGCAGCGCGAGCGTGAACGCGAAATTCGCCGCCTGGTGAATGCCCACGAGCGGTGTCTCGATGATCCTTTCATCGCCAAGCGCACGGAGGTTGAAGCGCGTCCCACGCCCGGTGAGCGCCACATCGCTTGCCTGCATCTCCTCGGCCACAACGCGCACGGCCGACGCGCCGGCCGCCTCCGCCGCGCGCGCAAGCTGGTGGCGAATCACCGCGTCCGGCTCGCCAATGACGGCCGCGACACCGCGCTTGAAGATGCCCGCCTTTTCCGAGGCAATGGCCTGGAGCGACGGCCCAAGGTACTCCATGTGGTCGAAACCAATGGCCGTGACGCCCGCCGCAACCGGCTGCACGACATTCGTCGAATCGAGCCGCCCACCCAGCCCGGTCTCGATCAGCGCGACGTCCACATTGCATCGCGCAAAATGGAGAAAGGCCAGCGCCGTCGTCGCCTCGAAGAACGACGCCCCGATACGCTCCACCGCCGGCGTGTGCTCGGCAATGAACTGCACGATGGACTCTTCGTCGATGGGCTCGCCGTTCACCACCATGCGCTCGCGAAAGTCCACCAGGTGCGGCGACGTATAGCGCGCGACACGAAGGCCCCTGGCGCGCAGCAGCGCGTCGGCCGTGGCAACCGAGCTTCCCTTTCCGTTCGTTCCGGCAATGTGCAGCACCGGATACGCGAGGTGCGGATTACCGAGCTCCGCGAGGAGCGCGGTGGTGCGCTCGAGACCGAACTTGAAGCTGCCTGTCGTGCGAGCGAACAGATACTCGAGCGACTCGACGTAGTTGCTCAGGGCGATGTCCACCCCGTGGCGGACGGCTTCCCGCTCATGTGGCGGAGAAGTTGGCTCATGGTGTGCTTGAGCTCCTTCCGGTGCACGACCTGGTCGAGCATGCCGTGGTCGAGCAGAAATTCCGCAGTCTGAAATCCTTCGGGCAGATCCTGGCCAAGCGTCTGCTTGATGACACGTGGACCAGCAAAGCCGATTACCGCACCGGGCTCGGCGACGATGGCATCACCGAGCATGGCGTAGCTCGCACTTACGCCACCGGTGGTCGGGTTGGTGAGGATGGCGATGTAGGGAATGCGCCGCTCGGCGAGCTGCGCGAGTACGGCACTCACCTTGGCCATCTGCATGAGGGAGAGAACGCCTTCCTGCATGCGCGCCCCGCCGGATGCACAGATGATGATGAGCGGATGCTTGCGCTCGAGCGAACGATGACCGAGCCGGGCAATTTTTTCGCCGACCACGGAACCCATCGACCCGCCCATGAACGCAAAATCCATCACGCCAATGTTCACCGGCAGGCCTTCCATCATGCCGGTGGCCGCAAGCAATGCATCGCCATCGCCGGCGTTCAGCGTGGACTTCTTGAGACGTGCCGGATATTCGGGGAACAGCAGCGGATCGGTGGAGCGGATATCGAGCTCCAGCTCCTCCATCGACTCCTTGTCGAAGAGGATGTTGCAGTACTCGATGGCACGAATGCGACGATGGAAGTCGCAATTGGGGCATACGTTGAAATTCCGGAGAAATTTCTCGCGGATATCCGTATGCCCGCACGCCTCGCATTTCTCCCACACGTCGGCGGGAATCTCGAGGCGTTCCTGTCGCGGCTCCCGCGGCTTTTTCTCCTTACGAAACCAGGCCATAGCAGGACAATGTGACCGAGGTCATTGACGCAGGCAAGGACTTGACGTCAGACCGCGAAATGACTGTGTCGTCCGCCCCGCCCCTCGGCGGAGATGCGGAGGAGAATTCCGATGGCCATCCAGCTCGCCAGCATGAAGCTGCCGCCATAGCTGAAAAACGGCAGCGGAATGCCGGTAATGGGCATGAGGTTGAGCGTCATGCCCATGTTCTCGAACACATGCACGAACCAGCTCGCCAGCAGCCCGAACGCCACAAGGCTGCTGTATGAATCATTTGCACGTTCAGCGATTTTCGTGACACGCAGGAACAGCAGACCAAACAGTGCGATGGCGAGCGTCACGCCAATGAATCCCATCTCCTCGCCAACCACGGCAAAGATGAAGTCGGTGTGCTGTGCGGGCAGAAAGGCGAGTCTTTTCTGCGTGCCAAGGGTGAACCCCTTTCCGAACCAGCCGCCGGAGCCGATCGCCACCTGCGACTGAATCACGTGATATCCGGACTTGAGCCGGTCGAGATTGGGATCGATGAACACCAGCAGCCGTTTCTGCTGGTACGGTTGCAGCTTCTCCCACGCGATCTGCGACACCACGCCAAAAATCACGTTCACGACGACGAGAAATATTCCTTCGTACAGATACGGCTTGTACCACAGCACCAGCGCCAGGAGCAGCAGGAACCACGCGCCCCAGTAGAACGTGTTGAATGCCAGGATGAGGCTCACGATGGGGCTGGCCACGAGCACGAGCAACGGCCACGCCACCCCTGCCCAGAACAGCATGGCGAACGCAAAGCCGATGAACACGATGCCGGTGCCCAGGTCAGGCTGCTTCATGATGAGCAGCCAGGGGAGACCCACGACCATGGCCGGTTTCCACAGCTCCAGCAGCGTGCGCGGCGGTTCCTTGAATTGCGACAACACCTTCGCGAGCGCGAGCACCACCGTGATCTTTGCAAGCTCCGCGGGTTGTCCGATGCGAAATCCGCCAATGGCCAACCAGCTCTTGGAGCTTGCCGCGGTTCCGGCACCCTTACCGATGACGAGCAGCAGCAGCAGCATGGCGATGGTCGCTCCATAGAGCGGCCAGGTGAGCCAGTCGAGCAGCCGCACGGAAAAACGGCTCATCATGTACGCCGCGCCAAGCGCCAGGCAAAACCAGATGAGCTGGTTCTTCCACAGCTTCGCAACGCCGGTCATCACGTCGGTCTGGCCGGCCGAGTACACGATGGAGATTCCGTAGAGCGACAACAGCAGCCCTACGCTTACAAGCGGCCAGTCAATGGGAAAGCGGCGTGTGGACATTGGCTAGCCCTCGACCGACATGTCGACGATAGGCGTCACGTGCAGATACGCCTGGATGATCTTCGACGCGATCGCTGCCGCACGCGTTCCATGCCCGCCAAACTCGATCATCACCGCGACCACGATGGACGGCTTGTCCGCGGGCGCGAAGCCGACGAACCAGCCGTGATTCAACTCCTTGCCGTTGACGAATTTTCCACTCTGCGCAGTACCCGTTTTTCCCGCGAGCTGCACGCCCTTGATGGCCGATGCCGCCGCGGTGCCGCTCGTGACGACGCCGACGAGCGCTTCGCGCACCTGCTCCATCTGGTCATCGCTCAGCTGCATTACCTGCACCCGATCGGCTTTGCCGGTGAGGATCTGCGGACGTGCGGCTTTCCCGTCCGTGGCGAGCGCCGTGTAGAACTTGGCCATGTTCAGAATGGTCTGGGAGTTGTCTCCCTGCCCGATGGCCATGCTCAACACCAGCGAATTCGTCCAGCGGCCCTTGCCGTACTTGCTGTCGAAATATTCGGTGCTTGCAGGAAAGCGCGGACGCTTCTCTTCGGGCAGGTCGATGCCCGCCTTGCTCTGGAAGCCGATGGTCACGCCGCCGGCAACGAGCTTCGCCAGGCCGAGCTTCAGGCCAAGCTGGTAGAAGTAGACGTCGCAGGATTTGGCGATGGCGCCCTTGAGGTCCAGCGAGCCGTGACCGCGTGCATCCCAGCAGCGGAAGTAGCGATTGTAATACTGAAAGCCGCCAGTGCATGGCACCGGCATGTGGTCCGTCATCTTTACGGTGCCCGACTCGAGCGCGATCGCCGTCGTCGCCAGCTTCCACGTGGAGCCCGGCGGATACTGGCCCTGCAGCGCCTTGTTGTAGAGCGGCAACCGCGGATCGGCGTTCAATGAATCCCAGTACTGCGCGGGAATTCCGCCAATGAAGCGATTGCCGTCCCAGCTTGGCGCGCTGTACAGGGCAAGCACGCCACCCGTGTTGGGATCGATTGCCACGGCACCGCCCTGCAGCGAGTCGCCAAAGATCTTGGCGACGAATCGCTGGAGATCCATGTCGATGTTCGTGTGCATATCGGGTGCGGCAACCGGATTCACTTCCTTGGCACCCCCATTCTTCACGATGCGGCCGCGGGCGTCGACCTCGACGAACTGGCTGCCTTCCTTTCCACGCAGCACCGACTCGTACTCCTTCTCGAGTCCCTGCTTGCCCACCTGCTGCCCTGCCTTGTACTCCGCAAATGCCGGTTTGGCGAGCTCCGCTTCGCTCACTTCACCCACGTACCCGACGAACGGCGCCACGACAGGCCCGTCCGGGTAAAACCGCCGGGGCGCGCTTTGAATGATCAATCCGGGAAACTGCGACCGGTGCTCCTCGAGCACACTCACCACATCGAACGACGCGTCGGGAATGATGACCGTGGGCCGCGCGGGCGCGCGACGAAAGCGCCGCACCGACTGCTCGATCTGTGAATTCGTGATGTTGATGGTGCCGGTCAACCGCTGCAGCACGGCGCGGAGCGAATCTTCCTTGAGCGCCAGCACCGACACGGAATAGCCGATCACATTGTCGGCGATGACCTTGTTGTTGCGATCGAAGATCACGCCGCGCGGTGCGGGAAGAGGCAGCTCGCGTAAACGATTCGTCTCGGACTGGAGCGCGTACTTCTGGTGGTTCAGGACCTGGCTGCGAAAAAAGCCGCCCACCAGAAAGAGCAGTATGGCCGCGACGATGACGCTCGCTGCATTACCGCGCTTGGCGACGTCGTTGGGGTGCCAGCTCACGCCCCCCTCGTCTCCAGCACCGGGCGCAGCATCATGAGTGCAATCACGCCGGCCACTGCGGTAACAGCCGCCGACAGCGACGACCATACCAGGATCTGCATGAGCAGCTCCGGCCCCCGCAAGCGATGCTCCACGAGATGCATCAGCACTTCATAGGCCCACTTGCCGAGGAACAGGAAGAATCCGTTCAGCAGCACGTGGTCCGCGAAGAAGACGGCCTTGAGCCTCGACCAGCTGAAGCCGATCAAGGTCATCGCCAATGCGCCTGCGCCGAATGCGCCAATCGCGAGCGAGTCCGACGAGAGCCCAATGAGGAAGCCGAACATCGCCGCCACGCCAGGACGGACGCGCACGGACGCCAGCAGCAGCGCGATGATCAGGAAGTCGGCCGACGCACGCCACGCCAGCAGTGGACGCAACGTGTAGTGCAACAGGATGAGGACCGCACACAGGATGAACGTGCGGATGGTAGCGCTCCAGTTCATGGACGCACTCCCGTTGCAGTGTCACGACGAATGGAATCTGCCCGCGCTTTCGCGATACTGTCTCGGCGAATGCGGCGAAGTCTCGCCCGCTCGATGCTGTCACGCTGCGCCGTTGCGGTATCGACCGGGGCAGCCGGTGGCACCGCAGCCGCCCCGCCCGCTTTGCGAATGGAGTCGGCCATGATGCGAGCAGAGGAATCGATTGCCGCGCGGCGCGCCGCCGCTTCGGCAGTGGCCGACTGCCGCGCCAGTGAATCACCTGCGGCGACGATACTCTTGGTCGCTGAATCGATTGCTCCGACATCGGCCCACACGTTGACGAGTCCGGCGGCGGCGCGTTGCGGCGTAAGGATCATCACCGACGTCAGCTCGGCCGGGTTGACGGCAGGCCGAAGCAGGTAGGTGCGCGCCCAGGCATCCGTGGTCCGAATTTCTCCCAGCACGACGCCCACCGGAATGCCTTTGGGATAGATCCCGCCAAGACCCGAGCTGAACACGATGGCACCGGGCTTCATTGTTGCGCGAAATGGCACGCCGCGCATTTCAAGCAAGTATCGCTCCGACCGCAGGTAGCCCGGCTCCTGGGTCGTGCTCGACGTGGACACGTGCGGCTGCACGATGCCGAAGGTGCTTCCGTCGGCGGACATGGCACTCACGCGAAAGTCGGGGTGTGCAAAGAGAATGGCGAGGCTCATGCCCGGATCGACGGTCTGCACCACACCCACCACACCCTCAGGGGCAACGACGAGGCTGTGCTCGCCCACGCCGGCTTTTGTACCGGCGCTCAGCGTCACCGTAAAGTCTTCGGCACGGCCACGGCCCTGCATCGCCTCGGCGGGAATGAAGCCCCACTGCAGCTTGCTCCCCAATCCGAGCAGCTTGCGCAGGCGGTCATTTTCCGTTTCGAGCGTGGGCACGCGAGCCGCCGCCAGGGCGAGCGTGTCACGCCGCAGCTCCGACCGCTCCGAGCTGAGGTACGCACCACGCCACTTTTCCGCGCCCATCTGCAGGCGAATGAGCGGTGCCACGAATGAGCGCCGCAACCCGCTCGCCACCGGCTCGCGAAGATTGGGCGGCAGCACCATCGCAATGAGTGACAACAGGATGCACGCGCCGAAGATGACGACGTCTATGCGTGCGCTATAACGGGCCTGTCGCGCCACGGGCGCCTCAGGTGCTCAGGACAGACCAGTACTTCTCCTCGTCGTCGAGGATTCGGCCCGTGCCGCGAACGACACACGTGAGCGGATCCTCGTCGACGTGGATCGGGAGACCCGTCTCCTGACTCAGCAGGAGATCGAGTCCGCGAATGAGCGCACCACCACCTGTCATCACGATGCCCCGGTCCACGATGTCGCTCGCCAGCTCAGGCGGGGTGATCTCGAGGGCACGACGAACGGCATCCACGATCTGCTGGATGGGTTCCTGCACCGCTTCGCGAATCTCGCTCGAGTGCACCCGAACCGTCTTGGGAATACCACTCACGAGATCACGTCCCTTCACTTCCATCTCGCGCTCGTCGCCGATGGGCGCCGCGCTGCCGATCTGGATCTTGATCTGTTCGGCAGTGGGCTCGCCGATGAGCAGGTTGTAATTCTTGCGCATGAACTGCACGATGGACATGTCGAGCTCGTCGCCGCCGGTGCGGATGGACGTATCGCTCACGATGCCGGAGAGCGCGATAACAGCGATCTCCGTTGTGCCGCCGCCAATGTCGATGACCATGTTGCCGGTGGGCGTTTCCACAGGGAGACCGACGCCAATTGCCGCGGCCATCGGCTCGGCCACCATGAACACTTCCTTAGCGCCGGCGCCTAACGCGGAGTCGCGCACGGCACGCCGCTCCACTTCGGTGATGCCACTTGGCACACACACGATCACGCGCGGCTTCACCTTGAAGACGTGGTTGTCGATGATGAGCTTGAGAAAATAGCGCAGCATCTTTTCGGTGACATCGAAGTCAGCGATCACGCCGTCCTTCATGGGACGGACGGCGATCACCCCTTCGGGTGTCCGGCCGAGCATGCGCTTGGCTTCGAGTCCCACGCCCTTGATCTGCTTGGTGGCGCGGTCAATGGCCACCACCGAGGGCTCGTTCAGGACAATGCCTTCGCCCTTGACGTAAATGAGCGTATTGGCCGTGCCGAGGTCGACGCCAATCGCGTTCGCGGGGAAAAGACTTCCCGACTTGAAAAAGGGCCAGCGCATTAATCCGGTGTTGGGGCGCTCGCACCTCTTGCAGGGAACGCGCCGTACGGTCAACAGGGTCGAAAACCCCGTAAGGTACTCCCCGGCCAAATCAGCGGCAAGGCGTTGTCCTGCCACAACCTACGCGACTTCGAGCAGGTGCCCGAAGTCACGCGGTAGTGTCCGGAATCCGGTCAGGCCAGGAACTGCGACGGTTCGTGATATTCCATGCCGAATGCCTCGGCGACACCGGCATACGTGACTTTGCCGGACGCGACGTTGAGTCCCTTGAGCAGCGCGGGGTTGTCCGTGAGGGCCTTCTTCCAGCCCTTGTTGGCCAACTGGAGCGCATAGGGCAGCGTGGCGTTGGTGAGCGCCAGCGTGGACGTGCGGGGCACGCCACCGGGCATGTTGGCCACGCCGTAGTGAATGACGCCATCCACCACGTACGTGGGGTTCTCGTGCGTGGTGGCGTGAATCGTCTCCACGCAGCCGCCCTGGTCGATGGCGACGTCGACGATCACGGAGCCGGGCTGCATCGTCTTGAGGTCTTCCCTGCGGACGAGGCGCGGCGCCTTGGCACCCGTGACGAGCACGCCGCCGACGACGAGGTCCGCCGTCTTGATCTGCTCGAGGATGTTGTGACGGTTCGAGTAGATGAGCTGCACGTTGGCCGGCATCACGTCGCTGAGGTAGCGGAGGCGATCGAGTGAGACGTCGAGGATCACGACCTTGGCGCCCATTCCCGCTGCCATTTTCGCTGAATTAATTCCGACGATACCGCCGCCAAGGATGACGACCTTGGCCGGCGCGACGCCCGGGACGCCGCCCAGGAGCACGCCTCGCCCACCGTAGAGCTTCTCGAGATACTTGGCGCCTTCTTGCACGGCCATGCGTCCCGCGACTTCGGACATCGGAATGAGCAGCGGCAGGTCGCGGTTCGGCATTTCCACCGTTTCATACGCGACGCACACCGCGCCGCTGTCGAGATGCGCCCTGGTGAGCGCCTCGTCGGCGGCAAAGTGGAAGTACGTGAAGATGAGCTGGTCCTTTCGCATGTGCGGCCATTCCTTTGCGATCGGCTCCTTCACCTTCATGATCATGTTGCTGTCTTTCCAGACCGTCGCCGCATCGGGCGCGATCGTCGCACCGGCCACGGTGTAGTCGTCGTCGGTAAATCCGCTGCCATGGCCGCCGCCGGTCTCGACGAGCACGGTGTGGCCGGCGCTGACGAGCGCCTCCGCGCCTGCGGGTACGAGCGCGATACGGTTTTCGTTGGTCTTGATCTCTTTCGGAACGCCGATCTTCATGGGGCGCCTATGGTTGCACGTGGATTTGCACTATTGGCGGACAAAATGCGGAACAGCAGAGCAGGTCCTTCGGACCTACTTTCTACCGCCTAAAATTCACTACCAGGCCCGAGAGACACAACCGTCTGCCTCTCCGGACCAAAGAACTCACGCGCGACGTCGGCCACCTGCTCCACCGTAATCGCATCCACGAGTGCGAGCATTTCATCCAGCGTGCGATACGGCTCACCGTACAGCTCGACTCCCGCGCAGCGATACATCCGCGCGCTCACGCTCTCCAGCGACAATGTGATCTGTCCCTTGAGCTGACTCTTGCCCAGGGCGATCTCGTCGGCGGGCATGCCATGGTCCGCCACGAGCGTGAGCTCTGCATCGATGGCGTCGAGCGCCGCACGCGCCGTTTCGGGGCCCGTTCCCACATACACCCCGTGTATGCCGATGTCGGCATGAAACGACTGGAACGTGCCTACGGCATACGCGAGCCCCAGCTCCTCGCGCACACGCTGGAACATGCGAGAGCTCATGCCGCCGCCCAGCAACACGCTCAACAACACCAGCGCATGCCGCCGCGGGTCGCCGTGGCCAACGGTCGCGCTGCCAACGACGATGTGTGTCTGCGAGCCATCCCGCGACACATGCCGGCGTTCAGGCGGCCGAGCGGCCGCCGGTGGCACGATGAGACGCGCCGCGTTGCCCGGACGTTCCTCGAGCCAGCCCGTTCGCTCGAGTGTTTGGAGCAGCGCCTCGTGATGCACGTTTCCCGACGCCGCCACGATGAGCTGCGCCGGATGATATGCCCGCTCGTGCAGCGCGCGAAGATCATCGGTGCCTAACGCACCGACCGTGTCACGGGTGCCGAGTATGGAATATCCATACGGGTGCTGCCCCCAGAGCGTCTCGTTGTGCATCTCGTACACGAGATCGTCCGGCGTGTCGTCCACCATGCCGATCTCCTCGAGCACCACCTTCCGCTCGACGTCGAGATCACCCTTGCGCAGCAGCGGCTTGAACACGAAGTCGCCGATCACGTCGGCGGCGATGTCGAGGTGCTCGTCGAGCACACGCGCCTGATACACGGTGTGCTCGCGCGAGGTATAGGCATCCAGCGAGCCGCCCAGGGCCTCGAGCTCGAGTGCGATCTGCTTTGCCGAACGACGCTTCGTCCCCTTGAACACCATGTGCTCCAGGAGATGGGATACGCCCATCTTGTCTCTGGTCTCGTGCAGCGACGCCGCACGAACCCACGCCCCGAACGCCACTGACCGCACTCCCGGCATGTATTCCGAGAGTACGGTCAGTCCATTGGGGAGCACGGTCCGGCGGAATCCATCCGCCGGCGAGTCACCGAGGTCCACTAGCGGCGTGGGCGGCACCCGCCACAACTGCTGCGGCTCGGACGGTCGCCGTCTTCACGCGGCGGACGATCGCCTTCCGGACGCGGCGGACGCGGCTCTTCCTCGGGCATGCCCTCGGGACGCGGCACCA
>JAQBPY010000026.1 GCA_028287285.1 Gemmatimonadota bacterium
GAACGACAGGTCATGGACATCCTCCACCGCCGAGCCGAAGCGACGGTCGCGGAGATCATGGCGGAGCTTCCTGATCCACCCACGTATTCGGCGGTGCGCTCGGTACTCCGCATTCTTGGCGAGAAGAATCTCATTCGCTACAAGGAGGACGGACCGCGCTACGTTTATTACCCGGCGCAGGATACGGCCGAGGCGCGCGATGATGTGCTTGCCCACGTGGTGCGGACGTATTTTGCCGGCTCACCCGAGCAGGCCGTCACCGCGCTGCTCCGGATGTCCGACGTGGACATGAAGGACGCCGACGTGGAGCGCCTGCGCGACACGATTCGCCGCGCTCGCCAGAGCGGGAGGTAGCGTTCCATGCTCCCGACCTCGATGAACGACGTGGGTGCAGCGGTGATCGCGCACGCCTCCCTTCTCCTGCTGCTGGTCAAGGCGACGATCATTCTGGTGGCCGCAATCGGCATCACCATGGCAATGCAGCGTGCCTCCGCCGGTGCGCGCCACCTCGTGTGGCTCGTGACGCTTGGCACCATCCTCTTCGTTCCGGTGCTCGCGTCGTGGACGCCCATTCGTCTTCGCATTCTTCCGGCGGTCACCGTCGCAACGGACATTCCGGATGCTGCCCACGCGCAGCCGTCCGTGCGCACGCCATCCGCCGCACCGGCCAGCTACCTGCGCGATACGGACAGGATCAAGATCGCTCCCATTCCAGGGCGAGCCGCTGAGCCGTCGCGTGTCGTGACGGCACTCAGCGCAATGAGCGGGCTCTCGATCGTCGTTGCCATCTGGGCAACGGTCGTCATTGCAGTCCTCGCGTCACTCGGCTGGGCGGCCCTGGCGGTGCGCCGCATCGTTCGCAATGCGACGCCACTCGATTCCGACGGATGGCGCACCCCGCTGCTCGAAGTCGCGGATCGCATGGGCCTCGAGGAGCTGCCGCTCCTGTTGAAGAGCGACGAGGCAAAGATGCCCTTTGCGTGCGGCATGATGCAGCCCACGATCGTGTTTCCCGCCGAGTGTGAGAGCTGGTCGCTGGACCGGCGGCATGCGGTGCTGCTGCACGAGCTGGCACACGTGCGCCGGCACGACCTCTTTGGCCACACGCTCGGCCGGCTCGCCTGCGCCGTGTATTGGTTCCACCCGCTCGTCTGGAAGGCTGCCAAGGAATTACGCGCTGAATCGGAGCGGGCGTGCGATGATCTCGCGCTGGCGTGCGGCACCAAGGCCACCGACTACGCGGAACATCTGCTGGACATCGTTACCTCGGTGCGGGGCGACTCCACGCCGCTCATCGCAATGGCGATGGCGCGCCGCAAGGAATTCGAGGGGCGCATGCTCGCCATTCTGGATCCCGAGCTCCGTCATTCCACCCCCAGCCGGAAGCAGTCCATGGTTCTCGTTTCAACATTGGCACTCATCGCATTGACGGTCGGTGCGGTCGCACCGGCGCCGCGCGAGGCAGCTGCCGCGCCCGTCGCAATCGTGAAGCCGGGGCCGCAGATCGAAGCGGCTCCGTTGAATGCGGCAGCCGATTCGCAGGAGACGCCGGCTCCGGTGCGCGAGCCGCAGGACACGACACACGAAGCGAGCGGCGACACGGCACATGATGCCGTACCGGTCGACCTCATGCGCGTTCATCGCGAGACGTCGATGGTGATGAGCCACAATCAGAACGCGCCCATCTCCACGCAGAACACCATTCAGTCGACGTCGAACGCGGTGGCGGCCATCAGCGCGATCACGAGCGCCGGCATCAACTTCGGCATGGAGACCGCGGCGACCGCACTGGCCAGCATGGCGAATGGCCTCGACGCGAAGGGCGCCAAAGGCGGCAAGGGCACGAAGGGAAGCAAGGACGGCGACGATCGCGGCGCACTGCTCGCGAAAATTCTGCGCACCGACTCGAGCGCGACGAACCGCCGTGTGGCGGCGTGGGGACTCCGCGATTATGCAGAAGAAGCCGATGCGGCCGCTGCATTGGTGGCGGCCCTCAAGCATGATCCCGACGCACGGGTTCGCGAGATGGCCGCATGGGTGCTTGGCGACAACGGAGAGCGGACGTCGAGCAGCACGACGGAAGCGCTCGTGTCTGCACTCAGGAACGACACGAATGATCGTGTGCGTGTCACGAGCGCCTGGTCACTGGGGCGCATCGAGGACCGGTCGTCGCTGGATGCATTGGCCGCCGCCCTCTCGGATGCGAATACCGACGTCCGCGTTCGCTCCGCCTGGGCCATTGGACAGATTCAGCCGAAGCAGGCACCGCGTCAGCTCGTGGCACTGCTCACGGACAAGGAGCCGCGCGTCCGGCACCTCGCATCGTGGGCACTCTACGCGATCGAGGATCCCGCCACGGTGCCGGCACTGCAGCATGCGCTGAATACCGAAGAGAACAGGGAAGTGCAGATCGGAATGATTCGCGCGCTGTCGACAATGGGCGAAAAGTCCGTTGACGCGTTGCGGTCCCTGCTCGAGTCGAAGGACGAGCGCGTAAAGCAGATGGCGGTGCGCGCCCTGGCTGGTGGACGGGCGAGCGGGCCGTGGCCCTGGCCGTGGCCCGAGCCACGTCCGCAGCCGTAAGACGTTTCTTCAATACCAACGCAATGAGCGAAGCGCACATGACGCTTCGCTCACGTGAACGCCGAAAAGTTTTGGCTTTTGATGCTGATTTTTCACCCTCTCTACCGATGAGAAACACCATGCAACGAATCATAGGTGCACTAACGGCCGCCATGCTCGTGTCGAGCGGTGGTACGAGCAACGCGGCGGCCACCGGCTACGCTCCCATGGACGTGGCCGCGCTCCTCACTGCCGCGCACGGCGCGCCCCCGATGATCTGCGCACTGGCCGCGCGATCAGTGCGCAACTACGGATGGGGCAATTCCGGCGAGGCGCCATCTACGCCCCTTGGCGCCGCTGCCATGGTCATCAATCGCGACAACGGCGACACGCAACTGCCGCAGGCAGACGTGGACAGGCTCTTTACCGCACTTGCATCGGACGACGCCTGCGTCCGGGAGCTGTCCGTACGAATGCTGGGCAACCAGCGTGCCGACGCGGTTGCCTCGGCATTCGTGACGCGGCTGGCGTCGCCCGATGCCGCAATGCGCGAAGTCGCGGCATTCGGGCTCGGCATGACGCAGCCGAAAACGGCCATCGATCCCCTCATCGGCGCATTGCGCGACGCCACTCCTGGCGTACGCGCAAACTCCGCATGGGCACTGGGCCGCATCGACCATGGCCGTGCGCTGCAGCCACTTGTTGGACTGTTCCGCGACAACTCCGAGATGGTTCGGGAAGCCTCCGTCCTCGCCGCAGGACGCATTGATTCCGCGAGCAGTATTCCGGCGTTGCTGCGCGTCCTCCAGAACGACGAGTCCCCGCGCGTGCGCCGCGTGGCGGCATGGGCACTTGGCCAGCGAGGCGCGCGCGAGGCAACGGACGCCCTGGGCGGTGCACTCAGCAAGGAGAGCGACCCCAGGGTCCGTGAGATGATTGCTTGGGCCCTTGGCAACTCGCGGGGGAAGAGCGGCGCCGAAGCGCTCGGGACGGCACTGCGCCGCGACAGCGATGACGACGTCCGGGAAACGGCCGCGTGGGCACTGGCCGAAACAGGCGACCGCACCGCCGTCGACGCGCTCGGGAACGCCATCGAGAACGACAAGAGCTCCCGCGTTCGTGGTACGGCGGCGTGGGCGATTGGACAACTCGCCGGGCATGGAACGAAGGCCCCGGCAGGCCTGCTGCGCGCGCTGAAGGACGAGAACGACGACACACGGCTTCGCGCCGCGTGGGCACTGGGCCAGTTGGGTGATGCGGGCATGACGAGCGAGATCAACAACGCCTTGAAGGCCGAGAAGAGCGACCAGGTGCGGAAGGCGCTCATTCGTGCCCTCATCAAGTCCGGCGGGCGCTCGGAGGAGACGTTGACCGAGCTGCTCAAGTCGAGTGATGCAACCGTGCGCGAATCGGCGGTACGCGGTCTCGTGGGCAGCAACTCGTTCAACCCATGGCCATGGCCGCAGCCGCGTCCGCGTCCGTTCCCATGATGATCGCGTCGCTGGTGGCGCTGTTGCTGACGGTTTCTCCGGCGCCGGGTGATGGCGCCGGAGAACGCGCGACACGCGAGAGGCTAGATCGGGCCATGGCGTCGGCACCGCAGACGTCGGCCGAGTGGACGGCGTTGGGCAGGTTGTTCCACGAAGCCAGGCGGTATCGGGACGCGGTCGCATCATTCGAGCGCGCCATGCAGCTGGACAGCAGCATTTCGACGGAAGCGGCAAAGAACATCGTTCGCTCCTACGAGCGGCTGGGCAACAAGAAACAGGCGGCGCGGTGGCGCGAGCAGGCGCAGTTGCTGCGCGCCATATCGTCCGCATCAACCAATGGACGGCGGCTCCATTCGCCGACCGCTGCGTCTTCCCAGACCACTGCGCCATTCATGGTGGGGAGGGCTTCGGAAGACAGTCCAATCCACTTCTGATCGGGCCATTCAGCTCGGCGATCGTGACGACGGGGTGACAAGCGCCGGCGAGACGACAGATTACACCGCCATGCACACCACCCGGCAGTACATCGACGGCGAATTCGCCGACTCGCGCTCCACGACCACCATCGACATCATCAACCCGGCAACGCAGGACGTCATTGCCCGGACGCCGGACGGCAATGCCGAGGACATCGACCGTGCGGTCAAGGCGGCGCGGAGAGCGTTCGAGACGGTTGAAATGACCGCGCAGGAGCGGGGACGTATCCTGTTCCGCCTTGCGCAGATCGTCCGCGACCATGCGGCCGAGCTGGCGGAGCTCGAGACCATCAACAACGGCAAGCCCATCGTCGAGGCGGAGCTCGACATCGCGGACGTGGCGACCTGCTTCGAGTACTATGGCGGGCTCGCCACCAAAATTCATGGCGACGTGATTCCCGTGCCGGACAACGCCATGAGCCTCGCCCTGCGCGAGCCCATCGGGGTGTGTGGGCAGATCATTCCGTGGAACTATCCGCTATTGATGGCGGCGTGGAAGCTCGCGCCGGCCATTTGTGCCGGCTGCACCATGGTGCTCAAGCCCGCGGAGCAGACACCCCTCACGATTCTGGAGCTGGCGAAGTATTTCACCGACGCCGGGCTGCCGCGTGGTGTCGTGAACATCGTGACCGGCATGGGTGATACGGGCGCGGCGCTCGTGGCGCATCCGGACGTGGACAAGATCGCCTTTACCGGCAGCGCCGACGTGGGGAAGCGCATCATGCGCAGCGCGGCCGACACGCTCAAGAAGATCTCCCTCGAGCTCGGGGGAAAATCGCCGAACATTCTTTTTGCCGATGCGGATTTCGAGGCGAGCGTGGACGGCGCGCTGTTTGGCCTGTTCATCAACCAGGGCGAGGTCTGCTCGGCGGGCAGCCGCATTCTCGTGGAGCGGTCGATTTACACCAAGGTCGTGGAGGCGATGGTCGAGAAGGCCCGCACCATCACGCTCGGCAACGGACTTGATCGCGCAACGAAGATGGGGCCGTTGGTGAGTCGCGAGCAGCTCGACCGCGTGATGCGGTATCAGGAGATCGGCAAGACGGAAGCGAAGGTCGCGCTGGGAGGTGGGCGGGCGCGAGGCGCCGGCGTGGACCGCGGGTTGTTTGCAGAACCGACGATCTTTTACGACGTCGACAATTCGGCGCGTATTGCGCGCGAGGAAATTTTCGGGCCCGTGGCCTGCGTCATTCCGTTCGACGACGAAGCCCATGCGATTCGCATCGCGAATGACACGGACTACGGACTCGCCGCGGCAGTGTGGACGCGCGACATCTTCCGCGCGATGCGCACCGTGAAGAAGCTGCGGGCGGGCATCGTGTGGGTGAATCACATGCAGCCCACGTTCGTGGAAGCGCCGTGGGGCGGTTACAAGCAGAGCGGCATAGGCCGCGAGCTCGGCACATGGGGCGTCGACGAGTACCTGCATGTGAAGCAGGTACACATCAACCTCAATGAGCAGCCAATTGGTTGGTACTGAGGACGGGCAGGGGGCCGGACCGGCGACCGAGAGGTCACCGGTGCCGGATACCCTCGATCATCCTACGGACGCTTGGCCTTGAGCAGATTCAGGATGGCACACATGGCCGTCGCCTGTTGTTCGGCGTCTTCCTGCGTGCGCTTGGTGCGGGTCCCGTAGTACACCTTGTGGGAGAAGCCGCTCTTGGAATTCTTGACGAGCACGGCGCGGTTCGAGACATCCTGCGCAACCTTCCAGGGGCCTTTGCCCACCGTGGTGCAGTCGACGCGCTTCAAATCAATTTCAGCCATGGCTCAGAATCGGGGTGTCGGTCAATGGTTGGTTCCCTCCACAATTCGCTTCGAAAATCAATTCTTAAGATTTTCTAAGCGACGGGAAGGTCGAACTTCGGAAGGCGCCTGTCAATGGTTATAGTCGCTAACAAGCAATAAAATTCCCCACCGCGTGACACAAGTCCAGTAGATCATGCATTAAAGCGGCAAAATCCCCGAAGATTTCCCGCCAAGCGTTCGTCTTTGACTGCCGGGCCGGACCCCCCAAGGCTCAGGGCAGGCGGTGGCCACCGGGTGCCAGAGCCGTATCGAGCCGAGCTTCCAGGGCAGGCGCCACGGAGCGGCTGAAGGTGGCCGTGAGGTGATTGTCATCCGTGAAGACGACAACGCCGCCCCGCACCGGAGCACACCGCCGGCTCGCGCAGATCTGGTCGTTCATGTCCACGAAGCGGACGTCGAGCCCCTGTGCGGCCGACGTCTGCGCCGCGTACACCGCGGGCGACAGGGAGCCATCCCGGTCATAGCTGCAGTCGCCGGCGAGCGGCAAACCCGCAGCACGGCGGGACAGGCAGGCCGGCACGTCGAACCAGGTGCGTGGTGTGCCCCGAAGGGCAACGGTGGGAATTCCAGCCCCGCTTACGCGCGCATACGTGCGATGCAGGCCGCGCTGCCATGTGCCGACAGAGACCTGCCAGTGGCCCGGCCGCCCATTCACTGGGACGTAATGGTCCCAGCTCGAGAGAATGACGGCCGCCGGACGCATGGCAACGATGCGTTGCACCATGGCCTCGCGGTAGCGCATGCACTCATGGTAGTTCTTCGACCCGCGCTGGTTCTCGGATTCGGGGACGTCGGCCACGGGGCAGCCCCCCTTGACCAGCGCGACGATTTTCCAGCCCCGCTCACGCCCGATGCGGTCCAGCGCACCCAGCCAATGCTCGGCGTGGGAATCACCAAAGAGCACGACGGTCGTGGCGGCGCTGACGTCGCCGAACTCGCAGGCGCCGCGAGGATCATCAATGGTGGTGGCCCAGCAGTCGTGCCGCATGCGGTCTTCGCGTGCCGCCGCGAACATGCGCTGATCCGGCCGCGCGGCTTGCCATTCTGCGGCCAGCATTGCCCCGTGGGCAATCAGCGCCGCGATCCCGCTGGCGACGAATGCCGCCGGCAGCAGCCAGGGGCGAGGAATGGCGAGCCTCGTTCGCGCGGGCTCTTCGATGAATCGAAAGGTCAGCCATGCCAGCACCAGGCCCGCGGCCGACCAGAGTAGTTTGCCGCCAACCCCTAGGGCGGGATCCAGCACGCCGCCAATACCCACGAGGGGCCAGTGCCATAGATACCACGCGTAGGACATGCGGCCCAGCCATCGCAGCGGAGCAATGGACAGGGCGCGGCTGACAGGGCTGTCAGGCGCACGCTGGCCGCCCACGA
Organism: Gemmatimonadota bacterium; assembly: GCA_028287285.1. GTDB lineage: Bacteria > Gemmatimonadota > Gemmatimonadetes > Gemmatimonadales > Gemmatimonadaceae > AG11. Next base: position 7,712 of record JAQBPY010000026.1, read on the forward strand.
GCAGCGCGCAGGCCCCGAACGCGGGCAGAAGCGCCGCCCAGCCAGGATATGGCGTGGTGCGGCTGTAAAGGGCAGCACCCAACCCAATGGCAACCAGCCCCGCGACCTGTACGCCGGTGGCGGCGGCGCTGGTGCGGTCGCGGGCGGGGTTGAGAACCAGGGCTAACAGGCCGCCTAGCGCGAATTCCCAGATCCTCGTGGGCATGCCGAAAAAGGCCCATGACTGGGAGGTGCCCGTCATGATGACGGAGGCGACAATGGACGCTGCTCCGGCCACGCCCATGCCGATGAGCAGCGGCCTCCGGTCTTCTCGCTTCACGACCAGGGCGGCCACGAGGAACAGGAGCGGCCACACCAGATAGAACTGCTGCTCCACGGACAGCGACCAGGTGTGAAGAAGCGGGTTCTCGCCGGTGGAAAAGTAGTTCACGGACTTGCCGGCGAACTCGATGTTCGCGGAGGAGCGCGCGACACTCCCCGCCGTGGCCGCAATGGCAGCGCGGTCGATGGGCGCATAGAGCCACATCATGGCGGCGAGACTCACGAGCAGCACCACCAGCAGCACCGGCAGCAGGCGCAGGGCCCGGTGTCCGTAAAACTCCGCGAGGTCGATGGTGCCGGTTTCGGACTGCAGCCGGACGAGGACGCCGGTGATGAAGAAGCCGGACAGGACGAAGAACACGTCCACGCCCACGAACCCGCCGCCCACCAAGGGAACGCCCGCGTGGAAGAGTACCACGAGGAGTATGGCAATTCCTCGCAGCCCTTCGATGTCAGGTCTGAACCGCGGGCGGGCCATGGCCATGGACTAACCTACGACAGCTCCCGCCCAAAGGTGTCATCCCATGCGTGCTACTTCTACGTGCTACTTCAGTGCCGCCCGCGGAACGGCGGCCTTGAAAATCGCCGCCAGCACGGGATCACGTCCGGCCTCGTAGTCCGCGAACGAAAGCACGGCGGGCAGCTCGGGCTCGACCATCATGCGCTTGTCGCGCGAGTCGAGGTACTGATGCCAGAGGGTGGATACGCGGACGGTAACGCGATTGTTGGGAGTGACGATGCGATAGGAATCGCCAAACTGGTTCCCATGCGATGACGTGGGCTCGCCCGCAAAGATCGCGTTGGTGTACTTCTCCATCTCGGTCACGAGCATCTGTGCGGCGGAGAAGGTCTTGCGACCCGTGATCACGAAGAGCCGACCGGGCACGTCATAGCGCGACTTGATGAGTGGAAGGAAAATGTGCTGGTTCCATGTGCCATCGCCGCCGCCATTGAGGCGAAGGTCCACCACGAACTTTTCGGCGCCGGCGGAATCTGCCGTGGCGATCGCACGAGCCACGAATACCCGCAGTGAATCGGCCGACTTCTGCTGAATGGTGTTGATCTGGCAATACAACGTTCGCTCGGCGCCCACATACGTGTACCAGTAGTAGTCCGTGGTGTTGCTGAGCCAGAGTGCGGGCTTGGCCGCATCGCGCGCATCGAGCCAGCCCGGGCGGCGATTCCAGCCTTTGTCGACGTCGCCGGTGAGCATGGGAAAGAGGCCCACAGCCTCGAGCGTTGCGGTGCGCCGAGTGCCGTTTTTCTCGACCACGAGCTTGATGGTGTTCCTGTCGCGCGAAATGCCGGTTGCGTGCAGGACTTCCGGCATGGTAAGGAGCAGCGGCGTATAGAGACGCACGCCCATCTCGTTGTCGCGGCTGATGAGCGGGCGGACACGGGCAATGGCCGAATCGATGGGGACGTCCCCGATTTCGACGACGCGTGCGCCAATGAGTGCGGCATGGGCGGAGTCTGCCGAGCGAATGACGATGCCGTCCGAAAACCAGTAGAGCGCCACCGGCAGTGAGTGGAACGCGATGAGACTGTCGCGCCAGGGGCCCACATTGGAATGCCCGTCGGCAACGAGGGCGGCAAGCTTTTCGAGCTCGACGATGACCTGGTGCCTGGCAAGCGAGGGAAGGCGTGTGTCGATGGATGTGAGCGCGCTGTCGAACTGCGTGCGCGTCATGTCGTGAAACAGGTTCACGTGACGCGCAGGCATCTCGGTCCGCAGGAAGCGCAGGTCGTCGCGCCATAAACGCACTTCGGCGTCGTTGAGTGGGCGAGGGGATTGTGCCGCAGAGGTGGATGCGGCGGCGAGCAGGGCGATCAGTAAATAGCGCATGTGGTTTGGACAGCGCAGTTGACGGAAGGTTTGATTTTACCTATTGCCTCACGCCGGCGCCGCCTATTGGCTCCGCTTGTCCACGACGACACTGCCGCCTTTCATCACCCATACGACGTGGTTGATGACGACGTCGATGTCGCGCAGCGGATCGCCGTCCACCGCAACGATGTCGGCAAAAAAGCCCGGTGCAACCTTTCCGAGTTTGCTCGGCATCCGCAGCAGTTCGGCGCCATTGGTCGTTGCCGTCGCGAGCGACTGCTGCGGCGTCATGCCTGCCTTCACGAGCCAGCCCAGCTCACGCGTGTTCTCACCGAACATCCAGTACACCGCGTCCGAGCCCATGGCGATCTTCACGCCTGCCTTGTTCGCTCGTCGCGCCGTCTCGAGGTTGAACAGCCGAAATGAATCGAGCTCCGCAATCTGTTTTTCGCTGTATCCGAGCGTGCTCGCATTCTCCGCGTAAAAACGATTGTGATCGATGGTCGGCACGTAGTACGTGCCCCGTCTGGCAAATTCGGCAAGGGTGGCGTCGTCGAGGCCTGCCGGATGCTCCACAGATTCGGCGCCGCCGCGCATGGCGGCGCGCCCGCCGGATTCTCCGTACGAGTGAATGGCGATGGGCTTCCCGTACCGGTGCGCGGCGGTGGCGGCAACGCGCATCTCCTCGTCCGTGAAGGTCTGGACTCCGGTGACGTTCTGAAAGCTGCCGGTGGATCCGTACATCTTGATCCAGTCGACGCCTGCGTCAACCTGCGCCTTGATTGCTTCCCTGATCTCGGTGGTATCCATCACGCGTCCGCGCGGCGGAGCAGGAGGCGAGCCCGCGCGCGCCGGCGTGGTGATCTTGGAGAGGCCATAG
>JAQBPY010000127.1 GCA_028287285.1 Gemmatimonadota bacterium
GACGCCACTTCCTTGAGCGACGTCGCGCTGTACAATGCCGCCGGTCTCGTCACGCTGACGACGGAGGCGGGCGCCGAGCGCGTCGGTGAAGTCGTGGCAACCGCTTCGCTGCTCTCGGTGCTGCGCATTCATCCGGTGCTCGGCCGCCCGTTCACCGATGCGGAGAATGTTCTCAACGGTCCCGACGTCGCGTTGCTGACGTGGGAGGCCTGGCAGAGCCGCTATGGTGGCGACTCGACGGTCATCGGACGACGCGTGACACTCGACAACAGGCCATACGAAATCGTCGGTGTCCTGCCTCCGGGATTGCAGATCGATCGCACGGTCGATGCGCCGACCTTCTGGACGCCCGCCCTTCGCGATTCGTCGGACCTCGTCTCGCGTCGCAACCGCAACTACCGCATGCTCGCGCGCCTCGCGCCGGGCATACCCTATGGTGTCGCCACTGAGCAGGCAGCACGTGTGCTGCGAATCGTCTCGGCCGACACGACCATCGGCGCGAGGGTCGCCGAATGGCAGAGCGACCAGGCACGGGCAACGCGAGGTCCGCTGCTGATGCTCCTCGCGGCTGCGGGGCTGCTCTTGCTGATCGCTTGCCTGAATGTGTCGGTCCTGCAACTTGGCGAAGCCACCGCTCGCGCTCGCGAAATGGCGACACGTGCCGCACTCGGCGCCGGTGTCGCTCGCATCGTGAGGCAACTGCTCATGGAGAGCGTGGTCCTCTCGTCGCTCGGGGCGCTGCTCGGCACCGGGTTCGCCTGGTTCATGATCCGTGGTCTAGTCGCCGTGGCGCCCGAGCGAGTGCCGGGACTCGACACCGCTGGCCTGGACGCGCGGGCGCTGGCGTTTGCCGTGGGGTGTGCCGTCGGTACGGGAATCCTGTTTGGAATCCTGCCGTCATTGATCGCCGGTCGAGCCGGCGTCGCGGCCATCGTGCGCTCCGGCGATGGTCAGAGCAGCCGCGGTTCGCGGCACGTGCAGCGCGCGCTCGTTGCGATCCAGCTGGCGCTCTGCATGGTGCTGCTCGTACAGGCCACACTGCTCTCGTGGAGCTTGCGCCGGCTCACGGACGTGGATCCGGGCTTTCACGCTGAAGGGCTCACGGCCGTGAAGGTTGCGCTCCCACCGCGATTCACGGACGACCAGCGTCGCGCGTTTACGTCGGACATGATGAGTCGCCTCGAGAGCTATCCGGGCATCGAGCGAGCGACGGCCTCGACGCACGTACCATTCGTCAGTGGCGCATACAGCTCGCCCGTCGAGCTCGACGCGGTGGGCGGTGGAATACCACCTGAGCCGCGGCATACTCAGCAGCGCTATGTGCGAGCGGGCTACTTCGAGATGCTCGGAATGCACCTGCTCTCCGGCCGCGCCTTCACAGCGGACGATCGCGTTGGTGGTGAGCTCGTCGCGATCGTGAGTGCGTCGGAGGTGCAGCGTGATTTTGGTGGACAGTCACCCCTCGGTCGCCAAGTGAAGCATCAGGGGCGGTGGCGGCGGATCGTCGGCGTGGTGGCTGATGTGAAGTACCGCGGGTTGACGCGCGAGGACGAGGCGACGATCTACGTGCCGTTCGAACAACTGCCGGACGCAACGCCAGTCTTCATCCTGCGCGGCGCCGCCGCGAGCAGCAGCGCCTCGGCCATCAGGGCCATGCTGCGCGAAGTCGAGCCCCGGGCCACGCTGTCGACGGTGGTGTCGGTGCCGACGGTGATCCAGAAGTCGTATACGATGGAGCGGTATCGCACGATCCTGGTGACGGCGTTCGGTGTGATGGCAGCGCTGCTCGCCGCGGTTGGTCTTTACGGTGTCAGCCTGAGGACCGCAAAGCAGCGCACGCGTGAAATCGGCATTCGCCTCGCACTCGGCGCCACGAGTCGTGCGATCGTCCAACTCCTCGTTTCGGACGCGATGACCGGCGTGCTGGTGGGCCTTCTGGTCGGTACTCCTGCGGCGCTGCTCGTAGCGGGAGCGATCGAGCCGTATCTCTTTGGCATTTCGCCGCGCAACCCCGCGGTGTTCGCTGGTGTGGCAGTCTCACTGGTGGCTGCAACGGTCATCGCGAGTGTATTGCCGGCTCGGCGTGCGGGACGGCAGAATCCGGCGGTGGTGTTGCGATCGGATTGAGGTGTCAGAGATCTTACTCACGACGCCAGAGGCGGAGGCGGTGCGCGGATGTCCGAACGAGCGTAAGTACGTTCCTGATCCGTCATCCGCCGTCTGTATTCTGCTTCTGGCGTCGTGAGTTCCAGGCCTTCCCGGCGAGACGAGGGTCTCCTGAGCGGTAGAGCACCCTGCTGCCATTGTTCACGTGTCAGAGATCTTACTCACGACGCCGGAAGCGGAAGCGGTGGGCGGATGTCCGAACGAGCGTAAGTACGTCCTGATCCGTCATCCGCCGTCTGTATTCTGCTTCTGGCGTCGTGAGTTCCGGACCTTCCCGCGAGACGAGGGTTCCCGCGCGGTCAAGATGTATCTGCTCTTACGCATCCTTGCGAGACGACAGGGACAACAACTCCTGCA
>JAQBPY010000066.1 GCA_028287285.1 Gemmatimonadota bacterium
TAACCTTTAACCAACCCGCAAAGAAAGGGACCAGAGCGGCATCGTACGCTGGCGCATCCACCGTCCCCGCACTTATAATCGCCGTCCCACCGGCCGTTCCACCACGGCCACTTACCACGTTGGAGGCCGCGATGAATTCATCCGGGGGACCACGCAACTCCGAGCCCGGCACCCTGCCCCAGCTTTTTTTCGGGGCAGTGGGCAAACACGACAAGCCGGACGCGCTTCAGCACAAAGTCAACGGTGTGTACGAGCCGATCTCGAGCCGCGCACTCGCCAACCGCGTTCGTCGCGTGGCGCTGGGCCTGCACGAGTTGGGCGTCAAGGCGGGGGACCGCGTGGCGATCTTCTCGGAAAACCGGCCAGAATGGGCGATCACCGACTACGCATGCGTGACATCAGGTGTCACGGACGTACCGCTGTACCCCAACCTGCCTGCTGAACAGGCCGCGTACATCATTCGTGATTCGGGCGCTGTCGCGGTCTTCGTGAGCGACGAAGCCCAGGCGGCCAAGATCGCGTCCGTGCGTGCGCACTGCCCCGCACTGCGCGAAGTGATCACCTACGCCGCCCTTCCGCATGCGGGCGCCGATCACACGCTCGCCGAGCTCGAGACGCGTGGCGGTGCGGTGGATACGGAAGCTCGGCAGGCGGCATATCGGGCCGCGGCCGATGCCGTAAAGCCCGATGATCTCGCAACGTTGATCTACACGTCGGGCACCACGGGGGAGCCAAAAGGCGTGATGCTCTCCCACGACAACCTCTACTCGAACGTGATGGCGGCCGAAACGGCGGTGCCCTTCGAGGGAAAGGACATCGGGCTGAGCTTCCTGCCCCTGTCGCACATCTTCGAGCGGATGGCGGGCCACTACATGATGTTCCACGTGGGCTGCTCCATCGCCTATGCCGAGTCGATCGATACGGTGCCCATCGACATGCAGACCGTCCGGCCAACGCTGGTGCTCTCCGTTCCGCGTCTGTACGAGAAGATGTATGCGCGTGTGCTCGAGAACGCCCTCGCCGGCGGCGCGGTGAAACAGCAGATTTTTTTCTGGGCGCGGAAGGTCGCCGAGCAGTGGGCCGATGAAAAGCTCGCGGGGCTGGAGCCAGGCGGTTTCCTGGCCATCAAGTATCGCATCGCCCAGAAGCTCGTGTTCTCCAAGCTCCAGGCGCGCACGGGGGGCCGCCTGCGCTACTTCGTATCGGGCGGCGCGCCGCTCGCCGCCGAGATCAACAAATTCTTCTATGCCGCGGGCCTCGTGATTCTCGAGGGCTACGGTTTGACGGAGACGTCGCCGGTGATCGCGGTGAACACGCCCGGCGCATTCAGGCTCGGCACCGTGGGCAAGGCGCTTCCGGGGGTGGAGATCGCCATCGCCTCCGACGGCGAGATCCTCACGCGCGGTCCCCATGTGATGAAGGGATATTACAACAAGCCCGACGCCACCAGGGATGCAATTGATCCGGAGGGGTGGTTCCATACCGGCGACATCGGCGAGGTGCGCGACGACTTCCTCGCCATCACCGATCGCAAGAAGGACATCATCGTCACGGCAGGCGGCAAGAACATCGCCCCGCAGCCGATCGAGAACATGATCAAGACCAACAAGTACGTGAGCCAGGCGGTCGTGATCGGCGACAAGCGCAAGTTCCCGGTGGTGCTCGTGGTGCCGAACTGGGAACAGCTCGAGAAGTACGCGAAGTTCAAGAACATCATCTGGACGGATCGTGCACAACTGCTCGAGATGCCGACGATCCATGCGAAGATGGACAAGGAAGTGCGCAGCAAGTTGGAGGGTCTCGCGAAGTTCGAGATGCCCAAGAAGATCGCACTGCTCGAGCACGACTTCTCCATTGAGCGCGGCGAGCTGACGCCCACACTCAAGGTAAAGCGCCGCATCATCGACAAGACCTACAGGACCGTGATCGACAAGCTCTACGCCGACGAGCACGACGGACCAGCCATCGGCTGAGGCGCGCTATTGGCCTCGCCGCACGTGCAGCGTCACGAGCGGTGAGGGAGCGGCACTTTTCTCGCCCACCCAGAGCTCATCGTCTCGCGCCAATTCGCTGACGTCGGCAGGTACCGGCGTATTGGCCGGTGCCACGACCCTGCCCCCGGCGCGCGTCGCGCGAACCGCAGAGGCGACGCGCGCCTCGCTCGCCGTGTCGATTGCGGTGGCACGTGCTGCGCCCATTGCCAACGGGAGCGCACCGTCGCAGCGAATGACCGAGACGCCGGGCGAGCCGGCGATCTCCTGCGGTGGGTCGATGACGAGCAGCGGGACGTCGACGATGTCGCTCAACGTGATGGCGTGATTGCCCCATGCCCCCAGCAGAACCGCGAAGCCATGGGAGTCGGAGAGGTCGAGCAGTGCGGCGAGGCGCAGCGCCACCTCGGTATCAGGTGGTGCCAGCCGGGCTGACGGCGTGGCTGCATCGCGCCTGAAGTCAACGACGCCGTTCATGATCGGATATTCTGCCGCGCACACGGGGCACCCGAGTTTTCCTGCCATGATGTGGCGTGCGTCCATCCGGTCCGCGGCTGCAACGAGCCAGCTTTCCTCGTGCGCAACCGGGCAGCGGAGCGTGTCAACCAGCTCGATGAACATGCGGCGTCAGCTGCGCGACAACCGCAGCTCGTCCACATTGAGTGCGAGCGGCGCCGTGACCACGTAGTGCACGGCATCCGCCACGGCATCCGCCGTGAGCATCGACGCGTGTGGAGTGACGCCAGGGTGCTCGTCGGGATTGACCGTGTTCCAGAGGTCCGTATTGACGGGCCCGGGCGACACGAGGCTCACCCGCACCCCGCTGCCGCGCAGCTCTTCGCGCAGCACTTCGTGCAGTGCGCGCAGGCCGTGCTTGCTTGCCGCGTAGGCAGCGTTGCCGGCGAAGGTGGTGCGATCCGCAATCGAGCCGATGGTGACCACGTGTCCGCTCCCGCGCGCGCGAAATGCATCGAGCAGCGCACGCACGACCGCAAAGGGCGCTGTGAGATTCGTGGCGAGCGTCTCGCTGAACGCCTCAACGGACGTCTCGCCCGCCGGCGTGAGGAAGAACGCACCGGCGTTGTTGACCACGATGTCGGGTACCCCGCCCATGAGCGATGGAAGCTGATCGATGGCACGCTTCAGTGTCTCCGTATCGCGGAGGTCGCAGGCGAGCGCCACGGCGCCGCGTCCGATTTCCCTGGCCAGTGCGCCGAGCGCTTCCTTGTCGCGCGCGAGCAATGCGACGCGTGCGCCCGCAAACGCAAGGCGGCGAGCAACCGCTGCTCCAATGCCACGCGATGCGCCCGTCACGAGCACGGTACGTCCCTGGAGCGACACGGACGGGAGCGGTTTCATCGCGACGACGAATAGGCGAGACGAAGGAACTCGTCGCGCGTCTTGGCGTCATCGCGGAATCCACCGCGCAGCGCCGACGTGATCGTGCGGGAGTTCTGCTTCTCGACGCCGCGCATCATCATGCACATGTGGAACGCCTCGATGACGACGCCGACGCCGCGCGGCTCGAGTACCTCCTCGATGGCGTGGGCCACCTGTTCCGTGAGCCGCTCCTGCACCTGGAGGCGGCGCGCGAACATGTCCACGATGCGCGGGAGCTTGGACAACCCCACGATGCGCCTGTTCGGGATGTACGCGACATGCGCCTTGCCGAAGAACGGCAGCAGGTGATGCTCGCAGAGTGAATAGAGCTCGATGTCGCGCACCATCACCATGTTCTCGTGCTCTTCCTCGAACAGCGCACTGCCCACCACCTGGCCCAGCGACATCGAGTAGCCGCGCGTGAAGAATGTCATCGCCTTCGCGACGCGCTCCGGCGTCTTGAGCAGCCCTTCGCGCTCGGGGTCTTCTCCCAGCAGCGAGAGCTGCTGCCGAACCAGGCTGGCGTACGCGGACATGCTGTCTTCCGAATTATTCACCGGTGTACTCGACGTAGTTGTTCACGGTCTCCCAGAGTACGAGCTTCACGAGCGCCGCCGGCGTGATGGCCGGCTCGAGCTCTCGCCAGATGGCGACGATGATGTTCTCCGACGTGGGGTTCAGGCCGCGCATGAAGTCCACGTCGAGATTGAGGTTCATGTGATCCATCTTGTCCACGACGCGCTCCGTCACGATCTGCTTGAGCACGCCCAGGTCCAGCACATATCCCGTGGTGCCGTCAATGGTGCCGCGAACGGAGACGTCGAGGGTATAGTTGTGCCCGTGCCAGTGCGGATTGTTGCACTTGCCGAAGAGGCGGACGTTCTCGCTCTCGGAGAGCGCGGGGTTGTGCACGCGATGCGCCGCGTTGAACATGAGGCGGCGCGTGACTGTCACGAGAGGCATGGCGACGTTCGGAGTGAGCGGTCCGGGGACCATCAGTATGTGTGGCATGGGCGGAAAAACGCGAGCCCCGTGAGAGAATCCTCACGGGGCCCGCACAGATCGGGAACGGAGAGCGGTTTATTGAAGCCCAGTCGAAATACTGAGGCCCTCACCACACCTTCCGGCTTCCCCCGCACTG
>JAQBPY010000072.1 GCA_028287285.1 Gemmatimonadota bacterium
TCCAAGGTCGTACCCGACACAGTCGAAAGATAAACCCCGGGCGCTCAGCGGCTGGAGGGTCGAACGCGTTTGGAGACCATGTGACAGACGTCATCGAGACGCCGGCAATCGTACCAGTCGTGCCGAAATTCGGACGGGCGTTCCGTTTCGCTCGTGAGCTCTCGCTAGTCATCGCCGGACAGATTGGAGTCGCGGCCGTGGGACTCGGGGGTCTTCGCGTGTTGACCACGCTCCTCGGCCCCGAACAGTTCGGAATTCTGGCCCTCGGCCTGTCGATCGCCACGTTGTTTCAGCAAGTCGCACTGGGTCCGGTGGCCGTCGCCACCCTTCGTTACGCGGGAACGGCCTGGGAGACCGGCGGCCTCATGCCATTCATGCGCGACGTGGACCGCATGTTGGCGCAAGCCATTGGGCTCTGCCTCGCGGGCGGCGCTGCGGCCGGCGTCGTGCTCGCCGCCTTCGGTCTCTGGCACTGGCTCGTGATGGGAGCTATGTGCCTCTGGTTCTCAGCCGCCTCTGCCCTCCTGGCGACCAACCTCGCGATCGACGCGGCGCTCCGGCATCGTGGCTGGGTGTCCGGAATGCAGGTGGGCTCGGAGAGCCTGAGGTTCGCGGTCGCCGCTGTGGCGCTGACCACCTTCCATACGGCCAGCGCGCCAATCGCCATGGCTGGTTTCGCTCTGGCGCTCACCGTGGCCGGCGCGGTGCAGCGCATCCGGACGCGGGCCCGCGTGCGGTCCGCCGAACGCGAAACTGTCGTCGGCGATGAATGGCGCCCCGCACTCCTGCGTTTCGCCAAACCCCTCGCCGTCACGGGCGGATTGACCTGGTCCCAGATGGCGTCAGACCGCTGGAGCCTGAACGCGATGATCTCCACCAGTCAGGTCGGGGTCTACTCCGTCGTCTACCAGATCGCCGTTGCTCCGTTCTCGTTGCTCGGTGTGACGATTCAGCAGCTGCTCGCACCGATCGTGTTTCAGATTGCCGGAACCGGGAAGAATCGGGATGCCGTCCGCGCATCCCACCTGCAGGTGCTGGCCGCCGTCGCGGTGATCCTGCTGGCGACCGGCGTAGCCATGCTGGTCACCTGGCAGTTCCACGCGGCGATCTTCGCGTTGCTGGTCGGTCCGCAGTTCGCGACGTACAGCTCACTGCTCCCCCTCGGCGTGCTCTCGGGGGGGCTGCTCGCGGCAGGACAAGTGGTGGCCACCACGGTGTTGTCGCGCGGCGAGACGGAGCAGCTCGTGCTCCCCAAGGCGGTGACGGCCGTTCTCGGCCTTATCCTGAACGTCATCGGTGCGCACTACTACGGCGTGATCGGCGTCCTGAGCGCCAACGCCGTTTTCGCCACTATCTACTTTCTCTGGATGTACAGGATGGCGGGAGCAGCTCGCGGCCCGTCGGCCCGGGCGAGCGTCACCGGCGCCGACCCATCGCTGGATCCGAGTGGCACGTCGCCGGAGGCCGCATGGAGCAAGTAAAGGAGACGCTCCGGCGATTCGCCGTCTTCCGCTTTGCGAATGCATCGATCAAGGCGATCGCCCTCCGGCTGCATCGGGCACGACTCCAGGCGACGTACGAGGGCCGAGCGCGCGCGATGGGGATCGAATATCGAGAGGAGAGCGTGGCATCGCAGCTCGCGAGCCGCGCCCGCATCCGCGACATCGATGTTTCGACGTGTCCCGAACGCCTCGGCGTCCTCTGGGTGGGCGCAGATCTTCAGCAGGACCGTGGCGGATTCATTCAGTCGCTCGAGCGGTTGTCCGACCTCACGTGCTTTTTCCGCGAGAGTGGCGAGTACGGAATTCAAGTCGCGTCAGCCGATGGCAAGGTCCGTCGTAACGATCCCGCCGTCATCGCGATGAACGACGCACGCCTGCTGCAGCTCGTACGAGAGCGCATCGCATCTGGGCCGCCGCTGCACGTCGTCATTGGGCAGTTGTGGGCGAACCTCATGTCCGCCGCGGCGCTTCGGGAGGTTCAGCGTCTGGGCGTCATTACCGTGAATGTCGCCATGGACGATCGCTTGCCGGACCATTGGGTCAGCGACCAGGGCTACCGCCTCGGCTCTGTGGGCCTCGTTCCGGGCCTCGATCTCGTGCTCACGACGTCGTCGGAATGCTGTCTATGGTATGCGGTTGAAGGTGGACTCGCGCAGTGGTGGCCGCTGGCCAGCGATCCGGCCGTTTTCGCTACCGCTCCCGAGGGCGAGAAGATCCACGACGTCTAGTTCGTCGGCCGGCGTTACGGTGTCCGCGACAGTGTGGTCACGGCGCTGGAACAGGCTGGCGTCCACGTTTCCTCCTATGGTCCGGGGTGGCCGAATGGTCCCATCGGCGCCGATCTGGTGGCGACGGTCTTTGCGCAGTCGCGCATCATCCTCGGCGTGGGCACGATCGCCCACAACGCCAGTGTCTATACGCTCAAGCTGCGCGACTTCGACGCCCCAATGGCCGGCGCGCTGTACATCACGCACCGCAATCCAGACCTCGCGCGCCTGTACACGGAAGGCGTGGAGATCGAGTGCTACGAAGACACAGCGGAGCTGGTCCAGAAAGTGAAATACTATCTCGCGCATCCGGCGCAACGCATTGGTGTCGCGGCGCGCGGCCGCGCGCGCGCGCTGCGCGATCATACCTGGGACAAGCGACTCGCCGAGCTGTTTGCCGTCCTGCGCGGTGGCGCTGCTTGATCGCTCGGCGGCTGGCCCGTAAGCTGCACCCACTCCGGTCTTCCACTACTCGAGCAACGCACTGCACTCCGTGACTGCCAACTCACCCTTCAGCGGCCGCACCCTCGTCATCACCGGTGGAACCGGCACGTTCGGCAACGCTGTCTTGAAGCGCTTTCTCCATACCGGACTGCGCGAGATCCGCATCTTCAGCCGAGACGAAAAGAAGCAGGACGACATGCGTCGTGTATTCAGCGACCCGTCACTGCGCTTCTACCTCGGCGACGTCCGTGTGGCCGACAGCCTCCGCGACGTCATGGTCGGGGCGGACTTCGTGTTTCATGCGGCGGCGCTCAAGCAGGTGCCGTCGTGCGAGTTCCATCCAATGGAAGCGGTCAGGACGAACATCCTCGGCGCGGAGAACGTGCTGACCACCGCCGTCGCCGCGGGAGTGAAGCGCGTAATCGTGTTGAGCACCGACAAGGCGGCGTACCCCATCAACGCGATGGGCATGTCCAAGGCGCTGATGGAAAAG